>JADGNH010000021.1 GCA_017883605.1 Methanobacteriaceae archaeon
GTTGTAGGCATACTCCGGGGCAACCCCTTTGGAATCCATGAAGGACTTAACATCACTGGCAATCTTCAGATACTCAGCCTTAGCCATATCCCCACCCTTAATAGAATCTCTGGGAACCGGTGCTACGCCAAAAGACACATAATCCACTGTTGTACCTGTCCCGTTGTTTATCTTTAGCACACTGGTGGTCAAAAGCTCTAAAAACGAAGACATACTCACCTTGTAGGTGCCGATAGTCACATAATCTGGAAGACCATGATTGGTATCCACATAGTTTTTCACCCAGCTAGCTGCGCTAATTACCTGATCAATGGTCAAAGTGACTGGTGGGTTGGTAACCAAACTCCAGGGCTTCAAACTGACATAGGCAGGCAGCACGTTCTTGGTTTTGTAGGAGTCCAGAATCATGGCGTACATATAAACCAGGTTCTGGTAGCCCAGATAGTAACCTAAACTGGTGTTGTAGGCATACTCCGGGGCAACCCCTTTGGAATCCATGAAGGACTTCACATCACTGGCAATCTTCAGATACTCAGCCTTAGCCATATCCCCACTCTTAATAGAATCTCTGGGAACCGGTGCCGGGTTAAAAACCGAAAAATCATTGGATGAGTTTGTTCCGTTATTAATTTGTAAAACGCCGTTGGTCAAAAGTTTTAAAAATGAGGGCATATTGACCTGTGTTCCGCCAATAACCACATAATCCGGGAGACCATGATGGGTCTCTATATAGTTTTTCACCCAGGTAGCTGCGTTGATTACCTGATTCATGGTGAACTTAGCCGTGGTTGTTCCAGCTGCATAATCAACCTGACTTGCAGTTGAATTTGTATTATTTACATTGTTAGTGACAGTGCTGTTTTCGGTTGTCTGGGTATTGGTTTCAGTCGTTGTCTGTGAACTTTGGGTATCAGTTGTATTTGTCTGTGAATCTTGGGTACCAGTTGTATTGTTGGAAGTAGAACTAGAATCTGATTGAGTAGAATCTGTTTCCTGTGTATTTTCACCAGTCGTTTCTTGTGTACTTTCACTAGTTACTTGTTCTACTGTACTTTGAGTAGAAACTAATTCTTCTTGTGTACTTTGACTGGTTACCTGTTCTTGAATGCTCTGTATTGTGGTGTTTGTTTGATTTTCTGCTGTTGCAGATACGTCGCTGACATTTAGAAATAGTACTAAACTAAATAGCACTATTACTGAGAATATGAATTTTCGCTTAATTTTACCGCCTCCGTGTCCTTAAACTCCTAAATGTTATTTTTTCAGGACTTTTTCAGGACAAATCACTGATCACTGAACCACCATATATAAACCTTCCGGTTTTTTTGTGACATAAAGCCACGTATAGGGCTCTTTTACCGATTTAAGACACGCTATGAGGTTATCGAAATAGTTTTATATGGATAAGTTCTCTCCATTAGTATTTTTAATAAATTAAGTTATCTAAAACATTATTTACTGAAAAAAGGCATGGTCATTGCTTTTATATTAAGACCATAACCTCCCTAATCATTGATACCATCTATTCAGGGTTTATTTAAATAAAAACCGGATAGATGGAATTTAATAAATGTGATAAAAAGTTTTTAATTGTATATATCTTTTTTAACCTCTTTTAACCGATTTCTCAGATTTTAAGAGATTTATATCAAATTTTGTGATAACAAGCATATCAATCTCTAATTAATGAAAAATTTTTTTTAATGTAAAATAAGTGGCATTATATTATTATAGTCCTCAGGATAAAGAATCATAATATATTAGTTATATTCTTCAGGATTATAGTCCTTAAGAATGTAAATTAAAAATTTTTTATTAAATTTTTAAAATCTACATTACTTTTAAAGTAGATTAAGATGATTATCTGCCCCTATCCTATATTTGTGCATATAATTCATTCTGTAACGTCATAGAGTGGTGATTACTGATTATTAAAGATTATTAAAAGATTTACCCTGCTTATTTTCTTTGTTTAAATTTTAGTAATTTATAAATTATTTGTTTTAAATTGAAGTGTTTTTAGGTAACATTATGATCACTAACATACACTAACGAACGTTAGTTTTATATACTATGAAATACTAACTAACGTTAGTTAAGAGATGTGTAAGGAGTAATGATCATATGAAAAACAACATAAAAAATTCATCAAAATCTGGAAATGAACCTAAAAAGAACACCAAACAAAAAATATTCGACGTATCGGTGGATCTTTTCGCGGAAAAGGGTTTTGACGCAGTATCAGTTCGCGAAATCGGTCGAGAAGTGGGAATAAGAGAAAGTTCCATATACAACCACTACCAAAACAAAGAGGCCATACTAGACGCTATAATTGACTATTTCAAGGATGAACTGACCCAAAGCGGCCCACCAGAAGAAGAAACGGAATCATTAATTGACCAGGGCCCAGAGGTCTTTTTTGAAGTAGGGGCCAGGATGTATATAGAACGCATAAACACCCCCAAAATGGAAAAAATATGGCGTTTAGTTTCCATTGAGACTTACCATAACGAAAAAATAAGAGAATTTTTCAAAAAAACACTTTTAGAAGAGCCAATAGATGGTTGGGAAAACATTTTCACCATAATGATAAAAAAAGGACTTATCAAACCATTTAACCCCAGAACCCTTGCCTATGAATACTTCTCATTCGCAATATTCCTCTTCTTTGAATACTTTGTCCTGAAATACGATGAAGATTTTGATTCATTCATGGACCTGGCATTAAAGAAGATGAACGACCATGCCGAGTTCCTTCTAAAAGCTATAAAAGTAGAGGAAGTCTAAAAATGGATATAATCACCTATTCACTCAAAAAAGGTCAAAAAGAATCTAATGAATATTACAAGGACGTTAAAACCTTTACCGATGAAGTTTTAATTGAAGCTGAAAGTATGGTAGGACCCCTAATCCAAAAATTTAAATCCCACCTCCAAGAGAAAACAGCTGAAAAAATACGCACCCCTGAAGAATACAGCTTTGAACTTCTAATGCTAGGAACACTGTACAGAATATATGGAAGCAGGGCATCCAGATTAGATGAAAAACCCCAAAAAATAATGGCACATTTAGCAGAATTACGCAATAAAAATAAAGATATGAAAAGTGACATCGACCATTTACGCGGAATCCTATCAACCATGTTTCTCCTAGACGGAGAGGAAATTTTTGATTTCCCTGAACTCAATACAACCCAGCTGGATAAACTTTTAAAATATTTAGAGGCAACCGGCGACTTTTCCCAGGAAGTAAAACGGCTGAGAATCTGGGAAAAATTTTTTGTCACCCAAAACCGCCTGAAAGTGTCTGAATATCTCATGGACACCCTTTTATTTGCAGAATGGTTTGAAGAGAGAAGTGAAGAAATGCTTGGCGATTACACCCCACAGGTAGAAAAATTCCTCCATGAAAAACATTCCGAACATCTCTTTAAAGAGGATGTAATTTTCTGCGGCAGAAAAAGAGTTGAATACCACCTTAACATGGTGGGGGCAGAAATTATGAACCGCTCTTTCAGAAAAGATTTTGAAAGTAGACCCAGAAAAGCCCTGCTTCTACCGGGATGTGTCCGAGCCAAAAATGCAGAAGACTGCAGAGCTCAGGAAACTAACCTCGGTTTAAAATGTACCGGTTGTTTAAAAGGTTGCAGAGTGAACCAGTTAACTGAAACAGGAGAAAAAAAGGGTTTTGAGGTTTATATGATTTCCCATGAGTCTTCAGCATTCTCCCACAGTAGCGAGAATGATAGGGATGAGCTGGGAATTGTGGGTGTGGCCTGTGTTTCCAACTTAATAGCTGGCGGCTGGAAGGCAGATTCACTGGGCATCCCTGCCCAGTGTGTTCTCCTGGACTACTGCGGATGTAAAAATCACTGGGACCAGAAAGGATTCCCCACAGACATCAACACGGAGAAACTTATTGAAACCTTTGAAATAGACCAAAGTTCACCTATAGAAAGTAACCTAAAAAAAGCCCCAATAAGTATACACTGTTGAATAATAGCCGGTGATTTCAAACAAAAAATTTAAAAATACGAACATTTTTATAGAAAAAAATAAGAAAATAAGAGTCATAAGAGGATAAAAAGAGCTATAAGAGGATAAAAAAATGGCAGATAAAATGAAAGACGAAAGTCTGAATAAGGGTTTAAAAAGTGAAGAGGAAAATCTGGATGAGAGTTTGAAAGATGAGAACCAGTACATAGATCTCATGAATGATACTATCAAAAGCATTTTCAAAACTGCCCTGGGTATCACGGTTAAAAATCCGTCTCAAGCAAGTTTCTTTCTCAAAACCATATATCGGCAGAAAACCGCAGCGAAAACCAGACAAAAATGGCATGAGAAAGGCATTCGTGTGCCGCCCCTGATGATCTTCAGCGTCACCAATCAGTGCAACCTGCAGTGTCCGGGCTGCTACGCCATGGCTCATGAAAGATCTCTAAAAGAGGAAGAAATGAAACCTGAAAAGATAAAAAACGTCCTGATGGAGGCTAAAGAACTTGGAATCTCATTTGTATTGCTTGCTGGCGGTGAACCTCTGGTTAGGCCAGAAATACTGGAGATAGCCAAGGACTTCCCCCAGATCATCTTCCCCCTATTCACCAACGGGCTTTTAGTTGACGATGATATCGTTGCAAAGTTGAAGAAATATAAAAATGTGGTGCCCATAATCAGTATGGAAGGTTATGAGGAAGATACCGATGGTCGGAGAGGTAAAGGCGTTTATAAACATCTACAGGGAATAATCAGGAAAATGAATAGTAACGGTATTTTCTCTGGCATCTCTTTGACCATGACCAGATCAAACTTTGCCACGGTGACCAAAGAGGAATTTGTACAAAATTTAATAGATTTAGGGTGTAAAATATTCTTTTTTGTGGAATATAATCCAGTAAAGGAAGGAACCGAAGACTGGGTCCTGACCAACCAGCAAAGAGTTACAGTCCCGAGTTTGATGGACTCATTACGCAGTAAATTTCCAGGGGTATTCCTGGCATTTCCTGGGGATGAAGAAGAATTTGGTGGATGTCTCTCTGCTGGACGGGGTTTCATACATGTAAGTCCTGAAGGTAATCTTGAACCATGTCCATTTGCTCCCTACTCCGATACAAATCTAAGGGATATGACCCTAAAAGAAGCATTAAAATCTGATTTTATGAAGAAAATTCGGGAAAGCCACCATGAATTGACCGAAACAAACGGTGGATGTGCTCTCTGGGAAAAACGTGAATGGGTCCAATCCCTACTCCACTAAAAATTTCACCCAACAAAAGAAAATTTATTAAAAAGAGGCACATCATGAGTATTTTTAAAGGAATTAAAGATAAATATGCCGATTACAGGTTGAACCGCATCAATAAGCTCGAACTTTCCGTAAATCAAAGAAAATATCAGGTTAAAGCATCACCTTCTTCACCGGAGAAGCTTATGCCTGATAAATTAAAAATTACTTTAAAAACACTTCCCAGACAACTGTCAATAGCAAAAGGAATGGAAAAGGCAGTTAAATCACTGGAATAACAATCCTTCCAATCCTAAAACGATTGCAGATGAAAAATTCCTGAAAAAATTTGAGGAATACGCCCGATCACTGGGCATTGCCTCCATAGGCTACACAAAAGTTCCTCCAAAGTACATATTCAAAAACAAATCCCTTTTATACTCTAACGCCATCATTTTTACCCTGGAGATGGACAAAGAGATAATAGATACATCTCCCAGTCCTGAAACTCAGGCCATGGGACTTATCACCTACGATGACCTGGGAATAATTACCAATAAGCTGGCCGAATACTTAAGAGAGAACGGATTCGGTGCACAGGCCAGCATTCCATCTGGTGGCTTTGCTATGTATCCCTGGCTAGCCCAAAAAGCAGGTTTAGGATGGACCGGTAGACATGGACTTTTAATTACTCCTGAATTCGGCCCAAGACAAAGAATATCCGCCATATTTACCAGCATAGAGAATTTACCCCGGGACAGTGAAGATGAGCATTCCTGGATGCCGTCCTTCTGCGCCAGGTGTGGGAATTGTATAAAATCCTGCCCTGCAAACGCCCTTCTGGAAACACCCATTTCCCATGAAGATGGACGAGTTACCCATATAAATCCTGAAAAATGTGAGGGATGCACCATCTGCATGCGGGACTGCAGTTTCAATAAGAGAGGGTATTCTAAGTTAGCAAAAATCGTGAATAAGGGATAATTGCGGGCAAAAAGGATAACATGGACAAAAGGAACAAAAAAATAAAGGAAAAACCAAAAATGAAAGTACTTGCAATAATGGGCAGTCCTAAGGGCAGAGGCAGTGGTTACAGAGTTGTCCAACAGATTGAAGGTAAAATGAAAGAAATAGGAGATGTAGAGTTTGAATACCTATTTCTTAAGGATGCTGATCTAAAATTATGTAAGGGCTGCTTTGTATGTATCTCCCGGGGCGAGGATCTCTGTCCTTTAAAGGATGACCGGGTTGAGATCGAGGAAAAAATTTCAAATTCAGACGGAGTAATATTATCCTCTCCAGGCTATGTTCAGAATGTAAGCTGGCTGATGAAGAACTTCATTGACCGTTTCGCCTATACCAACCATCGCCCCCGTTTTTTCAGCCAAAAGGTAATGCTGGTGGCCAATGGAGGTTCAGGTTTAGATAAGACCCTAGAATCTCTTAAAGTCACCTTTGGAGGGCCTGAAGTGGTCTATGAACTGGATGCTTATACACCGGCCTGGCCTCTTACTCTCAAAGCAGAGAACAAAAAGAGGAAGAAGATTGAAGATGCTTCCAGAAAATTTTATAACTCAATCAGCACCGCTGAGTTAGGATCTCCCAGTTTAAGTGAATATATGCGATTTAGATTCTTTAAAGATATGTTAAACCCCTCCATGGAAAAATATCTTCCAGCAGATTATGAATTCTATAAAGATAAGGAAGACTATTTTTATGATGTCGAAATAAGTGCCTTAAAAAAGGCGATAGCTTCCATAATGGTTAAACTGGTCTTCTTCATGATGCGGGATATCGGTCCGGGAGATGAGAAATAGTTTTTTCACAAAAATCAGACATCTCTTTTATTCACCAAAATCAGACATCTCTTTCATATCATAAAAAATTTGGCAGAAGAATTTACAAGCAGATTTAAGTTCATCTTGACCTTTATCTGTTAGAGAATAAATTTTTTGATCATCAACCGCGATTAAACCCACATTTTTCAGTTCTTTTAGGGCAGGATAAATAGTACCAGGACTAGGTTTTGTTCCTCTTCTTTTTTCTAATTCTCTACCTATCTCAGCCCCTCTCATGGTTTTTTTGTTTAAAATCCACAGGATTAGATAGGACAAATAGCCCTTCATTTCACAGCATTCCATGTTATATACTATTGGAATCTCCACCTAAAAATATTTATTATGCAATATCTGTTATCCAATATCGGATTACCGACAACTATAAATAATAGTATCGGATAACCAATAGTATGAACTGGTGGGAGGTGAAAATGTGCAGGCTAAATTTGATCTACAACACTTCTGCTGCGGCCCCAGCGGTTGTGAAATAGAAGTAGAGTACGGAGAAATGATTGAAGCAGAATAAAAGAAAACTGGCGAAATATTAAGGGATGCTGTAGATCAGCATTCCTATTTCCATTTTATTAATGATTTTTTTTAACCTTCGGCCTTCAACTTCTCCAGTTTGGCCTTGGCCTTCCGGAAATTACTGAGATAATTGTCTTTTTCTGTAAGAGGGATGATTTCCAGTCCCAGCTGACGGTGTTCCTCCACCCATTCCTCATCAAATATGGGAACCTCTATCTTAATTGGTTCCAGGGTGGGATTTACCACAATAACGTTCCGGTAGGGGAAGTCGGTTTCCACGATGTATCCTCCCATGCTAAGTATGTGCTGGGGTCTTACCACGAATTTCATTTGATCACCATGATTTTGATTTTCCAGTTTTTTGTATTGATTGAATTTATTAAAAATTGAATCTATATCAATTAAAGATTCATTAAATCATTTTTTATAAATTATTTATTAAAATTTAAATTTTATTATTGAATTTTTTGAATTATTTTTGTAAGAGAATTTTATTGAAATTATTTTGTAAGATATGTTAAGATATAATAAAATTTTTTATTGAAATTTTTTTATTGAATTATTTTTTATAATGTTAAATTGAATTATTTTTTTTAAAGATTGTTAATCCTGATTTTACCTTGATGAAAACTTTTTTAAAGTTTCTCTAAAGAGACGCCGCTACTATGGCCAGAACTCCCAGGATTGAAACAGCAGCTACCGTGGGATAGAACTGCTTGTAAGTAAATATAGGGGAGAACGCACTCATCACTGCCATGAGCATGGGAAACAACAGGGCTACTATTATGGTTATGATGAAATTCGGATTCAGGATGTTAGGTGCTATCCCCAAAAACAGGGTGGCAAATAGGCTGGCCAGGACAAACATCAAGAATCCTCTGGTCAAATAATTATATGCCCTGTATTTTGCTGCGTATTCCATGTAAGGTCCCTCTATAACATCTGCTTTTGCTTTCAGAATGCCAAAGGGATATTCATTCAATAGGATCATATAACCTATGAAGAACACCACTGCTCCCAGGGCACCGGCAACTGTAAAGAGTATGGGTCCATGTAACTGCTGGTAGGCCACAATATCTGAAAGGAAGATGCTTCCAGTCACAGCCACCGACACGAACAGTGCAATATAGACCGGGAATGACCCGAAAGCTATTAATCTAAATGCTCGAAGAGTACTGAGTTCTTCTAAAAATCTTCGGGGCGTTTCTGGGTGTTTAGCCCCCTTTACAATGTCGGGGAATGGCATGCGTACCGAGAGGACAGATCTGGAGAGGCTTCCCATGAACATGTACATAACTTCTTCCACCTTTAAAAAACCTATAATAGCAATAACGCTGGCCAGAGCACCTACAAAGTACATTTGCGGTATCAGGAATAGCAGCAGCACCGTGACTACTAATAAGCTTATAAGTGGAAGTGCATTGTAAAGCCGTGGCATGGGGGAGTTGGGATTTATGGTCTGCTTGAAGAAGAATTTGATGGGGGCCATGATCCCCGGGCTGGTGATGGGCGGGCCTATCCTCTGCTGTATCCTGGCGTGGATGAATTTTCGTTCAATACCAGGTAGTAAAAGACTTACTATGAAGGCCACCACCAGGGTGCCCAGTACTGCTATTACGGAATATGCAACGCTCATGGTTAAATTCTCCTTATATCTCGATGATCTGGATCGCCCTATCTGTGCAGGTAAAACATGGATCGCACTGTACAACGCACAGTTGGGCGTCTGTGATGTGATGGCCTATACACGCGTACTGCATGGCCCCTATGTTGGCCATGGAGGGGGTCCTGATTACGCAGTTCCGCACCCGACCATCTTCCAGTGCATAAGAATGGTAAAGAGTTCCCCGGGGAACTTCAATATAGCTTTTGGTAAGGGGGGTGTCCTTCATCTCCCAGCTCCGGTTGGTTATGGGGCCCGGGGGAAGGTCTCTGATAGCCTGACGGATGATCTTGATAGACTCGAAGTTTTCCATTACCCTCATTAAGAGTTGGGACTTTACATCACCATCATCCTGAGTGATAACGTCAAATTCAAAGGGATCATACTCTTCCATATCCCTCCGGAGGTCCTTTTCCACTCCAGTGGCCCTTAAGGTGGGTCCGGTACAGGCCAGGCGAAGAGCATCTTTCTGACTGATTACTCCCACCCCGGTGATCCTGCTCATGACCAGGGGATCGGATACAAAACGGTCTGCAAAAGCTGTTATCTTCTCCTCCAGGAGATCCATACCATTTTTAATCTGTTGGATGCGCATTTCATCCAGCTCACAGCGCGGCCTGACACCCCCCAGTATGGATGCGCCGTAGTGGACCCGGTTACCTCCGATCATGCCCAGAAGTTCCATCACCGTCTCCCGAATGTAAAACAGCCGCATGGCAAAGGTCTCATGACCGAGGACTTCGCTTCCATGGGCCAGATAAAGTAAGTGGCTGTGTAATCGTTCCAGTTCTTCCATTATAATTCTTATATAACCTGCCCTTTCAGGTACCTCTATTCCCAGGGGTTTTTCCGCGGTGAGACAGGAGTTCCAGATGTGGCTGTTGGAGCAGATACCACATATTTTTTCGGTGAGACTGTTAGCTTTCTCCACCGGAAGGCCTTCCATGATCCGTTCCACTCCTCTGTGGTTGATTCCTACCGTTATCTCTGCGTCCCTGACTATCTCGTCCTCCACAAAAAGTCGGACCCGGTATGGTTCCAGGGCGGCAGGGTGGACCGTCCCCATGGGGATCTCGGCCTCAATGACCGTCCGTTTTTCTTTGTTATCATCCATTTATGTTACACCTTCGTAAGTTTTAAATAAATCTCTTTTTTTTAAAATTTGATTTTATATAATTCTTTTTCTTAATTTAATTTTAAATAAATCTCTTTTTTTTAAAATTTAGTTGATTAATTCAGTCTGCATTCAATAATAATGGTAAAGCAGATACCAATCCTGCCACGATATCCTGGGGACGCACTGCACATCCCGGAACTTTGGCATCCACCGGTATTATCTGATCCACTGGTCCGGCAATTTCTTCGGATGGTATATCACCATGTATATTCTTATAGACCCCACCCATTAGAGCGCAGGCTCCAGCTGCCACCACGGCCTTTGGTTCAGGTATGGCATTGTAAATTTCAAGGAGCGGCTTTTCGTTGTGCTTGGTTACAGGTCCGGTGACCACCAGGACATCTGCTTCCCGAGGGTTCCAGGTTAAAAAAACTTTATACTGTTCAGCATCGAATTTAGGTGAAAATATACAGTTAACTATCTCTATATCACAGCCGTTACATCCTCCGGTGTACACTAACATCACGTGTATCGCTCGGCCCCGGGAATATGACTTTAGACTCATATGATTCCTCTTAAATTTTGTGTTATATGGTTGTTAAATATTAAATTTAATTTAAATCCATTATTTCTCTTAAATTCCATTATTTCTCATCCTCTCGTTTTCTTATGATGGTATTATCTGCCAGATACTGGGATATAAAGGCTATTTTATCCTCAGATATTTTCACTGGCTTTTCCAGCAGTTGTGATATGTCCAATTCCACTATACCAACGTCGTTGGGATGGATAGTTCCCGCTTCTCCAAAGAGAGCGTATAAAGGGCAGAAATCATGGCAGTAATAGCAATATACACATTTTTCACTGTTTAGGACAGGTATTTTGGTTTTAGTCATGCCTTCCATGAGTTCCACGGGTTCATCCAGATCCACCATTTCTATGGCTTCGGTGGGGCAGGCGTTGCAGCAGCCCCCGCAGCCAATGCAGGGAACCTCAGCTACCTTTTCTGTTGGTTTTACCCTGCCTTCCAGAATCATGCTCCGGAGTTCCATGTCGGTAACTCGATCACTGGCAAACAGAATCCTCTTTAGATTGGTGTAAGCACCCTCCAGGAATATAAGGACCAGATTTTTCATGGTTCCACCTCAAATTCCCTTTCAAACAGTATGGCCCTGGCAGGGCAGGCATTTTTACAAGCTCCACAGTAGTTGCATTTGGATTCATCTACCACTATCCGGCCGTTTTCATCCTCTTTGATGGCCTCTTCCGGACAAATTTTAGTGCATAGTTTGCAGTTCATGCACAGCTTGTCCTGTACATATGTGAAACCCTCCTTGATGGACTTCTTTCGCATGGTTGTGGTGGGAATAGCATCAACTGGGCAGTGGATGGCACATTTCTCGCAGAGAATGCATTTTTGAGTATCAACATCAATTGTACCTCTGCGTAGAGTTATGGCACCTTTTGGACAGATCTCTGCACATATCCCACAGGATATACAGTCCTCTGACACTTCTCCACCCCAGGTAACGTGCTGGAAGCTGCGGGCCTCGTTTATATCACAGGATTTAACACATTTACCGCAGGAAACGCAGAATCCTTTAATTCTCTGCTCCGGATCTTCAGATACTCTTAATGTTCCCACTGGACATGCTTCAATGCATTCCATGGTCTCACATCCCTCACAGAGAGTAGGATCATGGCGTAAATGGCCGTTAATCATTTTGAGTGCTCCTTTTTCGCAAGCATCTGCACAAAGGCCGCAGTTCAGGCAGGATATAAGTTTTCCTTTTAATTCTTCTTCAGGTTCCAGTTTGTTGATCTTCACCTGGAAATCGTCAATGTAAATGGCCTGGTTGGGACATTCTTTCAGGCACTTGAGGCATAAAGTACACTTTTCGGGGTCGATGGTGCAGTTTTCTATGGCATCAGCAGGGCACACGTCCTCGCAGACCCGGCACTCAGTACATTTACCCGGTGGTTCCACATCCACCATGATAGCCTCTGTAGGGCAGTAATATTCACAGCGCCGGCAAAGGGTGCACTTCTCTGTATTGGTTACCAGGCTGGTCCTCTCCGCCAATTTTTCCTTCTTTTTGGACTTTACTGGAGGTTGAACTGTGAGGTTCAATGATTCAAGGAATTTAAGTTGACGGTCTTCAATAACATCGTAAGCATCAACTCGGGCCTTTTCCGGGCATGCCGGAACGCAAATCCCACATCTGGAGCATATCCCTTTAACTACCCCTTCCTCTATTTTGATGCTGTTAACCGGACAGGTAAGCTCGCAAACACCACAAGCGTTGCACTTGTCCCTGTCCACAACGTATCCACCATATTTGTTGCGGAAAATAGCCCGGTTAGGGCAAGCCTCGGCGCAGGCCCCGCAGGTGATGCAGCTGAATGCTTTACCATCTATTAATCGAATGGCGCCTGTGGGGCATTCTTTTATGCATTCTCCAATGCCTTTGCATTGGTTAGTTGTTAGAAACATGAGTTATACCTTCTCTTTATTCATCCTAATAGTAATGTTTATTATCTTTATTCCAAATCCTCCTAAATGACCAGGGTTATTTATATTATTTTCAAATCCTCTAATGAATTTGGATTATTATTCTTATTTCCTAATGAATTTGAATTATTATTCTTATTTCCTAATGAATTTGAATTATTATTCTTATTTTTCAAATATTCTAATAAAATTGGTTTATTTATCTTCATTCCAATCTAATCCTCTATTTGACCGAGAGCCTTTGGCTTCCCGAATATTAGTTTTCCCAGGATGATACCCACAGCACAGGCCATAAATCCGCTGGCTAATGGTACATCCAGGTAGTAGGGGAACGGTCCCAGTAAATAGGCTACAACTAGGGCTACAATTAGAAACACGACATATACCGATGCGCCGAATTTAAGCTTGCTCTCTGGGTCTTCCTTGATTCGGGTTCCCAGAACAAATCCCAGAACAAATCCCAGGATAAGTGGACCTGCATAGATCATTCCTGGTCCTCCTCTTCATTTTCTTCAAATTCTCTGAATCCCAGGAAAGCTATTACTACAGCACTTAGTCCTACCATAACCTTCAAACCCACCACGAAGTTGAGGTAGGGGATTATTCCGGCATGGGTGGGGTCTGGATAGTCAAATATGTTCTTGATGAAGGTGGGTACGATACTGTAGATATCTACTCCCAGGTTGTACAGGTAAAATCCGGAGAATATTAATCCAGCGATGCCCAGAAATACGTATCCTAAGGCCCCTATACTTTCAACTGCAGCCATAAAGTCGTGTGAAAGATTAAATGGACTTTCTTTAAGTCCGTATACCACGAGACAGAATATGAATCCTGCAGCGATTATGGCCCCGCCCTGGAATCCCCCACCGGGTGTTATGTGACCACCAAGGATGGTGAGAACCCCCAGGCACATTAAAACCATGGCCGCGGGGAATACAAATATTTTGAGTATGGTGCTCATTTATTTACCTCCCATTTGGACTTTTCCCCTACCAAAGACCAGTAAAACTGCTATCACAGCTGTCACCAGGATCAAGGCTTCTCCAAGGGTGTCGTAGCCCCTCCAATCGAATACCACGACGGTTACCATGTTTGGGGCTATTTCAGTGCCTACCCAGTTGTAAAGGTAGCTTATACCAGGATATATGAGCGGTTTAAAGTCATATATCGATTGGAACAAGGATACCGAAAATATTACCAGGGCAAATCCCATTATCAGATTTCTAATTCCTTCAGACATTTAAACTCCCCCAGTAGAACAGGACAATTACTATGGCTAGTGCCAGGACAACGTAAAAGGTCATGTTGAATAGAGAGTCATTCAGTTCTCTTTTAAGTCGGGGCATGAGCGGCATGGCCAGTATAGCAGCAAATAAAACCACTAAAACTGCCACTATCATCAACACGTTGCTAACCAGTCGCAACATTATCAAGGCAACCAGTAACGATGATATTAGAGTAATTTCTGCGGTGAGCATGGATGAAGTGGATACATTAGTTACCAGCCCATCAGAATCGGCTTTTTGAGCTTCTTTTATCCTTTTAACAATTAAATCGTAGAGATTCATGGCATGCCTCCTGCTAGGTTGCTGGATATTGCTTGCAGAAATCCAGTGGCTAATTGTGGGAACAGACCAAAGATCAAACAGACCACCAGGAACACTATTAGCGAAAGAATGGTTGCCCGGGGTATCTTTTCGTTCTTGATCTCCAGGTCTGCAGGTTTAGGCCGCATGTAAACGGCGTGAAATGCTTTCATAAATGTCATGAAGGTTACGATACTCAGCAGTATCATTATTACCCCTAATTCTGGTAATCCTGCTTGAATAGACGCCTGTATTAGCATTAATTTACTCTGGAAGGCGTTAAGAGGAGGCACACCGGCCATTGCAAAACCAGCTAAGAGAACCAGCAGTGCTACCAGGGGTGTTTTAACCATCATACCCCCCAGTTTGCGGATATCACTCTCACCGGTCTGGTAGTATATGACGCCAAATCCTATGAAGAGGAAAGCAGTGATTACTACCTCGTTGATGGCCTGGAAGAGTCCAGCGGTTATTCCGTAAGCAGTTCCCAATCCTAAACCGATTCCTATGTAACCCAGCTCTCCCACCGCCAGGAAACCGATCATACGTTTGAGGTCTGTTTGCAGGAGGGCCATGGTAATTCCCAGAATCATGGCCAAGAGAGAAACTCCCAAAATAATCATCTGGGAAAAGGGCAGGTAAGAGAATATGCGCAGGATAATTATTCCCAGGGCTATGAGAGTAAACACTGAAAACGCCTGTAGTAGAGCAGCGCCGTGGGGTAGAGCTTTACTGTATATGGCGGATTTAATAGTGTGGAATGGTGGCAATCCTGAACCGTAGAGCCAGCCGAAGACAATTAATCCACAGGCCATCAAAAGCACCGGGTTCTTAGGATCTACTACTCCAATTTTTAAGGATGCAATGATATCTGTGATGTTAACGTTCCCTGTAACTCCCAGGAGAAGTGCAATTCCTAATAGTAGTAATGGGGATGTAATACTTCCCAGTATCATGTATTTAAGGGCAGTTTCGTAGTTACCCTTCACTCCAGATACTAGTACTATTCCTACCGTTGCCAGGGCCATGATTTCAAAGAACACGTAGAAGTTGAAGATGTCATCGGTGAGGAGTAGGGCAATAACAGAGGCAACTCCCATGAACATCATGAACCCATAGACTCCAGACGGCCTTTTAGTCTCGAATAGTGAGACCAGTATAGCCAGAAAAGCCACCAGCCCCAGTATGAATATGAAAAGCTTCTGAGCATCCTGAAATGCATAAGTAATGGCCGGGTGGAAGGTGTTAAGAACAGTTCCGGTTATTAAGGAGGGCAGTCCCGTGGACAAGGTGGGGTTCTGTGCCAGTGGAGCATATCCTCCAAAGTAGTGTATTCCATAGCTTGCCAAAATTGGGAGCAGAGGTAAGGTAAGAGCCAGTATTATGGCAATTGCCTTTATGGTTCGGTCCTTTTTATGGAGCAAATTCAGGAACAGAGCACATATTATGGGAACAATAACCATTAAAGGTATTAAGAGGTTCAATTTATTTCCTCCTTATTAGTGGCTTTTAGAACGGTTGAAAGCCCCCTCTTTGTGGCTTCAACCTTATCAAGATTATTTAAAGGCATTAAATTATTCCCCCAGAATCTCAGATGCCTTCAGAGATCCACGTTTCTTGTAGAGAACCATGATGATTCCCAGCATCACCGCCATGGTACTGGCACCTATCACAATACTGGTTAACACCAGGGCGAATGGAAGAGGGTATGCGGCGTTTTGGGCAAAAAAATCTCTGGCCATGCCCGGCAAGTAGATGTAGACAATTCCACCCGGCTTGTAGCCCATGGCAATGAGGAACAGGTTAGCACCGTCTCCAATGAAAGCCAGACCTATCACCTTTTTAATGAGATTATCCAAAAATACTGCGGCAAATATACCGATGACGATCAGGGCCCCTGCTGTTAATAGTGAAGCCAGTTGTGTGTCTATGATCATTTTTTTAATCCTCCACCCTACGTGTTTTGTAAACTGCCAGTGCAATGAAAACCGGCACTATGGCTGATCCCACAATAGCCTGGGTAAGGGCTACATCAGGGGCTAAGAGATATTGATAAAGGAAGGCCAGTGCTGCGCCGGGAATTCCGGTTATGATGGCTGCCTTGAGGAGGTCTCTCTGCATAAGTGCCAATATGGACCCCACAATCACGATGAACATTAATATATATTCAATCATTGTTTATCCTCTCCGTAATAGAATCCGTTGGCCATGGCATGGGCTGCGAAGGGGGACAGAATAAAGTAGGCACCAGCCAGGAGGGGTTCTCCCAAGGTTAAAAGGGCCAGTATACAGGCCATGTCTGCTACTCCCAGGATGTGAATCCGGGCATATAACACCCGTTCCAGGTCATCTTTATATCTCAGGATTCCTAAAGCTGCTAAGAGTACCAAAACAGTTGATATCAGGAGTAAAATCGATTTTATAATGGTAATTATATCATCCATCATCTATCCCCCCTCTCAATACTGTGGCGAAGGCTATGGTTCCCACCGGACCCAGTAACACCAGAGCCGTGGCAATGTCCTTGCAGAAGCCAATCTGGTAAATATTCTGAACTAAGATGAGGATTACGGCTACTGCAATACTCAAAGCAGAGGCGCCCACTAAGGCCATTCCTATGGTTTTACGGGTGACAATTCGCATACAAGCAATGGCGAATATTGCCAGTGCACCCAGAAGAATGTACTCAGATATCAGCAGTATACTCATTCTAACATCCCTTTTATGTATGGTTCAAATGGAATGACATCCTCATTTTTGCGGGGAACTATAGTAGCTACCTTTATAACCTGATTCTCCGAGTCCAGGTCAACCGAAAGAGTTCCGGGAGTCAGGGTAATGCTGTTGGCCAGTATGGTCTGGGAAATAGGTCTCTTAAGCACGGTTGGTATTTCCACGATTACCGGTTCCACTTTACCGTTTACGGTTCGGGAGGCAACATCAAGGGTTGCCTTTATAATTTCAAAGATTAAAACGATGAAATAAGCTATTCCATAGAATATTCTTGTGATAAACATGTTTAACTAGCCCCTTAAGCTATCTATGATGATTAAGATAAATAATTAACACGGCCAGGACAAATAAACCTCTTACAATAAGTTTTTGCATTTAACCATGTAATTTATAATTCATCATTATAAAACATGATATATAAATATAACGAAAATTCTAAATTATGAAAAAAAAAATTTCCAATATGAAAAAAAATTTTTTCCAATATGAAAATTTTCCATTGGATATGAATGGAATAAAATTGGATAAATCTGATTCATGGAAAAAATAAATGTGATTTATGGAAATAAATGTAAAAAAGTTACTTAATTTCATATACCTAAGATAAAAAAGATACTTATGCATTTATTAAGATAAAAAATTTGTTGATTACCCATGAAATTCATAATGCAGATGAGTGGAGAGGATTAGAAGGAGAGAGTCTAAATATGTCAACATATTCTGATTATCTGAACAGTTGGATGACCACCAAACGTATTGAAACCCTGGTAGATGGAAATATTTGCCATATCCATGACTTTACTAGTTTTAAGTATAGGTATCCCTGATATTCCAGCATCATTATCTGAAGCCGCTTTTCAACAGCAAATAGCCAGTCTGGCACCAAAAGTTGGCATATACGCCCTGAGCTTTTGGATATTATCCTTTTTCTGGAGGGTAAACCATCAACAGTTTTATTTTATTAAACGTTCCACCCCCACCCTAATAACCATAAACATTATCTGGCTGTTGTTTGTAGCACTCTTACCTTTTTCTACATCTTTAATGGGTAGTTATGGTAATTATTACACCTCAAGCATAATCTCAACTTAAACATCTTTTCATAGGATTTTTCTATTCCCTGAACTGGTATTATGCCACCAAGAACAATTTGGTAGATGAAAATCTGGAGCAAAAAACCATTAAATATCTCCGGCGTGCCTATCCCCTGCTACCTATACTATCATTAATCGCAATAGGCCTGTTCTTTTTCATATATGCCTGGATTGGTTGGATATACGTACTCACACCACTGATAATTAGATTGTTACATAAAATCGATTGGCATTGACCTGTTAAAGATAAAATGATGCATCGCTGTTTAAGAGATATGGGAAATAGCTAATAAAATGCTTAAAAATAAAAAAAGAGCTTTTAACGGAATTTTTGAAATTATAAAATTATTTATAGTATTAAAATTTGATTCATATTTATAATAGGGGAAAAGAGTAATGGGTGGAAAGAGTTAAGAGGTGTTATAATTACCAGAAGATTGATTTTTACATTTTTATTGATATTCAGTATCATATTAGTCCTCAATGGAAATTTCAGCAGTGCAGCATCCATCGATCCAACGCAGAACTTAACCATAAATCCCCATCAAGATTTATCAACTGACCTGATGGAGCAGACCACACAAACAACCAATTCTGTTGATGCCAGTTCTGACAACCCTCAGACTGTTAATAGTCAAAATCTAACAACCAGTACAGATACAAATCCAACAACCAGTACAGATACAATAACAACAGACGAAGATACAAATAATACGGCTAAAATAGCAGTTAATGGACTGAATAATGCCGCAGGAAATCCTTCAGTGTTCTTTAATGAGAAACAGATATCCGACGCAGCAAGCTGGGTCAAAAACTACATAGAAAACAACCATATCCTTCCGGATTATGTGATCATCGACGGATCCAATGTAAGTATGCCTTCTTTTTTAGAATTACTAACCAACACTGTGTTAAAAATTAAAAATAGTGACAGCACACCCGTTGAACTTATCATCTTCGGCCCAGCACCCACACCCCGGGATGAGATTCGAAGCGGAGATATGTCTCAAGGAGAATACCTCAAAATCGCAGCAGATGTGAAAAACTTCATGGACAGAACCAGGGTAGCGGACGGGACAGGAGTAGCACCAGAATACGCCTACAACACCAGCCTAGGACTATACTTCGGCTACCAAAACCTAATCTACACCTACTCCAACATCCTAGACAACTACAACACCAACAACGCACTACCC
>JADGNH010000103.1 GCA_017883605.1 Methanobacteriaceae archaeon
TGCCTTTTCAGGTTAAAAAAGCTCACCTTAGGGCAGCCATCCATGGGGCCCGTTCTTTGGGGATTAAGGGGTTGAACGTTACCATCCCCCATAAAACAGAGGTCTTGAATTACTTAGACGTTCTTGATGGTGCTACAGAGCTTATAGGGGCGGTTAATACCATAAAATTTGATGAAAATGGGACCAAAGGATACAATACCGATGGCTTGGGGGCAGTTAAAGCTATTGAAGAAGTAACCACAGTTAAAGATAAAAAAATTGTAATAATAGGTGCGGGAGGGGCTTCAAGGGCCATTTCATTCCAGATTATTTTAAACGGCGCAGGTAGGGTGGTTATTGCTAACAGAACCTCTGAGAAAGCTCTTCTACTCAAGGCAGATCTCCGGGAAAAGCTGGATGCAGATGTGGGGTGTATCGGTCTGGATGGTCTTAAAGAAGAGATTCAGGATGCTGATATACTCATAAACACCACCCCCATTGGTATGTACCCTAATATCGACCAAAAACCACTGGTTACCTCAGAGATGATTCCCGAAAGACTGGTGGTAAATGATATCATCTACAACCCCCAGGAAACTGGTCTCCTAAGAGAAGCTGGAAATGCCGGTGCAAAAACGGTTTCAGGGGTTAAAATGCTCATTTATCAGGGTATCGAATCCTTTAAAATATGGACGGGAGTCGTCCCTCCTGTGCAAGTGTTTGAAAAGGCTTTGATGGATAATTTAAGGTAATAATTATTTTTAGTAGGATGTTTAAGAGTTTCTAATTGAAATGGTTTAAGAGGTATAATAATGGAAAAAATCCCGGTAACAGACAACCATATACACGTGGATCACATAAATGGAGAGGGTCCCCTGGAAGTAGCTAAAAAATTCCAGAGGGCCGGTGGAACCTTCATGATCATCCCCAACAAACCCACCTGGACTGCTGGAGAATCATCTAATTTCCAGGAGGCTATGGAACAGGTAATAGGATATGTTAATGAAATAAATGCCAATACCGATGTAGAAGCGTTTGCAGTTGTGGGAGCCCATCCGGCAGAACTTTCCAGACTAATAAAGGAAGGAGTACCCCTAAAAAAGGCGGAGGAAATGATGAGAGACGCCCTCCAAACCGCACAGGGATTAGTTATGGAGAATAAGGCAATTGGAATCGGAGAGATTGGACGGCCCCACTATGAAGTCTCTTCAGAAGAGCTAGAAATACATAACCGGCTTATATTGTACGCCATGGAACTGGCGGTGGAGGCAGATTGCGCGGTGCAGCTCCACACCGAAAGTTCAGGGGAAGAGCAGTTTTCAGAATTTGCTAAAATGGCCCATGAAGCCGGCATGGATAAACATAGAGTAGTGAAACATTTCTCCGGACCGATGGTTCTCCAAAGAGAGAATCATGGCCTAACACCTTCTCTCATTGCCACCAGAAAGGTAATAGTGGAAGGACTTAAAAAAGGAAATAATTTCCTCATGGAAACTGACTACCTTGACATGAGTAGTAGGCCGGGGGCGGTTTTAGGTCCTAAAACAGTTCCCAGACGGACCTGGGAATTACTACGAAACGGGACATTAACCGAGGAAGACGCCTACTATATCCACGTGGAAAATGTGGAGAAGGTCTATGGGATTGATCTTGGCTTTTAATCTTCTTCGATTCTGTTATATTAAAAATGTTAAAAAAGAAGTTGATCAGCTACCTTTCTAGATGAATTTATAATGATTTTTTTTCTATCTAAAAAAAAAGTTTAAATAATATTAAATTATTAAATTATATCACAGACTGATATGTTAAAAAACAGGAATAGGTTACATAACAGCCAGAATCTGTTTAGAACACGATGAACTATTTATTAAATCGTACTGAGCTGGAAGGAGACAGGCAAAGATGCATAAAATGGCGGAAATAGACAAGAAAAAATATAAAAAATTCAAAAAAGTTGAATTTGAGGATGAGCCTAAAATCACTCCTGAATTAGTTGAGGAGATGAAAAAAATAGAGAAAGAGCCCATCATATACGTGAAAAATCTTAAAAAACATTTTGAAGATTAACATGTACCATGTAGGGTTCAGGAGATCAGCACACAAAGCACTTCTTAAACTCAAAAAAAAGAATCCTGATGATTTTGAAGCTGTTCTCAAGAAGATTGAGGAAATACAATCAATCCGCACCGTTATAAAAATCTTTCAAAACCATTACAACATTTAAAACGTGTTCATAAAGCTAAAAGCTTTGTAATTCTTTTTTCAATAGATGAAGAAAAAAAGACCATCATAATTGAGAAATATTCTCATCATGATGATAGTTATTAAAAAGAATAATTTTAATTTGAAGAACTCATAGTAAGAATTGATGTCTTTTTTTAATCAAATACACCGAATTTGACACTCCCCCAACTTTACCAACACCACAATGAGCATAAATCACTAATGACTGCCTCCGATGAGGAAGCTCACCACACTTATCAGAATCCCGATGAGCACAATTTCGACACTGGTTCTTAAAAGGCTTTCCCGGGACACTTTTCCCAGATAAATACCCAGTATTATCAGGGCAGTGAAGCACAGGATTACCGTGGTGATGGTGGCTGTTAGTCGGTCTGCTATAAGTAGAAAGGGCATAACCGGTACAAATGAGCCGATGAAACTGGAGAATCCGTGGGTGAACATGCTCATGTAAATCCTTCTTTTGGCCTGCTGGTGGATCAGGGTGTCGTCCAGCTTTCCCTCATCCAGCATCATTTTCTCTTCCAGCTCCCGGATGTTTCGCACCTCTTCAGACCTCTCCCCAATAAAAGATCCGAAGGAGTTGGATAGTGCCAGGGCTATGCCACCGCTTAAGCCGGTGAGGCCGATGATGTAGTTGGGAATTTCCAATCCCCCTGCACTGGCCACCCCACTGGCAGCTAAGGTTACCCCCATCACCGCCAGGATGCCGTCCAGAGTACCTAAAGCAACGTAACGGCTCATGTTAAGGTATTCGGTGATGAATCCGCGGATGTTCATTTTATTGTTTTCTCCTAATAATAAAATTAATTTCTCCTAAGATAACCGAAATTAAAAAATATGAGGCCTCTGTAGCCCTGAATTATTATTATAGCCCCATAATATCCGAACAATTCTCAAAGATGTTGCTGGAAAATGTTATACTGTCGTTAATTTTCAAATAATCATCAGTGGCAACCATCTTGAAACCTGGAAGTAAGAAAATCCTGTTGATTTTCAATTTTTGCGGTCCTAAACTGGAAACTTCCAGCCAGACATCGCCGGTAAATTCGTTGATTATTCTAATGTCACTGCCCGCCGTCTGTTTCAGGTATCTTTCCTTAATTTTTACCAGTTCGCCATCGTGCAGTTCAGCCACTATTTCCCCTTGATCATCTATTAAGGTGCATTTAACCAAAATCTTCCCATCTTTGCCTTCTTTAAACTTTATTAATTCTTGATTTTTGCCTTTATCTTTAAAACTGATTATACCATCACAGTTGAGTATGGCGTTGGATCCAAATACAACTTCGTAGTTAGTAGTTAGTTTTTTCATTATATCACGGGATTCTTATTAGCATAAAAATTTTTTCCTACAAATAGAATAAATAAATTATTATTTTTAACCTCGTCCCAGCTCCTTATGAGCCCTGGCTAAATGTCCGGCTGCCAGCGCCCCCATCAAGGACAGCTCACCAGCCAGCACAGTTCCTGCCACTATCTCTGCGAATTTGCCCACCTTCCCGGTTCCTGAAACACCCATGATCTCCAGGCATTCCCTGGCAGTCTCCAGTCGGGTGCCGCCGCCAATTGTGGCCAGGGGAACGTCGGGCAGGGTCACTGAGAAGTATAGGTCTCCATCTTCCATCTCAGCGGTGGTTATTCCCAGGCTCCCCTCCACGATGTGGGCTTCGTCCTGTCCGGTGGCCAGGAAAATGGCGCCGATCATGTTGGCGTAGTGGGCGTTGAAACCCATGCTTCCAGATATGGCGGATCCTATGAGGTTTTTGGCGGTGTTAACTTCCACTATGGCCTCGGGAGTTGTTTTAAGCTTTTTCTCCACCATCTTCCGGGGGATTACAATTTCCGCCACCAGACTTTTACCCCGGCCTTCTATCAGGTTTAGGGTGGATGGTTTCTTGTCCACACACAGGTTACCGCTTAAAGCCACCACATGGGCCCCGGTTTTGTGAGTTAGAAGGTTTAGGGCTGCTTCGGTGGCTATGGTGACCATGTTCATTCCCATACTGTCCCCGGTGGTGAAAACAAAGCGGGGGTAGAGGTATCTTCCCACCACTATCACCGGGTCAATCTTCAAGAGTTTACCGTGCCTGGTGGTTACCTCCGCGGCCTTTTTAAGTTCCTTGAAGTGTTCTCCTATCCAATCCTTTATCTTTAAAGCTTTAACAACTGAGCTGGTCTTTATTACCGGTGCTCTGGTCATTTTGTCTCCAGATATTCTCACGGTGGCCCCACCAGCTTCAGATATCACTGAAAAACCCCGGCTAACCGATGCCACCAGCGCACCTTCTGAGGTGGCCAGGGGCACGTAAAAATCGCCATCTGCATGTTCTCCCCTAATTTTTAATGGTCCAGCCAATCCCACCGGTATCTGGACCGTTCCTATAGGGTTTTCAATGTTCCTTTTCAGGGCCTCTTCCAGGTCCAGTGAGTAGTTTGATAAATGCTCCAGATGAGTGTTTGAAATTTTCTCAGCAAAACCACGCCTTATATCCACTGCTTCCCTAACATTATCGGTGAATTTCTCAATTTCATGGAGTTTAATTTCTCCTTTAAGGAGTTTTTCTATAATTTCATCTTTTCCTGTCATTTTAGCTCACTAAACAATGGTTTTTTAATAGAATAATAACATTTTTATTTAATAAATACTAAATAATGGTTTTAAACACGTTTTTAATAAATACTAACAATGATTTTTATCTTTTTAATAAATTTTTAATTTATTGTAAAAAAAATTGAATTTAAGTTACATCTAAAAAAAATGCTATAGGCCGCTTGCAAACCCGAGGTCACAACACGTCCCTGGCGATTTCTGCCACCTCAGAGGGTTTCCTTGCAACGTGTACCCCGGCTGCTTCCAGAGCTTTTATCTTACTTTCCGCCGTCCCGGTTTCACCTTCGATTATGGCACCGGCGTGGCCCATTCTCTTACCGGGGGGTGCGGTGACCCCAGCTATGTAGGCTATAACCGGCTTCTGGATTTTTTGGGATATGAATTCAGCGGCCCTCTCCTCGGCGTTACCTCCAATCTCTCCGATCATCACCATGGCATCGGTGTCTTTATCATCTTCAAACATCTGCAGGACATCTGCAAAGTCCATCCCCACCACCGGGTCTCCACCAATACCCAGACAGGTGCTCTGGCCCATGCCGGCTGTGGTTATCTGGTGGGCTACCTCATAGGTGAGGGTCCCGCTTCTGGATACTATTCCAATATTTCCCTCCTCAAAGATGTGGGTGGGCATAATACCCAGTTTCCCCACCCTCGGGGTTATTATTCCCGGGGTGTTGGGCCCGATTACAATGGTGCTGTTTCTTTTGGCGTATTCCACAATCTCCATGGAGTCGTGCACCGGTATGTGTTCGGTGATTATCACCGTAAGATCCAGCTGTGATATGGCTTCAAAGGCAGCGTCCTTGACAAAAGGTGCTGGAATAAAAATTATAGATGCGTTAATGTCCAACTCTTCCTTACCTTCTTCTATAGAGTTGTAAACGTTGATTTTCCCAAATTTCTGTCCTCCCTTCCCTGGGGAGGTCCCGGCCACTATTCTGGTATGGTAGTCCAGCATTTTCTGGGTGTGGAATGAACCCTGCTTACCGGTAATGCCCTGCACTATACATCTGGTGTTTTCATCTAAAATTATCATCTTAGCACGTCCTTAATTTGTTTATGGTTAAATTTTTAGCTTAATCATTATTTAATGATCCTGAAAGTGCTTAATCATTTATTTAGTAATTATCCTGAAGTCCGTATCATTCTATCCTAAAATCCTCATCCTTTCTGCCAGTGGCACTGCCAGGTCCATGACATTTCCGTTCATGTAGGCTGAAACTGACATTATTACACTTCCGGGAATTACATAGGAAGGAGTTCCCCTTTTAACCAGGTAAACATTCTTGTTGCCTAAGGCAGCTCCCACCATGGCCCCGGCAACTACCCCTATACTTTCTATGTCTTCCACGGTTGCAGCTACCACCGGGTCGTCTGTTTTATCTGAAACATATCCTACACCCGGTATTTTATGCACACCGTCTGTGATTCCTCCCCCAATGTCAGTCACACTATCCATGCCCTGGGCCGCCTGGATTACGGAGTTAGCCACTTTACTGACAAATGATTCACCGCCATAAGTGTCAAAAGCCACTATTATGGCGTCTGGATATCTATCCTGCCTTATACGTGCTTCAGCATAGGATATTCCCTCCCCAGCGCCTTCGGGAGTTTCTGATATCCCTTCCAGGTCTCCCAGGTTTTCTGCGTTTTTGCGGAGAATTTCCACTATAGCGGAATTAACGGCTTCAAGGGTTGCATCAGGTACAAATGCACTTATAACCACATCATCTCCGGTAACGTTGGTCAAAGCAGCTTCATGTGCTCCGATTTTTATAAGTTGGGGAATGTCGTTTTCTATATTTTTTATGAGACTATTACTGCAGTATACATCGTTTCTGGAGATATCTGCACCAATAGAAGTTATTTTCACATCATCACCTGAAAAATTTTAACATAGCTTGATTGATAACAATCCAGCTATCATGTATATTTTATTTAACTGAATTTGTGAGTAAATTTTTTTTTGGATTAATATAACTAATTATTTTTTGGCTTTAATGATAATTAATGAATTTTCCTGATTTTTGACAATTACTAATGGTTTTTTGGATTTAATGAAATTAATGATTTTGCAGATTTTAAAATTAATTGTATCTTGTGATGTATTATATTTTTCGGGAGGGAGTTAAAAATGGTCAAACCTCTATTTATGAGATTTTAAACTATTATGAACTTATTCTTAAAAAAAAAGATTTGTTTATTCAACTATAAATTTAATTTATGTAGTATATT
>JADGNH010000022.1 GCA_017883605.1 Methanobacteriaceae archaeon
CCCGGCAAACCATCCCGCAGCCAGCAGGGGATGTATAGAGGTTACGGGAGCTACCAGGAAAGCAGTTACGGCAGAGTAGATCTTAGAACCGGTTAAAATGGACCCTAAGAATGCCAGACCCCCGGTGAGCATCACAAATTGGAAGATGCTGGTCTGGATATTTATCGCGTTAAGCAGGGCCAGGGCGAATATTAAAATAAAAACAGCGGGTATGGCAAACATTACCAGCTTTCCCACTGAGACTTTTGATTTTTCAACCTTTAAAAGTTCTGAAAATGGGGGTATCTGCTCAGGATGGTCCATATAATCTTTGATACCCTCCTGGTGTCCTGCACCCACCACAGCCACTACATTTTCTTCGGGGATATCCAGTAACATAAAGGCCATATAAGCATCTCTCTCAGTTACCAGAACATCAAAGGCTTTTGGAGACATTTCATGGAAGTATTCCATGACTTCTGCCATAGTATCGCCTTCCTTTATACTTTCAATATCTTCCACAACTTCATCGTCACTAAAAAATGATGCTATAATTCCGTAGACAAATTTAAGCTTTTCTGAGAAGCTCATCTGATTTAAGGCACGTTTGAGGGTGATTCTTATGTCACGGTCTATGAAGGCCACCCGGGCACCAACCTCCTCAGCTGCTTCAATGGCAGCAACCATCTCTGAACCCGGCTTCACCCCTACTTTATCACCTATCTTTTTTTGCATGTAGGTTAAAAATCCGCTAACCAGAAACATGGTCAGCTGGTCGCTCTTCATCAACTCCCTTATGTTGATTTCTCTTTTTTCCTCTACACCCCTTCTCTCATTCATGAGATTGTTATAGCGGGCTAGATCCAGCTCAACAGCCACAACGTCTGGTTTAGTCTCCAGAATAGTTTCTCTAACCTCTTCTATGCTTTTTTGGGAGACATGTGCGGTTCCAATTATTTTAAGCGATTCAGTTCTCGATTTAAGCGGTTCTGTTTCCATATTTGACTCATTTTAAAGTTTTTATAATCTTTTTATAATCCCATCTTTATAGAGGGGAACTTTATTATATATGTCTCTTTTAAGGGAAAATTCAACGTCTTCTCCCAGTCCCAGGGCCCGGAGCCCTGACGCAGATCTGGAGTTTTCAACAGCATCATCAACTCTCATCTTGTCAGAAGATGCCATTAATGCTGCCAGTGCCATTTCATCCAGTTTTTCATCTTTCAGATGGCCTATTATCTCTCCTGCACCCAAAAAATCTTCGATTACAAATTCTCCCCCTACACCAGCCATAACCACCTCTATATGGTGATCTGCCAGTTCAAGGGCTTTTAAAGCCACAGCTTTGGCGTTTACAAAGGACCCTATGAGGGTTTTTGCTTTTATATCTTCCAGAATACGGGTACCGTTGCTGGTGGTGAGCACTAATACCTTCCCTTTGAATTTTTGTATATCTAAAGGTGAATTACCCGTGTCAAAACCTTTTATTGCTGCACCTCCCCTTTCACCAGCCAGAGTTGCCCTCAAATCTTTAGAAAGCTTTTCAGCATCTTCAATGCTTTTTACGGGTATTATCTCCTTGAAATTTTCAATTGCCGCGGTTATGGTGGTGCTAGCTCTTAAAGCATCCACCATTATAGCCACATCATCAGAATACGATCTTTCCAAACTCAGGGAAACTTTCATAAAAAACACCAGAGAACAATTGAATAAATAAGATAAAAAAAATTTAAAAGAAATTCTGAACGTGTGGATCCATTAGACTTTCTCAGCAAAGGCAAAGCGTCTTCTTACAGAAGTTATTTTAACCTTAACCTCATCACCAACTTGTGTGTCGGGCACAAAAACGACAAAACCCTCAACACGGGTTATACCGTCGCCTTCCTTACCTACATCTTCAATTTTAACTTCGTATTCTTCTCCTTCTTGAATAGGGGCTGTTTTTGGACCTTCATCTGTTCTAAACAATTCATTCACATCCTCAGACCAATATATAACGGTCTTAATGTAGTTAACTATGTTTAACTAATTATATAAATCTTTGGTAGGATGGTTTTTGTTTGGATTTTCTAAAAATTTTAAAGAGCCAGAGTGATAATAAATATATAATAATATGAGAGGCAAATTATATCAGTCTATCATGAAAGTTGTTACAACACCAATGTGCCAGGAAGTTCTGGAACTGGCAGGGGTTTCAGAGTTCACCGTAACTAGAAATTTTGATTATAAGGATGCGGACATAGCTGTGGTTTTATCTGAGACAGAATTAGATGAAAACAACCAGACCAGGTTCATAAAGATAAAACTGAACACATTCTACCAGATAAATGAGAGTATAAAAACAATTTCGATATTAGGCACAGAAATCAGAGATCAAAAAATCAGGGATAAAAAGAATATCAATCAAGAAATAAAGGATCAAAAAAATAGTGATCAACATATACTGGGTCAAAAAAGTAGTGATCAAGAAATAAATGATCAGGAATCTATAAGTCAAGAAATAAGGGATTATAATCTGGAAAAAGTAAATTACTTTAAGATCAGAAGAAATAATAATCGAAAAATAAAAGTTAAAGTATATTCAAATTTTCTAAAGGACATTGTGGAAGATATGGGATTCACTGTTGTAAGCCAGAATGGTGATTTCCTGGTTTATCCCGACTACCTGAAAACAGAAATAATGGATGAAATAACTCTTATGAAGGACAGAGCTTTCGAAATACCTTCCCATAAAAATGCCCCTAAAAACCCACTTAAAAGGGCTGACATGAGATATAAAATTCTGGAGAAAAGTTTATGTACGAAACTTTAACTTACACTGGAGGAGTTCACAGACACGATGAGGTAGAGGAACTTATAGAGGATCTTGGGGGCTTCGTGCTCCAGGAGAACACCAGCCAGATGGATCTGGTTCTTACCCTGGCGGTACCCATGGAAGACGTGGGTAAAGTAGAGGAAAAGGCCAAGGAGCTTCTGGGAACGATAAAAATAGCTCCAATGGCAGGTACAGAAATAGCCATAGTTTCTCCCACCCTGGCCCGTCAGCACCTTCCGCACTCTGCCTGTGACATATCTGAGTACCTGAGGCGCTATGGTGCCAAGGACAACATGATCGGACTGCAACGCGGCGCTGGTAAAGGAATATCCTTTATATCCGAGGATGAAAAGAGACTTATAGAAGAACACGACCTGGCGGTATTTGCACTGGGAAGCTTCAGGGAGTGTATCTTAAACAAAACTCACCTCTTTGAGGACATAGAGATACCGGTAGTGGTAACTGGGGCTCCGGAAATAGATGTGGAAGATATATCTGGTGCGGATGCATACGTGGGTGGTCTGGGCCGTATTCCAAGGAGATTAAAAAGAGGAGAAAATATAAGAGCCCTCAAAAAACTGGTGGATGTGGTGGAAAATATTCTGGACAACAGAAGAATGGAAATGTCAGATGATCCGCCCATAGTGCCCTCTATACTGGTGAAAACTGAGATAGAATATCAAGTACCTGCTATAAAGGAAGTTTATTCGCCAGTCCCGGTTGTGAGTCAGCTGGATGGGGTTAGAGTCAAGCTCAACTACGATGACTACCATGATGAAATAGCAGAGGTGCTGATCAACGACCAGCGGCTGGATGAAATTTCAGAGATCCGAAGATCCATGATGTATAACTACACACTGGTAAAACTGTTATCAGAGACTTCTATCATTTAATTCGGGATAGATATTAATTGGATAGATAATATTATGTCACGTCAATTAATATTATTTCACGTCAATTTTCACCAAAAATTTAAACTATCATTAGAGGTTAAAATGAGAACGATTTTACAGTTTTTTGCTTTTATGTCCATATTTTTCCTGGCATTTTTAGCCCTTAACTACGTTGTTTTTTTGGGAATAGCTGCCCTATTCAACATACCTACAAGCACTGGGTTTTATATCCTGATGATTTTAGTGGCGTTGTTCTATCCTGCATCAGCTTTGATTGAAAGAACTGTTTCCAATATTTTTACCCGGTCACTTTACACCATCTCTTCGGCCTGGATGGGAATCTCCCTTTTTCTAATATATTTTATGGTTTCATACTTTATCTTGTCATTTTTCTTTAAGATTTCGCCATTGACAGCGGGTATAGTAATAATAATATTAACCGGGATAGTGAGCGCTTATGCCATTATGAACAGCTTATTTTTGGATATTAATAAAATAGAAATACCTATGTCTGGTATTAAGGATGATTTAAGGATTGTTCAGCTTAGTGACATCCACATAGGCTCTATAAGGAATTCAGGTTATATGGAGAAGATTGTTAATGAAACCAATAAGTTGAATCCTCAGGTTGTCCTCATAACCGGAGACATGGTTGATGGCAGCGCTAAATTGCACACAGAGACTTTTAAGGCCATAAACAAAATTAAAGTCCCGGTGTTCTTTGTAACGGGTAACCATGAGATATATGAAGGTTTAGATGAAGTTTACCGGGTTTTAGATCCTACAAAAACCAGGATTCTCAAAAATGAAATGGTTGAACTGGGAGGATTACAGATAATTGGTGTGGAATATTCATTTGGGAGAGATTATCTCAAACAAACCCTCTTAGAGATAGAATTTCAAAAAGATAAGCCTTCCATTTTAATGTATCACCTTCCACAGGAGTTAAAAGCGGCTAATGAGGCAGGAATTGACCTGCAGCTTTCAGGCCACACCCACAACGGTCAGATATATCCCTTCAACTTGCTGGTTAAACTTATGTTTCCCTACTTAAATGGATTATATGGGTATAATGGAACCCATCTCTATGTATCGGCAGGCACCGGAACCTGGGGACCGCCAATGAGGCTGGGATCAAGGTGTGAAATTACTCTGATTGAATTGAAGAAAAAAATAGTTTTTTAAGAACAGAAAAAAGTGGCTGTAGCCGGGATTTTCCTTATGTTCTAAAAATGTTGAAAGGGTTCTATGGTAATAGGGGATTTTGTGGTGGAATTTGAAGAAATATATTAAAATAGGGATTTTTTTTATGGAATTTGAAGAAAAATTTGAAGAAATAATAAATGAACTTGAAGGATTGTCCAACCATGAATATATAGAGGGAATGGCGAGGTTTGGAATAAATCATAAGAAAACTTATGGAGTAAGAATGCCAGAATTACGGCGTATAGCTAAGAATATAGGCATAGATCATGAACTTGCAGAAAAATTATGGAATGAGGGATATATAGAAACCAAAATACTTGCAAGCCTCACAGATGATCCTAACATGGTCACAGAAGGCCAAATGGAAAAATGGGTCATTGGATTTGACTCCTGGGATGTTTGCGACCAGTGTTGTATGAATCTATTCCGTAAAACTTCATTTGCATATAAAAAGATTTTTGAATGGAGTACACGGGAAGAAGAGTTCGTAAAAAGAGCGGCTTTTACTTTAATAGCTGTTCTGGCGGTTCATGATAAACAAGCAGCAGATGATAAATTTGAGCAATTTTTCCCCCTGATAATCAGAGAATCAACTGATAATCGTAATTACGTTAAAAAAGCTGTAAACTGGGCTTTAAGGCATATCGGGAAGAAAAATATACATATTAATCAAAAAACTATAGAAATTGCCGAACAGATTCATGAGATTGATTCTAAAAGTGCTAGATGGATTGTCTCTGATGCATTAAGAGAATTAAAAAGCGAAAAAGTTCAAAAAAGACTGCATAAATAATTATGGATGTGAAAGGAAATTTAAATTTCTCAAGAAATAATATTTCTCAAGATTATTCTAAGTTTTATTGGTCATAAAATTCTAAGTTTGATCGTCAAAAAAAAAGAAATAGAACTTTATAATGTTTTGGCGATTTCGCTGAATGGTTTGACTTCTCTGACCTCTACTGCCATGGGTCCGAAGAATTTCTTTATAGTTTCTTTATCTGGTGCTTCTATTATGAAAAATCCTTTATGAATAGCACCTTCATCATTGGGACAACTCATATATGCTCCAACTACCTCAATACCTGCATTACTTATGTTTTCTTCTGAGAAAAGTTCTTTTATCATATCTTTTCCACCCTGCGTTAACATGGGACATTCTAAAGCAGGATGGGTGTGCTCTGCTACAAACAACATTTTTTATCACCGTATCTTATTTTTCTTCTTAATGGAGCTTATAATTTTTGTATTCTAAATTCTTTTTAATCCAAATTCTTTCCTTATTTAAAAAAAAAAATTTGAGGTTAAATAGGGGTTAATACCTATTAAAACCTTTTAATTCTTTATCCGTGCTTACTGAGCACCGTTCTGGTTTCCGTCGCAAGTACAGTCCTGTGCATTCAGGTGTTCCTGAATTTTTTTCTGGTCTTTAACTTGGTCTCCGGAGCAATCCTCTGCACAGTTTTGCTGATTTTGGTTTTGGTTTTGTGTTTGCTGGTTTACTGCAGAGGCGCTGTTACCCTGGTCGTCATTGATTCCCTGCTGGTGTTTGTACTGGAACTTATTTTGAATTTTTTTTATGGGATTGTCACTGGTACTTTGATCCACGGCAAATGCTGGCACAATACTGACCATCATAACCATGGTGCATAGTAGGGCTATTTTTTGTAGTTTTTTCATGTCTTGTCACCTCCTTCTGGGTGGGTGATAGAACATGACTGGGAAATATAAAAGTAATTTTCCCAAGTTTATACCCAGATCTTTACCAGTTTATTCCCGAGTTACCCATATAAGCATGGATAGAGCAAAAAATTCAATTATATTTAAGAAAAAGATGGGAGTACCCATACCTGGGCCTCTAAAGCCCTGGTAAGTTAGTAGAAACGCGGTGAAGAGTATGTTCTGCAGGAGGAGTAATAGGGCAAATGCCAGGAGTCCAAAGGTGAATTTAGATTTGAACTCCCTATAGCTTCCTAAATACATATACAATAAAATCAGTAAAAGGAATATGTTCCCGATTCCCACTATAATGTCTATATTTATAATCTGGGAGTTTGCAAGTTCTATTCCTCCGTTTCCTCCCTGATATCCTTGGGATCCTCCTATTTTCATCTCATCACCTCTAAATCTAATATAACAATTTTTTTCTTTCCATTTTACTCAAAATTTCCTGGAATATGGGGTATTTTTCCTCCATACGATTGGATAAAAAGTACAGGGCACCATATTTCTTTTTTCCAGTAGAATTAACAATAATATCGTGATCTTCCATGACGTCGATGTGATGTTTTATGGTTTTGTAGTCAAGATCAAGTTCTTTAGAAAGCTGATTAACATTATAAGGACGATCATGAAGAGCTTTAATTATTCTGGCCCTGTTAACCCCACCTCTGCTGCCAGCAATCAGATACCATAAAAGCCTTTTCATAAAATCACAGACATTTTTAGACTAAACAAAAAATTTTTAGACCAAATTAAGCCATAACATTAACTAATATTTTATGAATCAGTTCATAAAAATTCTATTAAATTAATTCCTAAAAAGTTTATCTAGATGAGTCTCATTTGACCTCTTAATATTATTTATAGAATAGCTAAAATAAATTTTTATAGTAATTAGGAAATAATTTTGTGAATAGAAATAATTTTTGAAAAGATTTAAAAATAAAAAATTTAAAAAAAAAACTTAAAAACTCAGTTTACTTTTTTCCTAACCCCAAAGAAGTTTATGGCTTCTATTAAATCCTGGAAAGCTATTAACTCTGTTTTGAGCACATCTTTTTGGCTTAAAGTTCCGCTCATTTCACCATCCACGCTGAGTTTATCTGGTCCCCGGGCAACCAGTCTTTCCACACCGTCACGGCTTAAAATTTCTTCAGCCTTCTTATCATGGACAAATGCACGTCCGGGAATTAGAACAGTCTCTTTAAGGTCCTGGAGATCAATCTTTTCCAGGTCTTTCTGGGTGATGAGACATCCTATATCCTTGTCCGCAGTTACCACGTTTACCAGTTCATCCGCCCCTATCTTATTTATTATCTTTTTTATAAAGGGAGCTGCAACCTTACTGGTTAGTATGGTGGCTTCGGAGGTGACTTCAGATAAAATTTCCAGATATTCCTGGTTTTTGTTTTTGGAAATAGCAAAGGGAGTGTCATTTTCCGGGTCGCATACTGGTGTGCCGGTGACTCGCAGGTTAAACTCTTTATTTACCTGTCGCACCAATTTTTCGAACTCCTCCAGGCTGTGGGTAGTCAAACCATCTATTATGGGCTCGTTGCCCAGAATAAGTCCCTGATTTCCGAAGTTGGCGAATCTCATAAGTATGAATGCCTTGGCACCCCATTCTTCCAGGTCACTGCAGGTTTGGAAGAGTTTCTCTTCATCGTTTGCACCGGGCACGATTACTGAAGCTGCGTGTACTTCACAACTTTCGCAGAATAATTTAAGGGCTTTCATAGATTCTTCAGGATTTTTGTCCCCCATCCACTTCCTTCTAAGCTTTAAATCGGTGGAAAAAACCGTGAAGGTTACCTCTTCCACTCCCATGGACAACAGGTCTTCTGCCATTTTGGCATCATCTATGCCCTTACCGCTGGTGTATCCCAGGTGAATGGGCAGTTCTAACTGTTTAAATGCGCCTGCAATCTCCAGGAGATGTGGATAACAGCTTACATCTCCCCCACCACTTATATTTACTTTGAGATCCTGATCCCGGTAATCTCCCATCATCAGGGAGTTTTGAACAGAACCCACCACCATAAAGGGGGGAATAAATTGGTTTTTAGTCTCTCTTACACCGGTACTGCAGTGATCACACCCCACCCTGTTTGGAGAGCAGAATTTACATCCAAAAGGATCCCCGTCGGTCACTTTTCGGAAATAACAGTATTTACAGAATCCTCTGCAATCTTTACCTGGTATACCGCCTACATCTGCTATTATCTGCATGTTATCTTCTTTTTTAAATGTTATAAGTCCTTTAATTTCTTATAAAATCTTTCTAATTTTTATAAACTTCTTATAATCTCTTTTAATATATTATAGATTCTTATAACTGCTTTCTAGATAAATAAAATAAGTAATTTTCCATTTTCAGTATGCACTAAAAAATGTTATCACAGTAAGATCACTATTCGGGATTATTACTTATAAACCTTTCTAATTGAATCAAGAAGAAAGTTTAATATCATATAAGTCATTAAATGAAGCTTCGTATATCAAAGATTGCATCGAGGGATCACTCCCACATAAATAATAATATATGAACAGTTCCCTGTTCATGTGAAATGATGCACAGAATTGGTATACCAGAATATTAAATAGGAGGGAAAAAATGGCAAAGTTTGAAGATAAGATCGACTTGTACGACGACAGAGGCAATCTTGTTGAAGAACAAGTACCAATAGAAGCGTTAAGTCCATTAAGAAACCCAGCAATTAAAGGAATCGTGCAAGGTATCAAAAGGACCGTAGCTCTAAACTTAGAAGGTACACAGAACGCTTTAGCCACTGCAAAAGTAGGTGGACCTGCAAATAAGATAATGGGTAGAGAATTGGATGTGGACATTGTTGGAAATGCAGACGCCATTGCAGCAAAAGCAAAAGCAATGATACAAGTTGAAGAAGGCGACGACACAAAAGTCGAATTATTAGGTGGCGGAAAAAGAGCATTAGTACAGATACCTACAGCAAGATTTGAAGCAGCAGCTGAATACTCAGCAGCACCATTAGTGACAGCTTCAGCATTCATTCAGGCCATAATCGACGTATGTGATGTGAACATGTACGACGCAAACATGGTAAAAGCAGCGGTACTAGGTAGATACCCACAATCTGTGGAATACCTCGGTGGAAACGTAGCTACCATGCTTGACCTGCCTCAGAAATTAGAAGGTCCAGGTTACGCACTAAGGAACGTTATGGTAAACCACGTGGTTGCAGCAACCCTTAAAAACACCATGCAAACAACTGCTCTATCCAGTTTACTGGAACAGTCAGCAATGTTTGAAATGGGAGATGCAGTAGGAGCATTCGAAAGGATGCACCTTTTAGGACTTGCATATCAAGGAATGAACGCTGACAACATGGTATTCGATCTGGTAAAAGCCAACGGTAAAGAAGGTACCGTAGGATCCGTAATAGCTGACGTAGTGGACAGATCAAAAGCTGACGGCGTCATAGGCGTAGAAAAAGACCTTAACGGTTTCAAAGTCTACGGAACAGACGACCTGGCTAAATGGAACGCATACGCAGCAGCAGGACTGCAAGCAGCAACCATGGTTAACCAAGGAGCTGCAAGAGCTGCACAAGGTGTTTCATCCACCATTCTATACTACAACGACATAATCGAATTCGAAACCGGCCTACCAAGCGTAGACTTTGGTAGAGCTGAAGGTGTAGCAGTTGGATTCTCCTTCTTCAGCCACTCCATATACGGTGGCGGAGGACCAGGTATTTTCAACGGAAATCATATCGTTACCCGACACAGTAAAGGATTCGCCATACCACCTGTAGCAGCCGCAATGGCTTTAGACGCAGGTACACAGATGTTCTCCCCAGAATCAACCTCCGGATTAATAAAAGAAGTGTTCAGCCAAGTCGATGCATTCAGAGAACCACTTAAATACGTTAACGAAGCAGCAGCTGAAATAAAAAACCAGGTATAAAATAAATCCAGACTTGGGGGTAGAACAGTAAATGGATATTGAAATATTTCCACACAGATTATTAAACGCCGACACCACTGAAGGATTGTTAAACGATCTGGATGAAATTGAAGGTGTTAGAAGAATGGTTATCCAAGGACAAAGACTTCCTTCCGAAGAATCAGGACACCCAGACCGAAGAATAATTACCATCAAAGGCGAAGAAGTAGATTTACAGGTTAAAACAGGCAGAGTTTTAATGGAAATCGACAGTGAAGAAACTATAGACGGTGTAAAAGAGGTATGTGAAGAATATCTGCCATTTGGATTCAACATACACGTTGGAATGTTCATAAGAAAACACAAAACAGTTACAGACAATTTAAAGTATGGGGAAGACTTAGATCAAATCCCTGAAGAAATGGTCGGTTTAACCGATCAAAACGCAAAACTCAGTGAAAGAGCTACTGTAATAAAAAAACAAGAGTAAAGGACAGAGCAATAATGATCGGCAAGTGTACACACGTTGTAGATTGCAGAGAGACCATGGGTATGGGTGAAGGAGGAGGAATCGCCCAGAGAGGGACTTTTGCCGAGTGTGGAAATGAAGTTTTGGCCATAGCCATGTCTCCAGGAAGGAGACACATAACTAAACCAGTCTGTGAAATAACATTTGCCCTACGGGAAGCAAATATCTTAACCAGCACCCTGGTATTAAATGCAGGAGCTGGTGTCCCACATGATGCCCCAACAGCAGGATCAGGAAGCCTTTTTGGACTCACTCCCAAGGAGATCGAGCAGATAAAAAGGTTCAAACTGGTGGTGGTGCATTTGGGAGGAGTTAGACATCACATCATATACAAGGCCCGTCTGATTTTAAAAAAGGTGGAAAAACCTTGTGTGGTAATATGTGAGTATCCCGTGGACTTTGAAGATTTCGCCAAGATCGGTGTCAAAACTAAAGCTGTAATGCCCGAGGAACCTAAAACAAAAGGTGAAATCGTGGATATAATTAGCGGAGTTATTAGAGGAGAAACCGCGCCCCAAGATAAGTTGGATGAAATAATAAGAAAGGTAAGATTAGCATTAGGAGGTGCATGATATGGCACAATACTATCCAGGAACAAGTAAGGTTGCAGCAAACAGAAGAAAATTCTGCGACCCTAATATGGAACTTGAAAAATTAAGGGAGATATCTGACGAAGATGTAGTAAAGATACTAGGTCACAGAGCCCCTGGTGAGGAATATCCAAGTGTACACCCACCATTAGAAGAAATGGACGAACCAGATGACGCAATAAGAGAAATGGTTGAGCCACTCGACGGTGCAAAAGCAGGTGACAGGGTAAGATACATCCAGTTCACTGATTCAATGTACTTTGCTCCAGCCCACCCCTTCCTAAGATCAAGGGCTTATCTCCACAGATTCAGAGGAGCAGACGCAGGTACCCTATCCGGAAGACAGATCATAGAAACCAGGGAAAGGGACCTTGAAAAATACGCAAAAGAACTCCTTGAAACAGAATTCTTCGACCCTGCCCGAACCGGTATAAGAGGAAAAACAGTACACGGACACGCTCTAAGACTTGACGAAGACGGTATGATGTTTGACATGCTGCGAAGACAAATCTTTGACAAATCTACCGGAATGGTAAGTTCTGTTAAAAACCAGATCGGTGACGAATTAGACGAACCAGTGTTATTAGGAGAACCATTAGAAGAAGCTGTCCTCAAAGAAAAAACAACCATCTACCGAAAAGATGGTGAAGCATACCGAGACGACGCAGACGCAGTGGAAGTACTCCAAAGGATTCACGTACTAAGATCCCAAGGTGGATTCAGTCCTGAATAATCAGGAGGTGGAAATATGGCAGATAGAATGTTTTTAAATGCTATGAAAAAGAAATTCGAAGAAGATCCATCAGAAAAAACAACCTCATACTATAAATTTGGAGGATACAAACAGTCCGAAAGGAAAAGGGAGTTTGCAGAAGCTGGTAAAAAAGTAGCTGCAGACCGTGGAATATCTCAATACAGCCCAGATGTAGGTACACCATTAGGACAAAGGGTCCTCATGCCTTACCAGGTCTCAACTACCGATACCTTTGTGGAAGGTGACGATTTACACTTTGTAAACAACGCCGCAATGCAACAGATGTGGGACGACATAAGGAGAACCGTTATAGTCGGTTTAAACACCGCACACACTGTTATAGAAAAAAGGCTGGGTAAAGAAGTTACCCCTGAAACCATAACCAACTACCTGGAAACTGTAAACCACGCTATGCCTGGTGCAGCAGTTGTCCAAGAACACATGGTGGAAACCCACCCAACACTGGTTGCAGACAGTTACGTGAAAATATTCACCGGTAACGAGGAAATAGCCGATGAAATCGACGCTCAATACGTGATAGACATCAATAAAGAGTTCCCAGCTGACCAAGCTGAAGTTCTCAAAGCTGAAGTTGGCGACGGAATGTGGCAGATAGTAAGGATACCAACCATAGTATCCCGAACCTGTGACGGTGGTACCACCTCCCGATGGTCCGCTATGCAGATCGGTATGTCCATGATCTCTGCATACAAACAAGCAGCAGGAGAAGCCGCAACCGGTGACTTCGCATACGCTGCAAAACACGCAGAAGTTATCCACATGGGTACCTACCTGCCAGTAAGAAGGGCCAGAGGAGAAAACGAACCTGGTGGAATTGCATTCGGTTTCCTAGCTGACATAGTCCAGACACCAAGAAAATACCCAGACGACCCAGTAAGACAGACCTTAGATGTTGTGGCAGCTGGAGCAATGCTGTACGACCAGATCTGGCTAGGTTCATACATGTCTGGTGGTGTAGGATTCACTCAATACGCAACCGCTGCATACACCGACAACGTGCTTGACGACTTTACCTACTTTGGTAAAGAGTACGTGGAAGACAAATACGGAATGACCGAAGCACCTAACACCATGGACACCGTCCTGGATGTTGCTTCAGAAGTTAACTTCTACGCACTGGAACAGTTCGAAGACTACCCCGCACTCTTAGAAACCATATTCGGTGGATCACAGAGGGCATCCATTGTTGCAGCAGCCGCAGGATGTGCAACTGCATTCGCAACTGGAAACGCACAGACTGGTCTAAGTGGATGGTACTTATCCATGTACCTGCACAAAGAACAGCACTCACGTCTCGGTTTCTACGGATACGATCTCCAGGATCAGTGTGGAGCATCCAACGTGTTCTCAATTAGAGGAGATGAAGGATTACCAACTGAACTGAGAGGAGCTAACTATCCAAACTACGCCATGAACGTGGGTCACCAGGGCGAATACGCAGGTATATCCCAGGCAGCTCACTCTGCCCGAGGAGACGCATTTGTGGTTAACCCACTGGTTAAAATCGCATTTGCAGATAAAAACCTACAATTCGACTTCGCAGAAGTACGTGCTCAGTTTGCAAAAGGTGCATTAAGAGACTTCATGCCAGCCGGAGAAAGAGCTCTTATCTCTCCAGCCAAATAAATAGGTGTTACGCAAACACCTATTTTTTTTTATTTATTTAAAAATAAGGAGGAATAATATGGCAGACCCTATAATAGCAGGATTAGGTGTTGTAGCTTTGATGGGCGCTGCTGCAACTATTGCAGGAGCAGCAGAGGACCTTGAATCTGACGTTGGTTCAATGAGTAACCCTAATTCACAGGTTCAACTGGCCCCCCAGATGGGTAACCTTCACAGAATTTTCAACAAAGCTGTTTCTGGAGAACCAGTCCAAATGGGCGCTTGGGCAGGAATAGCAGGTTCTGTGGCCTTTGTCCTTATAAACGCATTACAGCTACCAGTCATAATGTCAATAGCAGGAGGAGCAGCCATAGCCGCATTGGTTCATGTAGCATTCGCCACAACATCACACATGGGAAGGATTGTAAGTCAATCACAGTTCAACCAACCTTTATTCATGGATGTGGTTACTCAGCACTTAGGACCAATAGCTGGCCACGGATTTATAGTAACATTTTCAATAGTAGGATTATCATACCTAATGACCTTGCCACTACAAGGTTTCGCGCACCCATTCCCACTACCCTTCCTTGCGGTGCTTTGGGGAATAACTATCGGTGCAATAGGTTCATCAACAGGGGACATTCACTATGGTGGTGAAAGAGAATACCAGCAGTATCCATTTGGAGGAGGTATACCGGTTGCAATTCACGGTGACATCACCAGAAAGGCAGAACTCGGTGCCCGAAACTCCATGGACGTTGTTTATTTCTGTGCAAAATACGGTGGACCAGTCACTGGATTCGCTTTTGGAGCGATAGTATTCTTCAGCTTCTGGAGTACCGTTGTGGGTGCATTAGCTGGATCATCCGGTGACACACCTTTAATATGGGGAACAGGAATACTGTTCGTGATAATCATACTATTAATCATAATCAACAACAGAATAGAAGTATTTGCCAGAGAAAAATACGGACCATATAAGGAATGATAAGGAGGTATTTATAATGGACCCATTATTTTTAATCCTTGCTGTAACCGCTGGAGGAATCGCAATTGGTGGAGGTGTACACTTCATACCAGTAGGTGGCGCTCCAGCAGCTATAGCAACAGCAACAGGTGTGGGAACCGGTACCGCCATGCTGGCAGCAGGAGGCGGTATGACAGGACTTATAACCGCAGCAGCAGCGACCAGCTCTCCAAATCTCTTGCTGATAATGTTAGCAGGTGCCGCTGGTTCAGCGTTAATGCTCGGTATAACTATGCTGGTAGGTAACTGGGTATATGTATGGGGTGTGGCATGTGTACCATCATCCGCAAAGGTGGATGTTGACCCTATAACCAAATATGAGCAAAGTAAATATGTAACACCAGGTACTGAAGGACATGGAATACCCACTGTATGTTTTGTAAGTGGAATTATAGGTGGACTTTTAGGAGGAGCTGGTGGAGGACTAATTTACTATGCACTCTACAATTCACTCGCTACGTTACCGGTCTACGCTGCATTGCCCGGAGCAAGTATATCCATATTTGCAGCTACAGTTGCCGGAATATTTGCATTAGGAGTGTTCTTTGTCAATGCAGTTATAGCTTCCTACAACATTGGAGGTACCATAGAAGGATTCCACGACCCTAAATTTAAAAGACTTCCCCGGGGAATATTAGCATGTTTGATTGCATCCCTGGTTACAGGAATTGTAGGATATTTACTAGTTTTAGGAGGTGCTTTCTAATGTCAGCAGCAGGAGGACCCGCAGTAAACCCTATGCAAATTTTAGCACTGGGATTGATAGGTGGATTAATACTTCTCTACCTACCAGTATTAGTACCTTTAGGACCAATGTTAGGACCATTATTATTTGCATTGGGAGCAGTAGTTGCCATAATATGGGGTGCTGATGCCATAGCAAGAGTTGCAAGTTACGGTTTAGGTACCGGTGTGCCTTCCATAGGATACATGTCCCTGGCTATAGGTGTAATAGGTGGTATAGCAGGACTGGCAGGCGCCCTTATGTTTGGATCAATGAGTGCTTGGCTTGGCCCTATAATGGGCGTAGTTTTAGCCATGATAGTAGGAGCCGTAGTGGCTTTGATGGGTACACAGGTCTTAAAAATGAAGATACCTATCTTGGTGAGGTGCACAATTGAACTTTCAGGTGCCGCTGCATTATCTGTTTTAGGATTTTCAGCAGCCATAGCAGGAAGCCTTTCAATGGCAGCAATACTGAGTTCCGTAGTTGCCACTGGATTTATAGCTCTACTCTTCATCTTGAACACCATGGCCATACAGCATCCATTCAATGCCTGTTTAGGACCACAAGAAAACAGAGTCAGAACCCTGAAACTGGCTGGAGCCACAGCATTCATGGCCATGGCTATAGTAGGATTATTAAGCCTTGGTATATCGAAAGCATGGTGGTTGGTTGCCATAGTCGGCGCTGTAGCTTGGTTCTACTTCATCAGAGCATTTATCCAAGCATCAGCTAAAGAAGCAGCTTCAGTTAAATGGTCTGGTTGGTGGCCTGAAGAGGATGAGACGTAAGGAGGAATCAAAATGGCTGAAATGTTACCTTTAATACAAATTGCTCCTGAAATGAATTTAACTCTTGACCCCTCTTCAGGTAGCTTAGGGGCGGCTTTAAAAGGAGCCGTATTAGTATCACTGGACACGGTAAATGAACAATTAGATGAGTTAGAGGTTGCAGTAGAAGATTTATATACAGCCCTGGATCCATCCACCGTTGGTCACGATTCTTACTCTGGAAGGGAAGGAGTTTACCTTAGAGCAGGTAAATTAACCAACATGGTTTATGGATTTATATTAGGGCTAATACTACTGGTGGCCCTATTCTTATAGGAGGTGTTAAAGTTGGCTGAAAAAAAATCACCAGCAGAAGGATGGCCTGTTATCAACGGGGACTATGTGGTCGGTGACCCAGAAAGTCCTGTTGCAGCAGCTACACTGGCTTCTCACATAGAACAAATACCAGTGGACGCAGGCGCTGCCATAGCCGGGCCCTGCAAAACCGAAAACCTCGGAATCGAAAAGATGATGGCTAACCTGATATCTAACCCCAACATACGATTCCTGGTCCTATGTGGATCAGAAGTACAGGGACATATAACAGGACAAAGTATAGAAGCACTCCACGCCAATGGTGTTGACCCTGAAAAAAGAAAGATAGTAGATGCATCTGGAGCGATCCCCTTCATCGAAAACATACCTGATGAAGGTATAGAAAGATTCCAGCAGCAAATGGAAATCGTCAGCATAATAGACGTGGAAGACGCCGCTGCTATACAGTCCAAAATCAAAGAGTGCATAGAAAAAGATCCAGGAGCATTCGAAGAAGAAGCAATGGTTATCAAAGTAGAAGAAGGTGGAGAAGAAGAAGAAGAAGGCGGAGCAGTACCACCTGTAGCACCAGAAACAGCTTTAATCGAAGCCCGAATGCGTAATATTCAAACCCAGGTCAAATCCGTGGGTGGAATACAGAGAATATTCGCAGGTATGTATTCTGGAAAAGTTCAGGGAATAATGGTTGGTTTAATCTTTACCCTGACCATTGGAACCATTCTACTCTTGAAATAAACGGGGGTTTTAGATGTTAATATCAAATAAACCTAACATTCGAGGCATTAGAAAAATAGCAGCAGATGTAAAATACCGAACCCAGTTGATTGGTAGAGATCAGAGATTATTTGCCGGGCTCATAGCCACCCGTATAGAAGGAATGGCATTGGGCTTCGTATTCGCACTTGTCCTGGTTCTTGTGCCATTTTTATGGGTATTATATGGATTGCTAGTAGGTGTAGGAGCAGCTATCGTTGGTCTTATATTTATAATAGCAATCCTAATGGCATTATTTAATTGAGGAGGTATGATAAGATGGCAGATGAAGAAAAAAACGTTATACCTCGTGTTATTGTCCCAGCAGAGGATTACAACAAAGCTAACTTACGATTGGACGACATGGAAGACAAAGTGGAGTTTACATGGGGTGAAATCAATCAGCGAATGGGTCAACAAATAGGCAGGGATATTGGTATTTTATATGGAATAATAATAGGACTCATAATCCTGTTTGTGGCATTCAAAGTAGTGAAAGTAGGAGCAATCCTATCAACCTTTGGTGGAATCTAATTATTAGGAGGTTTACGTATGTTTAGATTTGACAAAGAACAAGTTGTATTAGATATTGCTGGAGTCCAATGTGGTGGACAGCCAGGAGAATATCCAACTGTTTTAGCAGGTACCATATTTTATGGTGGACACAAAATTATAGAAGATGAAAAGGCCGGTGTATTCGACAAAGAAGCAGCGCAGAGCCTAATGAAAGTACAGGAAGAAATGTCTGACACTACAGGTAACCCACATTGGGTACACACCTTCGGTCAAACCCCAGAAGCTATAGTTAAATATCTGGAGTTTGTAGGCGAACATTCCGACAATCCCTTCCTCATAGACTCAACATCAGCAGAAGCAAGACTAGCCGGTGCAACCTACGCAACCGAAGTAGGACTAGCTGACAGAGCAATCTACAACTCCATAAACATGGCAGCAGATGCATCAGAAATAGTAGCTGTGGGAGAAACAGACCTGACAGCATCCATTGTCCTTGGTTTCAACGCCATGGACATGACCTCCCAGGGTAAAATAGACATCTGGGAGAACGGTGGAAGCGTATTAGACAAAGGACTGTTAGAAATGGCCGCAGAATCAGGTATAGACAAGCCACTCATGGACGTAGCTGTCACACCTCTAGGTCAGGGAGCAGGTCCTGCAGTTAGGACATCCTACATGCAGAAAAGTAAATGGGGATACCCATCAGGTGCAGGTATACACAACGTACCATCTGCCTGGGATTGGATGAGAAACTACAAAAAATCTGTAGATAAAGGTGGAATGGGACACCCAGAAGCTTGGCCAGTAGCAGACGTAGGATCCAACTTGATCATGCAGATGGCAGGTGGAGACTTCGTTCTCATAGGACCTATCGAAAACTGTGAAATGGCCTTCCCAGCCTGTGCCATGTGTGACATATTCCTGGCTGAAGCAGCAAAAGACTTAGGAACAGAGCCAATCGAAGAACACCCATTCTTCAAACTGCTCTAAATTCTGTAAAAAAAGGCGGTTTATATCGCCTAACTTTTTTTATTTTTTTTTAGATTTTATTTTTAACTGAATTTTCAAACCCAATTTTTCATAAGTTGGATTTATTTTAATCGAAATTATTATTTCATTATTAATTTTATAAATTTAATTCAAAGTTATTT
>JADGNH010000104.1 GCA_017883605.1 Methanobacteriaceae archaeon
GGCTCTGGTGGATGATCTATGGGCCACAGTAGGTACAGCCAACCTGGATGGTTCGTCTCTCACCCATGTAAATGAACTTAAAGGTTTTTATGAGGGAAAATTTCAAAGAAACATGGAGTTGAACGTTATTATACCGGAACTGGGTAAAAAATCAAACGGTGAAGTTGAAAAGCTGCGGAATTTATTGTGGAAGGAACATTTGGGAATCGGTGATATTCCTCACAGTAAACGAGCCCCAGGGGGATGGTTGGATATGTGGCAAAAAGCAGCTTACAAAAATATGAAATCCCTGAACCATAAAAAACCACATTTAAATGGTCAGATATTACCTTACAGCACCGAAAAATCCGTTGAAAGTCAGCTGAAGGATTTAGGGATACAAACCAAAGGCTGGATGCTTTTAGAATGAACCATAACTGACTATAAATTTAGAATAAACCATAAACTGGCTATAAATTTAGAATGAACCATAACTGACTATAAATCTTGCATTAACCCTGAGTTGTTTTTTACTGTTTTATTAAAATATTTTTTATCCATTTTTCAACGGACCAGGGTTTTTTCTAAAACTGTTATTCTGTTGAATAAATTCATTTAAAGGGATGCATTGGAATTTCTCTTAGAAATTTATCTCTTAGAAATTTATATTAATGTAAAAATATAAAATATACAATTAGAACTTAATCTCAAAACAATTTTATTTTAACTTGATGTTATTTGATGGACTAAAAAAAGGTAAAATATGACTAAAGAAATTGACGTACTGCTTATAAACCCTTATGATGAGAACGCATTGAAAAATGCTCTTGGTTTCATAACCCCTCCAATGAATCTCATGTACCTGGCGTCATCACTTGAGAAAGAGTCTTACTCTGTTAAAATAGTAGATGATGATCTCCTTCAAAAAGGCTATGAAAATGTGTCTGAGCTGGCTCGAAAGCTCAATCCACAAGTAGTAGCTGTTACTGCCACTACATCCACCATAAAAAGCGCATTGAAATACTTGGAACTGGTTAAGGATACACTGCCTAATTCTTTAACTGTAATAGGAGGTCCTCACGCTACTTTCATGCCCTTTGAAACCTTAAAAGGTTCTAAAGCCCTTGATGTGGTGGTTATGGGTGAGGGTGAGGAGACCCTGGTTGATATAGCAGACCAATCATCTCCGGAAAGTATTCCAGATCTGGAAGATGTTAGGGGAATTATTTTCAGGGATCCCCACACTGGAAATTTAAAATCTACACCAGCCAGACCTTTAATAAAAGACCTTGACTTATTACCTTTCCCGGCAAGACATCTGGTCCCATTCGATTCATATGGTGCTTCTCAAGAACAAACTGGTGGGATAATAACCAGCAGGGGTTGTGTGTATTCCTGTAACTACTGTTCATCATCACTTATCATGGGCAAAAAATTCCGATCCCGCAGTCCAAACAACGTGGTGGACGAAATTGAGGAATTAATAGATAATTACCAGATAAGAGATATAGGCTTTATGGACGACACATTCATGCTCAATAAAAGAAGGGCTAATGACATTGCCAATGAAATCAGAGCCAGAGGTATGGATTTGAGCTTCGTTGCATCTTCCCGGGTTGACCGGGTAGACCAGAATTTACTTCAAAATCTGAAAAGTTCTGGGATGAACACCATATATTACGGTGTTGAATCAGGGTCACAGCGTATATTGGACCTGATGAAAAAGGGCATAACTCTCAAACAAGCAGAAGATGCAGTTAAAAGTGCAAAAAATGCGGATTTAGAAGTTTTAACCTCCTTTATAATAGGGTATCCTGGAGAAACCCAAGAGGATATGAACAAAACCATAAAGTTCTCAACAAAACTTGATCCAGACTACTGTCAATATTCTATACTAACACCATTTCCAGGAACACCCATCTACAATGAACTCAAAGAAAAAAATTTAATTGATAACGAAGAGTGGCAGGAATACACCGTACTAAAACCAGTTTTGAAATACGATGAAATAGGTTTGAACAAGAAGATGGTGGAAAGAAAATTGGCCATGGCCTATTTGAAATTCTACGCCAGGCCTAAATATCTCCTGAACCATCGCCACATGTTCAAGGTTATGTTAAAAACAGTTGCTCGAAGTTTCATACTCCCAAAACTCATGGGAGGTACTGGTAAAGGTTGGTACCAAAACATAGACAATAAGAATTCGTCAAAGTAGATCTAATTGTTTTTATCAATCTTAAAAACATTTTCAAATCATCTTAAAAATATTATTCAAAAAAATTGTTCAATATGTATTTTTTTCATCATAAAGTTTATTATAATTGATTTATATAGATATAATAGAATAAATTAGATTGTAAACTATTATGGAGGGATTTTATGGGTGAGAAAACCGGTGAATTGAAAGGAAAAGCTAAGGAAATGAAAGGGGAAATTAAGGGGAAATCTAAAGAGCTTAAGGGTGAGATTAAAGGAAAGGCTAAAGAAACTGAAGGGACTATAAAAGGTAAAATTAAGAAATTATGAAATTTCAATGATATTAAAGGTTAAAAATGTAAATTGGACCTCGATTCATATCTTATAGGACGGTCTTTTACTTTTTTCATTAAGATTCCCTTTCCTTTTTTTTTGATTAACATATCTTATTTTATTTTTTTTTATTTAGATTCAGTTTAAAAAAGAATTTTCAGTTTAGTTTTAAAAAGAATTTTCAAACAATTCATCATATTTTTGTATCACGGATAGTGTGAATATTGTATCACGGATAGCGATACATATCGTATCGCAGATAGTGTGTATTTCATAACATATTAAAAGTTAAATTTTGTATAACATTATACATCCTTTTATATACAATGAGTTACATACTATGGGTTACATACTAAACTTAGAGAGGTGTCAATTTATGAGTAATATGAAATTTGGTATTGAATTTGTTCCGAATGAACCTGTAGAAAAGATTGTAAAACTTGTCAAATTAGCAGAAGACGTTGGTTTTGAATACACTTGGATTACAGACCATTACAACAACAAAAATGTATACGAAACCCTGGCCCTAATCGCCGCAGGAACCGAGACCATTAAAATGGGTCCTGGTGTAACCAACCCCTACGTGAGAAGCCCAGCCATAACTGCATCTGCAGTTGCAACTTTAGACGAAATATCCAATGGACGAGCAACCCTAGGTATCGGCCCTGGTGACAAAGCAACCTTCGACGCATTGGGAATTGAATGGACCAAGCCGGTCAGCACCATCAAAGACGCTATCGCCATGATGACCACCCTACTTGCTGGTGAGAAAACCGCAAGCGGTGCAAGCCTCATGGGTGTTAAAGCGGTCCAGGAAAGAATACCTATTTATATGGGTGCACAAGGACCAATGATGCTTAAAACCGCTGGTGGATTTTCAGACGGTGCATTAATTAACGCATCAAATCCTAAGGACTTTGAAGCAGCTGTCCCACTAATAAAAGAGGGAGCAGAAGCAGAAGGTAAATCCTTATCCGACGTTGACGTTGCAGCATACACCTGTTGTTCCATAGACGACGACCAAGGCAAAGCATTAGGCGCAGCAAAAATCGTAGTTGCATTCATCGCAGCAGGATCCCCACCGCCAGTGTTCCAAAGACACGGGCTAGATCCAAACACCGGTGCTAAATTCGGAGAATTCCTAGGAAAAGGAGACTTCGGTGGAGCAATCGGAGCTGTTAGCGACGAATTAATGGACGCATTCTCTGTTGTAGGAACCCCAACCGACTTCGTACCTAAAATCGAAGCTCTTGGTGAAATGGGTGTGACTCAGTACGTAGCTGGTTCACCTATTGGACCTGACAAAGAAAAATCCATAAAACTGTTAGGCGAAGTTATAGACAACTTCTAATCCCAACACTTTTTTTTTATTTAAAGAGAGGTTCTTAAATGGAAACTTATTATTACCTGCTTTTTATGGGTATAACCCTAGCTGCTATTGTTGGCGGTTTGTTATTCCGAATTTATCAGTCAGGTGACTATCAACAAGTATGTCTATTAAAATGAGGATTCTAAATGGCAATTTTATTATCAATTTATTGAATAAAATATATTATTAATTTATTGAATGCAAATAATTCAAATTTACTGGAATAAAATAATTTTTAAAAAGTTATATTTTGTATAACATTATAAAACCTTTTATAAATATGAGTTACATAAAAACATATAAAGATGTTTAATTATGAATTAAGATTACAACAATATGGAATTAAAATCATGATGGGATTGATTTTTTATGTCTAAAAAGATAGGTGTGGGTTTAAAGTTGGATAAAAAACAATTAGAACACCTTAAAGATTTTGCTAAGCGTAAAGGGGGAAGCCCCATCAGTCACCATATAAGGATCGCTATTGCAGAATATCTTGAAAAATATGATAAATAGGTTAAATTAAAAAATAAATAGGTTAGTTGAATTTAAAGATTTTTTTATTGGTGATCAATACATGAATGATGAGGATAAACAATCCAACGTGTTTACAAGGGCAAATGAAATACTAAATGACCATAATGGTGTTTACCTTGAAAAAAGATTATATCTTATCTTAAAAAAAGAATTCCCTGATTTAACAAGGAATGATTTCCATGATATTTTAAATAAGCTTTTAGATGGCGATTATGTAATGCAACGTGGACTTATAAGACAATTGCCCCCTAATAAATCTAAAACAATCCGGGAAGGGTATTCTGACACAAAACAGGGAAAAGGTGCTTCTGATGCTTCACGACCTCCTGATAAGAAGGGTATATAAATTCCAATCTCATATTCCAAATCTCAACTTTACAAATAATTTTCTCTGATTATAATTTCTTTAATTAATAAAAAAATGAATAGCTGACCTTTTTTTAATCCATATCTTTTTTATCCTCATACAGGAATCCATAGCTGTCCACCAGTTCCTTAAACTCATCAGTTTCTGATACAACATTTAAAGCATCCTCTATGTCCCTGAGAATATGCAGATCCCGGATTTTCGATTCAACATTAGAGTAATCTTTTTTAAGAACTATATGGACCGCCACGTTTTCATCTTCAACTGTGCAAATCTTATTACCGTCTTCATTAACAGATAATTTAATTTCTAAATCCACTCTAATCACCTACTTTTTTTAATCTCTGTATTGTTTAAGGATTATTTATTATTCTTATCACCCTCAAATTCATTAAAGTTTTATCAAATTCATTAAAGTTTAAATGATGGGCACCTCTTGACACATGTAGGAGGCCCTTATGCATTGTTTGAAGTAATTGTGTGCAGCTTTCGCCATCTTAACGATTTGTGTGGTAACTGGTACAAATTCTATAAGTACCAGTAAGGTTAACAGTTTATATTTTTGAACTTCGTAATAGACCGATTTAACGAAGTACCTGATCCTCCAAATTTCAATTCTTAGCACCTGATCCTCCAAATTTCATTCCCAAGGAAATTATTATCGGGGATAAAATCCATCCTCTTCCCTTTTATATTTAAGCCAGGCTGCGAGCATATGGTCATCAATTTCATATCTTTTATCAGAATGTAAGAGGATGCCCTTGTTTTTGAGTTTGGTAAGGTTTTTTATAAGTGTCCCGTCTGAGAAATCAACCTTATCCAGTAATTCACCCCACCTCAAAGGGCCTATCATTATCAATAAGGGTGCTTATTATGCATTTTTCACTTTTAGAGAGATTAGACCAGTTAGTTATCCATCTAACTAACTATTTACGGTACCGTAATTATTTTAGTTACATCCCCTAACCGTAAAATTTTTCGTTGCCTCCTTTATTAGAAATTTTTATTGTCAACCATTAATTGAGCAGCTTTAATTTAGTAATGTTCCCTAAAAAACTGTTAAGGCTACTTAAATTTGAAAAATAACATAAAAGCGCTTATTTACAAAAATTTTATTTCAAATCTTAAAAGAATTATTTCAAAAATAAAAAAAAGGAAAATGTGGTTGAATTTAAACTGAACCCCTTTAATACGGTTTAGCTTTAAATAACCACTTATTTTTTCTTCTTAGGTTAATGCCTGTAGATATATGGCGTTCACGATCTCGTTGATATCTCCAGAGTAGATGTACTGGTAGCCATAGCTTAACAGGTACTGGTCTGGGTTCGCCAGTCCAGTGAAAGAGGCTGGGCTGAAATCATCGTCATGGGCCCTTACCAACCATGCCAAACCGGTTATATTCGTAGCTGGTGGCAGCCAAACACAGAATACCTTTTTACTTCCCTTCAATGAAAGATAACCTGATGTTCCCATTTCCCATATGGTACCGGCACAGGCTCCGCCGTAAATGTCCACTATCAGCGCGTTTTTGGGTACACTGCCATCTTGAAGTACGGCGTAATGGGTGTTGGGACCTAAACCCCAATTAACGGCATATATCCCCATAGCCATTAGCTTGGCAGCGATGGTGTTCATTAAAGCATTGTCAGTGGCAACGTCAGCTATGTTGTCGCTGGTTAAATATACCGGCCGGGCGTTTGATATAATTGGATACATAACATATACCCAGGCTTTCATGGCAACTTTTTCAGGCAACGCAGTTTTTTGGGCGTAGTCGTTCAAAACTTTGGAGTACATGTAAACCAGGTTTTGGTAGCCGAGATATGTTCCCAGGCTGGTTTTGTAGGCGTATTCTGGTGCCACCCATTTGGAGTCCATAAAGGATTTCACGTCCCCTGCAATCTTCAGGTACTCTGCCTTAAGAATGTCTCCACTCTGAAGTGAATCTCTGGGAGTGGGTGCTGTTCCACAGGCCATGAAGTAAAGTGCTGTGGTCTGACCATTGTTAATCTCCAAAACAGCGGTGGTTAAGATCTCCAGGAAAGAAGGCATGTTCACCTTGATGCTGTTGATGGTTACATAATCCGGAAGGTTGTGGTAGGTCTCCACGTAATTTTTTACCCAACTGGCTGCAGCCTTCACCTGGTCAATAGTAAAAGTATTCCAGGGTTTCATGGCAAC
>JADGNH010000023.1 GCA_017883605.1 Methanobacteriaceae archaeon
AATTCTGCTGAGAGATTTCCCATATCATATTGAACTATTCTGGAACCAGGAATTTTCCTTATATAATCTTTTCTAGTATATGCTCTAACCATTGATAGTCCTCCTTTGTGAGAGGTTTAAGTCTATAATAATAAACATACCCTCAAATATATCACTAATACTTATAATCCTATACTCCTATTTCACTTGTATTATTATATAAAATTATATAAAATCCTATAAACCTATTTACATCTCGTACTTATATAAAAGTTATACAAGTTCCATATTTCTCATAATCTTATGTTGAGATCCACTATTCTCATAAGATCCTACAAAAATTCCATCTTATAAGATCCTATAATAAATCCCAAATTCCTATAAGATCCTACAAAATCCACTTTGTTATAAGATCTATAAAAATCCCATATTTTTTATATAAAATCTTATATTCAGCAAAAATATCATATTAATGTGGTGAGATGATTGAAGTTGCAGTAACTGGAAAAGGAGGGATTGGAAAAACAACCCTTTCAGGTACACTGGCATGTTTATTGTCCCGGACTTATAAAGTATTCGCTATCGATGCAGACCCGGACATGAACTTGGCAGCCAGCCTGGGAATTCACACCCCAATAACCCCCATATCCAGTATGAGAGAACTTATAAAGGATAGAACAGGTGCAGAACCTGGATCATCCTATGGAGAAGTTTTTAAGATCAACCCCAGAATATCTGACCTCCCCGAATCTTTAAGCATAAAATATGATGATAAGGGTAATTTGAGGTTACTGGTAATGGGAACCGTGGATAAAGGAGGTGAAGGATGTGTTTGCCCAGCTTCAGTACTTTTAAAGGCTCTTATGCGCCATATAATCCTTAAAAAAGATGAAATCATAATAATGGATATGGAGGCTGGGATAGAACATTTGGGAAGACGCACAGCAGAGGCTGTGGATTTGATGATCATCTTAGTGGAACCTGGCCTTAAATCACTGGAAACAGCCTACAGAATAAAGAAACTGGCCGGTGATATTGGGGTCACCAGAATAGTGTGTGTTGTAAACAAGGTTTCAAACCTTGAAGAGGAAGCTTTTGTAGTTAAAAAACTTGAAAAAATGGAATTGGAGGTTATTGGCAGCATTCCCCGTGATGAGATGGTGGTAAAGTCAGACATGGAGGGCAAACCCCTCCTTGATTACCCCCAATCAAGGGCTCTGAAGTCCATAGAAAAAATTGCAAAAAAATATTTTAAGCAATGATTCATCACATTAAACATGAAGATCAAGGCAATAAAAACATAATCTCAGGCAATAAAAAAAAATGCAGATCAAAACAAATAAAAACATAAAGATCAAGGCCAGGATTACCTTCAAATACCAGACAGAAAATCAGGCCAAAATAGCCTTAAACTCATTGAAACCAGATAATATGGATTTTATAGACTCTTATATCCATTACAAATGCCTTATTTGCAATTTAAAAGGCGATAATATTAGAACTATCCTCGCAACAGCTGATGACCTTCTTTTTTGTGAGATGATGGTGGAAAAAATCACAACCCTCACCAAAGAGTAAAAAATCAGACTTATGGAAGTAAAAATCAACTTACAGAAAGTAAAAAATCAAACTCACAGAAGGTGAATCATATGAAATTTACACTGGAAGGAGAAATTATATTCAGTAAAGATGCAGAAGAAGCCCAGAAAGATGTGGAAGATTTCCTAAAGCAGGCTAACAAAGAGTTGTTCCTTAAAGGTATTCCAGAAGACCAAAAAAATGATGCATCAAAGGTAGTAGATTGGAAACTGAAAAAAAACATCTTAAAACTTAAAATAGTGTCCGGAAGACGTGGAAGAGCTCATGATGCACTGCTCCGGATTAAAAAACCTTTAACTCAGCTTTTAGGCCCCAAATATCATGTTGGTGTCCGTAAAATAACTGTTATGGAATATAAAATCGAGATACCCCTCCAAAAAGAGTCAGAACTAGATGAAGCTATTGGAATTATTGAAATAGATAAAATAGACGTAGGAGCTACCATTATCGATAAAGTGATGGACATGCCCTATGTTTCTGATTCTGAAATTACTGGAGATAAATTAATAATAAATTTTGAAGAATTAGATGAGTCAAAACTAAGAAAACATGTTGTTGACAGAGTTTTAAAATTTATAAAAGAATCCACGCCGGGAGGAGATTCTTCTGGCGTTGAAACCGTCGAAGTTACTCAACCATCAGATGTGCTCACCAAGCAGGTTACCAAGATAGAGCCCGGCACCATTATCGCCCAAAGCAGATCACATAAGTTTTTCTTTGAAGGAGATCCCACAGAAGAGGCCGCCAAACTGGGATGGGTCAAGAAGTTCCCGGGTAAAGGCCAATGGTTCTACGGCCCTCAGATGATCGCCCTGCAGCGAGCTGTAGAGGAAATATTTCTAGAAAAGCTGATAGATAAACTGGACTTTGTGGAGTGTATGTGGCCCAAACTCATACCTATACCAGTTATGAATAAAATGCGCTACCTGGAGGGGCTACCTGAAGGTATGTATTACTGCTCTGCTCCCCGTCGAGACCCGGAGGTGTTTGAAAAGTTTAAACAGGAACTGGTAATCAATAAAGAGGTCCCTATAAAGCTTTTAAAAGAGGGGCTTAAGGATCCATCTTATGTCCTGGCACCAGCCCAGTGCGAACCATTCTATGAATTCTTCTCCCATGAGGTGGTGGACGAATCAGAATTACCTATAAAGTTCTTTGACCGAAGCGGCTGGACTTACCGCTGGGAAGCAGGAGGCGCTAAAGGACTGGACCGGGTGCACGAGTTTCAGAGGATCGAGCTGGTGTGGTTGGGAACACCCCAGCAGGTGGAAGAGATACGTGACTCTACTGTAGAAATATCCCACCAGCTGGCAGATGAGATGGAGCTGACCTGGTACACTGAAATCGGTGATGATCCCTTCTACCTGGAAGGACGCAAAGTAGAGGAAAGGGGAATAGAGTTTCCAGATGTACCCAAATATGAGATGAGACTATCTGTACCGGGACAGGAGAAAGGTGTGGCTGTTGTCTCTGCCAATGTACATGGGACCCATTTTATAGAAGGTTTCTCCATAAAAGAAGCCCATAAGCATCGTATCTGGACTGGTTGTACTGGTGTGGGGGTTTCCCGCTGGATATTCGGATTCCTGGCCCAGAAAGGCTTTGATAAGGAGAACTGGCCGGAGGATGTTCGGGAAAAAGTGGAAAACGTGCGGGTGCCTAAGATCCTGACCTGGCCTTGATATTTAAAAAAAAAATTTATTTAACTTATTTTTTTATTCCATTTATTTTTTTAGAATTTAATTAGGAATTTTTTTATTTCTATTTCAAATTAATAATTTTAAAATAATTAAAAAATAATTTAAAGTAAGAATAAGGAGATGAAAAGAAAAATGGACAACCTGAAGGCATTCCTGGTAGGATTCGGATTCCTGTTGGTGCTGGCCATTTTTCTACTGCAGAAAATAAGGGCCCGTTCTGCCCGGCGAGAGAAGATCACTAAAATGAAAAATAAAAGAAAAATTAGGAAAAACAGGAGCAAAAAGAGAAAAAAATGAATTTATTTTCTACTCCCAACTTTTAAAGGTTTCAAAAACATAAACTTTTCAGGTTCGAAAACAGTTTTACAATTTTATTTTACTTTTTTTCTTCAATTTGTTCTTCTAAAACTTCTTCGGCAATCTCCTCAGTAATTTCTTCAGCGACCTCTTCGGCAACTTCCTCGGCCACTTCTTCTGGCAGTTCCTCTGGAGTTTCTTTTAATTCTTCTTCCAGTTCTTCCTTTAATTCCTCTTTCAACTCTTCTTTTAGTTCATCTTTTATTTCTTCCTTTAATTCTTCTTTTGGTAACTCTTCAGGTACTTCTTCAGCGTTTTCTGTTTCCTCTTCCTTAACTTTCTTCTCGAAGACGTCCACAAACTCTACTTTATCAATATTTTCCATGTTCTCCCATACATCCCGGGCTATTCTGAATCTGAGGAAGGTTATGTCCATGTAGGGTTTTTTATCGAACTTGGTCATCTCATCCATATTTATTATTACTGTTCCATCCTCAATTTTGACCTGGTGTTTGTCTGATTCAATATTGGGGTTGGGGTAGTGCAGGTCGATCATGCTTCTGACCTTCTCTACGTCATCTTCTATTATTTTTCCGACCTTAATCTGGTAGCGAAGGTTTTTACCGGCCAGTTCATGGTTAAAGTCCACCCTCACTCGCCCCCCACTTATATTCCTTATTCTGCCTGTAACTCCCTCTGAAGTGATGCTCATGCCCACTTGAGGTTTCATGCCCTGTTTTCGGAATTCTGCCATGGGTATGAGTTGTACCAGCTTTTTATCCCTCTCCCCAAATCCCTCCTCCGGAGTTAAATCTAATGTTTTCTCTTCTCCTTCTTCCATGCCTATGAGGGCGTCTTCAATACCTTTAAGTACATGTCCAGCACCAACTGCTATGGGAATTGGGCCATAAGCTTTATTTTCTGTTAAAATTCCTTCTTCTTCTGCCACTTTTTCATCGGTTGTGTCAAAGACTTCATCTGTCTCTTGAACCTTCCCTGTGTATTCTAATCTTAAAAAATCTCCTTTTTTCACTGCCATATCTCTAGCCTCCTGTGTGGTATTCTTCTTTTAAATTCTTTTAGAACATCTTCATTCTTATAATTTAATATACGTACTACAGATGGGTAATTTTCTATATATCTATGTATGGTATCCTTATGAACCCTCGCCTCCAGGGAAGATATAACCCTCTGCTGGCGATGTCTACTGAAACCTCTGGAAATGCTGTTTTGAACCTCTTTCATGGTTTTTAATGGCCTGTTCTTTAATATATTATCAGCAGTCTTATCATCCATCAAAGAAAGAGATTTAATATATTCCAGGGACTTTTCATTGGCAGTTTGGAGTATGCCCTCCACATCCCTCACATCGTGCAAGGGAGCCCTATTACTCCTCATCTCCCCCTTCAAAATCTTTGCAGTCTCCAATGGCAGCATATCCTCTACGTCTTCTAATTCACCCGAAATAACAGCTTCTCTGATTTTAGTTCCGCTTACACCTTCAATACGTTTTATAAAAATGAATTTATCTTTGAAATGGAACCCAATTTTTGTAAGGGATTTTGAAAGTGAAACTATGACGTAATTATCTTCATCGAGCTTTCCTTTCATTAAGATCTCCTTGGTTTCCATATCAACGAATTTATATGGTTTGGGGGCGACTCCCACTCCAGCTTTTATTTTCTTTAGTATTCGGTCAAAGCCCTCCAATGGTTTATAACCTCGGGGAATGTGATCAGCGTCAAGGGCCTTAAACATCTTTGCCAGACAAAGAGAATATTGTCCAGAACCCATTACGCCCATGGGGGGTCCTTCAACCACCACGTCTGCACCGACTGCAACGGCAGTCTCAGCCCTGGCCTGACGGGTCATGATATAGGGCAAACCTCTGCCACTGCGCTCCAATGGTCCCGGTACCACTGCTGTGAAAATTCCATCAGGCACCATACGCTTGGCTTCGGTCATACAGTGCAGATGGCCTCGGTGTAACGGAGAGTACTCTGTGAAGTCGGCGATTATCTCAGCATCACTTTTGACCTTTCCCCAAGATGCTTTCTTCCTCGAATCTTCCCACAAAAGCGTCCTATCCCTGCTGATAAAGCTTTTTACAAACTCATTTCTTTCAAGCATATTACCACAACTATATTTTAAGATGATATTATTTCTTTTTTCTGATCAAAAGATTTTAAATTTGAAAATATAAGACAAGATGGATTTGAAAAAAATATAATCCAATGTGAATTTTAAATCTGAAAAATTTACAATATGAAAATTATAAGACAAGAAAAAAATATTGAATAACTATTACAAACCCTCTCATTTTAAATCTTATTTAAGTTCTATTTACAGAATTTATTTTCAGTAAATAAAATTTAAAAATAAAAACTAATAACAACAAAATACAAAATAACAATTGGAAGGTGTAGAGATGGCTGATATCTGGCTTAAAAATTGTAAGATTGTCCCTGAAAATAGAGAATATGCCATAGGAATTGAGAATGGTAAAATCACATCTTTAAAAAAGGCGGCACCGGGTGGTGAAGAAAATCTCGACCTTAAAGGTGCAGTAATCTTACCTGGTTTGATAGACGGCCATGTGCATCTGAGAGATCCTGGTCTTACCCATAAGGAGGATTTCCGCACCGGAACTGCGGCTGCTGCCTGCGGCGGTTTCACCACGGTGCTGGACATGCCCAACACCAAACCTCCCACCAACACCCCCCAAGCTTTCCAGGAAAAGCTGGAAATTGCAGATAAAAAAAGTCTGGTGGATTTTGGCCTTCACGCTGGAGTGGATGATCCCAGTCAGATAAAGGAAATGGCGGAACTTAAACCGGCTTCATTTAAAATATTCATGGACCTGGTTGAAAAAGAATTTTTAACCGAAATTTTCCAGGAAATATCAGAAATTAAAGGTCATAAACCTCTTATTTCATTACACTGCGAGGATAAACAAATCGTAAACAGATCCACTGCTAAGGAAAGAGAGAAAGGAAACTTAAACCCTGAAATTTATGGAAAGGCAAGACCGGCCAGGGCAGAAACCGTTGCCGTATCAAATGCTATTTTAATGGCCCTAAAATTTGGTTTATCCATTCATATATGCCATGTAAGTACGGGAAAATCCCTTGAACTGATAAACAATGTCCAGTCTGAAATTAGGGTTACATCAGAATTAACGCCACACCACCTTTTTTTAGATTCAAAATACCTTGAAAAATTCGGGAACCTGGCAAAAACCAACCCCCCACTTCGAGATTTAAAACATAAATTAGGATTAAGCGATTTGAGAAGAATTGACATTTTAGGGACGGATCACGCCCCCCATACCTTGGAAGAAAAAGAGATGAACATCTGGGACGCACCCCCTGGAATTCCCAACCTGGAAGTAACCTTACCCCTACTTTTAACTCAGATAAATCAAAAGGAGATATCCTTCAAAGATATAAAACGACTCTTCTGTGAAAATCCTGCAAAAATCTTCGGTATTAACTCTAAAGGCGTTATAAGGGAAGGTATGGACGCAGACTTTGTGGTGGTGGATATGAAAAAAGAGGGAGTTATCAGGGCAGATGACTTCAAGTCAAAGGCCAAATATTCGCCATTTGAAGGTTTCAAGGTTAAAGGAATGCCAGTTATGACCATAGTGAGAGGAAGGGTGGTTATGGAAGAGGGAGAAGTTTTTGAGAATAAAGGGAAGTCTGTTGAATATAAATTTTGATTATAAATATAATATTAAACATTCTCTTAACCTAATTTAATATTAACATTTTTTTTAATCTATTAAATAACCTCTTAATCTAATTAATAAAATCTTAATTAAATATAAAGGTGATAAAATGTGTGAATCAACTGTTTACTCCACAGATGGTACCAAAATAATGGAAGATGTTATTTCAATAAAGATTGATAGTAACAGAATAGTTTTAATTGATATATTAAATCAGAGAAAAGAGTTAGACGGCCGTATAGTGGAAATAGACCTGGAAAAACATGGAATTTTTATAGAATTAGCTTGAAAATTTGTAAAATAGCTTAAAAAATTATAAAATAGCTTGAAAAAATTCTAAATACTATAAAATCTTGTCTAATTTATTAAAAAATCAATCTCTATTATTTTAAAAAAATCCCATATTAATTATTTTATTTTAATTCAAAAAAAAAATAGAGTTCAGGTGGAAAAATCCACCTTAAAAAAAATCTGTTTACTTTAGAGAGAATGCTCCTTCTGGACAGGCAGTGATGCACTGGTCACACAGTATGCAGAAACCTTTGAGAGGTACATTTTCACCTTCCACGAGTTTCAGCATGTTGTAGGGACATACTTCTATACAGTCTCCGCACTCATTACAAAGTGCCGGGTTGAACTCCACTCTCTGCCGCTTAACCACTTCGCCGTTTACCACCTTGTCAATATCCACCAGTTTTAGTGCGCCTTCAGGGCATGCTGTGGTACAGGCACCGCAGCGGGTACACATGGCAAGATAAGGCTCTTCACTGCTTTCTATGTCACCAGGTACTTCCATCCCTTGATTGGTTACCACTCTTATAGCTTCGGTAGGACATATTCTGGCACAGGCTCCGATGTTTTTACATTTATCTTCATCAAAGACTAATCCCACATCAGAAGCTGGTTTTGCAGGTCCTAACTCCACTTCAAGGTCTATGGCTTCCACTGGACAGATGTTTTCGCAGAGACCACATGCTGTACATATCTCTGGAAGTTCAACAGTGAGCGTTGCTGGTTTTTCTTCTATGAAGTCTCCGGGACAGGCTTCAACACAGAGGTTGCAGCCGATACAGGTATCCTCGTCCAATTCAAATTTCAGCATCTCTTTAGAACGTTTTTCTGGTTTTTTGCCTGATATGAACACTGCATTCCAGGGGCAGGTCTGTGCACATATTCCACACTTGATACAGGTGTCTTCGTCAATTTCAATGGTTCCGCCAACTTCTGAAAGTGTTATGGCATCCACAGGACATTCTTCTACACACATGCCACATCCAACGCAGTCTTTGATGTATATTGGTCCTGGAATTTCTCCTTCCATTCTTTTGGGTTCTTTAACACCTTTTATTCCTATGACTTCAACCGGGCAAACATCTACACATTGCTGGCACATTACACAGTACCCGTGAAGGGGGATTTTCTTCATTTCACCCTTATCCAGCTTCATTATCTGAGGAGGACATACCTCTACACAGTCCCCACACTCGTTACATAAAGCTGGGTTAAATATCACCCTGGTCTGGCTTTTACCTGACTCATCAAGCACCAGTTCATCAGTTTTAAGAGCTCCAGTTGGACATATGGAAACGCATTTTGGTTCACCTTCACACATGTCACAGTATATCAAATCATCAGGTTCCAATGCAATAGCAGTGGTGGGACAGGTCCCCTGACAAGCTCCACATTTAATACAGTCTTCTTTGTTGACTACTATCATTTTTTTTCTCACCCACATTTAGATTTTAGTAATAAGGTGTCCCTCACTGTCGTATACTTCAAGGGTAGCAAGCCTCATTTGACTGTCAATGGTGTGGGTTGCGCAGGATAGACATGGGTCGTAAGACCTTATTACCATTTCCATCAAGTTAAAAATGCTGTCGTCTACTTCTACACCTGGTTTTATGTAGTCTCTTGCCACTTTCTGGATACCCATCTCCATGGCGGGGTTGTTCTGAATAGTCGCCACTACAATATTGGCTTTGGTTATCTGTCCATTGTCATCACAGGCATAGTGGTGAGTTAAAGTTCCTCTTGGTGCTTCTACAATTCCTACACCTTCACCGGCCTGTCTTTCCATTGGTTCTGGGAATTTCTGACCAGATAGATCATCTTCCAGTGCATCGGCAGCACATTCAGTGGCTGCTACCAATTCTATGAGTCGTGCCCAGTGGAACAATAGGGTCTGTTGTGCGTATCCAAAGGCGCCTCGGAATTCTTTTAAGTAGTCCTGTGCTTGTGGTGCGACATCCGGCATTTTGTCTATCACATTAATCCTGGAAAGTGGTGCTACTCGGTAAATACCTTCGGGGTAGCCCAGATCTTTTATGTAGGGGAATTTCAGCCAGGAATATGGTTTAACATGCTCTGCTATGGTGTCCAGGTAGTCTGCTGGTTTGAATTCTCGGAAGAGATTACCTTCTTGGTCTTTTATTCGCACGTCACCGTCGTAAACATCCCATACACCATCTTTGACTAGACCCATGTGTTTGGTTTCTATGTTACCTAAGGAGTTTACCAGGTCAATATTTTCCTCAAATATTGGTTTAGCTGTTTCTATGGTGGCTACTGCTAGTTCAACGTTTCTTTGAGCTTTTTTTAGAAGGTCTTTCTGGGTTTCATCATCCAGTTCTGTGGATATTCCACCAGGAGTGGATGATGTGGGGTGTATCGATCTTCCACCGGTAGCTTTAACTATGTCTAAAGCATTTTTCCTGAGCTCAATAGCTCCTAAAGCCAGTTCAGGTGCGTCTTTTATGATCTGAAAGACGTTTCTGGTTTTTCTGTCTTTTCCCGCTATGAAATCAGGGGCTGCCAGGAAGTAGAAGTGGAGTGCGTGGGAGTGAGTGTAGGATCCCCAGTTCATGATCTCCCTCATCCGGTAGGCAGTGGGGAGAATGTCTGTTCCATTTTCGAATCCGAAACATGCGTCAACAGCCTTAGCAGCGGCCAGGTGGTGTTGCACGTCACAGATACCACAGATTCTTGGTACTATTCGTGGTACTTCTTCAATGTTTCTTTGCTGTAGGAATTTTTCAAATCCACGGAACTCCATAACGTGGAGTTTGGTATCTGACACATTTCCTGCATCATCCAGCTCTACTGTAATTTTTGCGTGACCTTCAATCCGGGTCACCGGTTCCATTGTTAATTTAACCATTTATTTTCCCTCCTTTTGCACCTTTTTAGGTACTAAAGCAGATGCGAGTGTGAAGGTGTAGAATGTACCTACCACATCGTCCAGTTGGTCAGCAACTTCTTCTGGGTCTACGGTTTTGTCTCTTTCCACCCCAAAGTCGGATCCAATAGCTGATATCATCTTGGCACCCTGGTCCATGACCTTGGTGGTTGGTCCGTAGCATCCTCTGCACTGGATGGCTATGGTAGGACACTCTGCTCCGCAGAGAGAGATGGTTGAAGGTCCCATACAGATCAGTCCTTGTGGTACCAGACATAGTTCTGGTTCTGGTACTCCCAGTTCAAACTGCCTTACGATTTTGTCCATGGCCATTCCTTCTGGTGGCTTTTCTCTGGGACAAACTTCACAGAGGTTGGTGTTTGGTAAGGTTATTTCTTTACCGGTAAGTAGATTTACAATTGCTTCTGCAGCTATATCAGACTTGCAGGGACATCCAGGGATGGCTAGATCTACTGGTATAGCCTCTGCCAGTGGTCTTACTCTACTTTCCAGGTGTGGTATATCTTCAGATGGTATAACACCTTCAGGGTTAGGTGTGCTTGGTGAATTAATGTAAGCTTCTTCTATAAGGTCTTCGGGTGTGTGGAGATTTCCCAGTCCCTGTGGTCCACCATATACGGCACAGACACCGTATGCGATGACTATTTTGGCTTTTTTCCGGAGCATTTCCGCTAACTCACGATTTTCATCGTTACGGATTCCTCCTTCTATTATAATAGCATCCAGGTCGTCTGGAACTTCATCGTATTTTACATCCATGAGTACCGGGCTGAATTCAAAATCTGCCAGTTCCAACACATCTAAGAGTGCCTCATGCACATCTGCAATGGACAGGTGACAGCCTGAACATCCTGATAACCACATGGTTGCGATTTTTGCTTTTTCTGCCATTTATTTTCCTCCGCTTAAGCCTCAACGGCCAGCTGTTCTTTTAGTGGTGATGGGCCCAGACCTCTGATCCGATCTACCATCATCTTAACAGTATCTGCGAATTTTTCTCCTTCTGATGCAGATATCCAGTCGTGGTGTATTCTTTCTCTTCCAATTCCCAGATCATCTGCCAGTTTGTATATTAATCTCATTCTTCTGTCTAGTTTGTAGTTTCCAGCGTCGTAGTGACAGTCACCATGGTGACATCCTGCTACGATAACACCGTCAGCTCCCTCTCGGAAAGCCTTAAAAATAAATTGTGGTTCAATACGTCCAGAGCACATTACTCTTATTACCCTGACGTTTGGAGGATATTGCATCCTTGCAGTACCAGCGGTGTCAGCTCCACCATAGGAGCACCAGTTACAACAAAACATTACTAATTTCACGTCATCCTCAGCCATTAGAGTTTCCTCCTCGATTTGTAGATGTACTATTCAACTGTACCATCATTATCTTTGTATATTTTTGTACCCATTAATGTACAATATATGGATATAAAAATAGTTATTATAAAGGTTACTTATAAAACAAATTCGAAAAGTTTATATAGTTGAATATGAATTCTGGTTCTTTTAATACCAGATAAGAACTTAGATCTGAGTTTAATATTCTTTTAAATGTTGATAAATATCTCCATAACCCTTTTTAACGTGAATTCTATAATATTTAATTAATAAGAAATCTTCCTTTAATATTTAGAATCAATAATTTTGTTGTATTTTATTTAAGATGATCTTATATAACCTTAAATTGTATAATTAGAGTTTTTCATAAGTTCAATTTAAGAAATAAGATTAAATAGGTTTAATAACTGTTTAAACTTTCAATTAGTGATGGAACTTTTTAAGACCGTTTAATTCTCGTTTTAGGTTCCGTCTATTATTCAGTTGTTTCCTGAATTCTTTCTGGTCCCTTAAATCGGTCTCAGGTTTCTTTTCCAGTTGCTGATTTTTGGCTTGTTTTGGGATTTTTATTATTAGTTTAGTGGGGTGCTGCTCTTAACCCCGTTGTTCTTGATTCGTGTTGTTTAAGCCCGGTAAATGACAGGAGAAATATGAGAATCTCTACCAAAAAAGACGGATATCTATTCTTTCTCTTCATAGTTTCTTCTCCACTTTTCCAGTATCGTGAGAACAGTTTTGTCCAGATTCTCTATAGCTTCCTGAGAGAGTTCCTCTCTACCTTCTTCAAGGGCTTTTTTATTTCTTTCTTTGAACATGTAAACTTCTCTTATGAATTCAAGAGTTAAAATCTGGTAACTGTCTTTAATATAATGTAACATCCTCTTAATATCTATGAGGGGGACGTGTAAATAGCCCAGGTTATTTCTATCTGCTAATAAGTTATGATTTTCATATTCTTCTAGCTGGTCAGCGATCCAATCAAAGCCAGAGAGTTTAAAGGCCTCAGCATATACTTTCTGGAGTTCTCCTCCTTCTTCTAAGAGTTTTTCCAAATTTTCCAACTCTTTAAGCTTTTTGTTGATTATTTTTGTGAGATTATCTTCCTGATCAGGCATTTCCTTTAATATCTTACCATCTGGTATTTTAAGTGATTCTTTTTTCATTCTGCCACGAATCCATTTTTTAGCTCATCAAGGACCTAAGTTAATAAACAGAATTAGGTAATGGAAGAAGTTTATTAAGATTATATTACCACCGGAGTTCTATAATAATTTTTATAAATTAGTAAATATGGAAGGATCTAAAAATTACCCTGAAGGTCTAAAAATTGCCTATTAATATTATTGTAAAGTAAAAATAAATAATTTTCCAAAATTGAGTCCTGTAAAAAAAAATTAGAGTTCTGTAAAAAAATTAATTTATAAATGGAAAAAAATTTAATCCCTAATATTCAAATCTTATTGTCATCTTTATTAAGCCCATAAAAAAATATTAATCTGCCCCACAAAGTGGTGTTTCACATTCGGGGCATTTGGTATTCCTGCAGGGTACTGCCAATATTTTTAGAGATTCATATCCACAATTGGGGCATTTGCAAATCCTGGGAGGACCTGCCCCCATACCTCTACCACCATAAGACCTTCTCTGGAGTAGGGAAGGATCTGTTTTTTCTGTGAGTTTCTCATCATCTATGATAATATTTATGTCTTCAGACTGACAGTCTGGACAATTATCATATTCTTTTTCCGGGCTGCTCCATTCAAATCCACAAACATTGCATTTATACCTTTTTTTATTAGTTATATAATCCTCCCCCACTATAGTTATCATATTTCCATCAACCAATGCCTTAGATATCTTTTTTCTGGCAGAAGATAAGATCCTATGGAAGGTAGACTGTGAAATTCCCATTATATCCGCAGATTTTTTCTGTTGAATATCATGGTAGTCCCTGAGTCTAATTGCTTCAAATTCGTCTATGGTAACTTTAATGGGTTCAATAGATTCCATGTCATCTCTATCTGGTTTAAAACACCGTATTTGCGGTTCTTCCAATATCCTTCTAAATATCCGGGGCCTGGACATAACTGAATATATATTCAAAACTATTATATAAATCTTATTTATAACATGGATTAACCCATTTTGTCCAAAATTTTTATAAAAACCTGAATTAACAGTTTTTAACTAATGAGCATAATTAAATAAAACAAATTACAAAAATTAATTTAATTGATTAAAATAAGAATAACCGATAAACTATGGGCGGTGGTTAAACTGCTACTTGAAATAACTGATTTAGCTGTTGAAGTGAATGAAAAAGAAATTTTAAGCGATATAGACTTGTACATAGGCAAAGGGGAAACACACGTTCTCCTGGGGCCCAATGGATCCGGAAAGAGTACGCTTTTCATGAGTATCCTGGGATTTCCAAAATACGATATAACCAGGGGAGAGATCCTTTTTAAAGGAGAAGACATAACAAGTTTATCCACCACAGAAAGGGTGGAAATGGGAATAGGAGTCAGTTTCCAGAACCCCCCAGCCATAAGAGGGGTTAAACTCAAGGATTTATTGAAAATCGAACATCATGAACTGGATAAAAGCGAAGATCTAAGCCCTGAAATGATGGAAATCGTCAATAAGTTGAAATTCGACGAAAAATTCCTGGAAAGAGACGTAAATCTGGGTTTTTCAGGGGGAGAAGTCAAGAGATCAGAGATACTGCAACTGCTGGCTCAGGAACCAGACTTCATCATGTTTGATGAACCTGATTCTGGAGTGGATATTGAGAACGTGGAGCTTCTGGCGGAGGAAATTAATATTCTGCTAGAGAAAGAGAAAAAACCAGGTCTAAGGGAAAAATCCGGGCTTTTAATAACTCACCTGGGTTACATACTAAATTTTGTAGGGGGAGACACTGCTCACGTTCTTATGGATGGTAAAATTGCCTGCTCCGGAAATCCTGCTGAAATATTAGAAGACATTAGAAAAGAAGGGTTCAAAGGGTGTGTGGAATGTTGTCAGATACATTAGAACGTGCAAAAAAAGCTAAAGAAAAGAAAGCTGCCCTCGGTGAAGATATAGAGGTAGAGAAGTTCGAACAGGAAGAGGAAGGAGAACATGAAGAAATAGAATCCCTGGAAGAACTCCCAGAAAAATACAAGAAAACCGTGCTCAAAGTAGGTGTGGAACCCACTGGAACAGGAAGGGCAGGTTCTTTCATGCAGATTGACCAGTCAGGAGTCTGCACCAGCTGCAGCTCAGAGTCCATAGAGCTCCTGAATATGAAAAATGCTCTTGAAAAGTACGATTGGCTAAATGATTATATGTGGAAGGCAGTTGCAGTTGATACTGATAAGTATACGGCTGAAACCGCTTTAAGGGAATCTAGCGGTTACTTTATAAGGGCTTTACCTGGTTCAAAGGAAATATTCCCCATCCAGGCCTGCATGTTTATAGGTGACACTAACGTAGCGCAGACTGCCCATAATATTATAATTGCCGAAGAAAATGCTGAACTACATATCATAACCGGCTGTACAACAGGATCAGACGTTCAATCAGCCATGCACATTGGGGTATCAGAATTCTACCTTAAGAAGGGCTCTAAGATCACCTTCACCATGGTGCACAACTGGGCAGAGCAGGTAGAAGTGCGGCCTCGAACCGGAGTGATTTTAGGAGACGATTCCACCTACCTCAGTAACTACATCCTCACCAGCCCAGTACGGACTATACAAACTTATCCAACCGCTTACTGCCAGGGAGAAAACTCTCGGGCTGTTTTTCAGGCTATTTTGGGTGGTCAGAAAGAATCTGTACTGGATACTGGTTCCAGAACCATTCTCACCGGTAAAAATTCCAGCACAGAGATGATAACCCGGGCTGTTTCCAAGGACAAATCTCAGATATACACCCGGGGACATCTGGCAGGCAGATCTCAGGAGGTTAAAGGCCACTTGGAGTGCATGGGACTGGTCTTATCCGACGATTCCCTGATATATTCCGTGCCTGAGCTGGAAGGGAGTGCCACCAATTTGGAACTGTCACACGAGGCAGCAGTGGGTAAAATAGCAGAAGAAGAAGTTTTATATCTTATGTCCCGTGGCCTGACTGAAGATGAAGCTGCCTCCATGATCGTAAGAGGATTCCTGAGCATGGATATCACAGGACTGCCCCCAGAACTGGCTGCAGAAACCAAAAGGATGTTGGATATGAGTTTGCAGGGTATGTAAAGGTCTATAAAAATCTATACTTGATTATTTTTTTTTATTTTTTTCTTTAATTTTTTTTTGATTGGAAAAGATTAATCTAGGTTTGTAAAAAAAATTTGATTGTGTAAACGAAAGAGGTGTTTTTATGTACTTAAATGGCGAAGCATTAGTGGGTGAGGGAAATGAATCCAGAAGCAGAAGACCCGATAAAATATATCGCTACAACTACAAACAACAAAGATGGCCATAAGAAGAGCCTTTGCTCAAGAACCATCCGTAAATGAAATTTTAGATAATAAAGACTCCGTAGTACATCCTTTCTATAAATAACTTCTTGAATTTCTATAAAATAGTTCCAAAAACATCCGCTATCAAGAAATAGATATTATAAGAAAAATGGAAATTCATAAGAAAAAAGAGGAAATTATAGGAAAATGGGATTTTAGCTTTCAGAGATTATTATAAACTCTCCTACCTTTTCCACTTTTCCAAATGGAACCATTAAAATATCTCCTTTCATCTTAGCCCCTTTTATATTGACGTTTCTACCTTTCTCCACCTTTATTGCCACGTCTGTTATTTTACCAGTTTTACCGTTGATTATAAGCTCTTCAAGCTCCCCCAATATTCTAGCGTTGTTTGTAGCCACTTGGTATCCTTTAATCTCGCTCCAGACCTTTTCTTCCCCTCTTATAAGTTTTCTCTCTTCTACGACCATACTTATCACCCCAAACTTTCCCTGTGTATTAACCAACTTATGATAATATACTCAAATATTATTCATCCCTCAAAATTTTCTCTAATAGTATTATATCTTCCGGGCTATTAATATTTAAGGCTAGTTCAATTTTCTCCAGCCTCAACACTTCCTCATCTTGTTGCTTGTTGCTTCTTCTTAATATATTTAATCCCGAAGGAACCGCATCCCCCACTAAAATACTGGGTTTCAAACCGTATTCTCTGAATATTTCCAACGGAACAGCCACACACATGGCTGGTTTTCCAGACATTTTATACTTTCTTAAGACATGATCTATAATTTCACTGGTAACCAGAGGCATATCAGAGGTTATGGTGAGTATAATTTCATCATCTCCCAATTCTGATATTTCAAGTATAAACCTGAGATCTTCGATGTAACCCTGTCCGGTGGTTTCAATGATCTTGATATCTAGATTTTTCACAAATTCAGTGGTTTTAGGAGTGTGCTTACTGGTAGCAACCACCAGATCATCCAGTTCATCTGCTCCGAGAACTGCGTCAATAACGTACTGGATCATGGGTTTTCCCCCTATCTCAATGAGGGGTTTTTCTACATCAAGTTTTCCATCATCAAAATCCTCAATAATAAGCTTTTTACCATCAAAATCCTCAATAATAAGCTTTTTACCATCAGATTTCATTCTGGTACCTTTTCCACCAGCCATTATTAAAGCGGTTACCATCAAGTAGTCCTCCTAATTTCAAAAATCAGGTAAAAATAAAGAAATTAAGAAAATAAAAAAAAATAATCCCTTACATTCCTTTTTCCCTCTGCAGCTTCCTGCGCTGGCCCAGTATACAGGGACCGCCCCGCCGACCTCCTAGTGGGATTTTTGGGGTTCCAATGGAGTTCATGCAACGGGCCATTACCGCCGCTCCTAAAGCCAGGGCATCAGATACGAATAAAGTGTCTTTAAAGTAATCTTTAGTGTAGTCAAGGATTAAATTCGGTTTCCTTCCAGTTATACCGGCCCTGCCGGTTATCCCCAGAACAGATCCTTCTGCGATAACATTTTCATCTACCGCTTCATCCACCAGCCGTTTCACAATAAGAGCACTGACATGATCCAGGGTGGCGAATAAGGTGTGGATTCCGGCACTTTGGTATATTTCATGGCCAATTTCAGTCAGCTGATGGATCTGATCCCCATTTGTACCCACATCACAACCTATAAGAGTTGTACCGGCATCATATGCTGCGTGAGGGTCAACTGGCACCGTTCCAAATCTGTCCCTATCTTCAGGGACCTTTCTGATGTCAACGTATTCATGGGCTTCTTCTGCAAATTTTTTGGCCGCTTTCCAATCCGCGTTTTTTATTATATCCTTAGTATAGAGGTCCAATGCGGCACCCCCTCTCTGGTCAACCTTCTCAGTTCCCCTGATTATGGCATCAGATACAGCACCGGCCAGGCCGCAGAAGTTTCCAATAGTACGGGCGTAGGGCTCTTCAGCGTTGGTAATCCTACCGGCCAGGGTGGTCCCAAAATCCATGGAAACCACCGGGTTACGGTAATCTACTTTGGTCCATTTAGCACCTGCCTTTATACCGGCAGTTACCAGTTCACCTTCCATTTCATTAGCAACTACTACCCTTCCTGTGGGTGGGAGTACACTGACCACTGCTCCGTCGAACATCACCTCATCAATAAGGGTGTAACTCCTTAAGCGTTCTGGGAAATTATCCTTAGACATGGCCGGTGCCATCATTCTGGGAGGTATGCCTGCCTCCAGGCAGCCGTTGGCCAGGGCTATGATCAGGTCCCCCACTTCTTTTGGAGATGCAAATCCAGCGGTAACACCGGTTGATCGTACCACGAAATCAAGATCTTTATCAATACTTATTTCAGCTCTTTTAACTGATTCCAAGATGGTGTCTCTCACCATCTCAGCCACTGATTCCTTGGTAAGTTCCACCTTCCACACTGTTTCCCCAAAGACCTTTTCACCTTTTTTAGGTGGTCGGATGTCCCTGGTCATGTTCACAGTCTTGTCCAGGAGATAGGTGTGACTGTCTTTGAGGTTGGTAGCGGTTAAAATACATTTAGTGGTGGTGTTCCCTAATTCAACTGAGGCCACGATGTAGTACATGTCAGGCTCCATGGAAATGCCTGCACCTACTTTTTTTATGGTACTATAAGGGTTTGCTTTTACTTCTTCAATGGATACATACTTGCTTTTGGCGATGATGGGCTTAGAACCTCTGCCTAGTATTCTTCTAAAAGGTGACAAATGATAACCTCCAAAATTAAACTTCTTTTTAAATAAGGTTCTAAGAAGGGTGAATATAAATTTTTTGAAATAACTTTGAATTAAAAATCATAAAATAATAATTTCTGAATTAAATTTTTGAAAATAATAATTTAGATTAAAATAAATTCAACTTATG
>JADGNH010000024.1 GCA_017883605.1 Methanobacteriaceae archaeon
GAGTGTCTGGTATAGTGAAGTTAAGACTGCACAAAGGCGGTTTAAGGATTTTAGGTAGGAAATCGCCCTTCAGCCTCTACCAGGAAGAAGCTGTTTCCTTTGAAGATAAAGAGATGGACCAGAGGGAAATGGCCGGGATGGTCAAAAATTACGGTATGCAGGCCGCATGCTACCAAAAGGTCTGTAAGAAGGATTAAATTGATAAAAATCTTTGAGACCTATAAAATGATAAATTAGAATAAGTTCTCCAAGTCTAAGGTCGTGAATGATACGGATATCATCTCATTAATCATAATCTGCACCATCATAGTAATTATTTTAATATTTGGAATTAAAATACTGCTAAAAATAGGAAAAATCCTTCTTTACATCCTGCTTAATGCGATTTTAGGTCTTATAATTCTTTTTTTATTCAACCTGCTTCCCTTTTTCAAGATTCCCATTAATATATTAACCGTGCTGATTGCCGGTTTTGGAGGAATAATTGGAGTGTTCCTTCTGATAGTGGCCAAGGCACTTGGTTTTTATTAGTTATACATTAAAAATTAACTATATTAATATATTTTCAAATATACATTATTAATTGAACATTCATTAGAGGATTTTAGGAAAAGGAGGGGATATATTATGGAATTTAAAGACTGCATAAAATTTGCAAACGAAACACCTGTTTGTTATCTGGCCACAGCAGAGGGAGAACAGCCCAGAGTAAGGGCGCTTGGGTTCTGGTTCGCCGATGAAAACGGATTTTATTTCCAGATAGGTGCTGTGAAAGATATGTATGGACAGCTTCAGGGAAATCCAAAAGTGGAGGCATGTTTCTGGCAGCCAGATGAACAAGGCACCGGGACCATGATGAGAGTGGCTGGTGAAGTGGAATTTATGGACGATCCAGAACTTAAAAAGAAGGTTTTGGAAGACAGACCATTTCTTAAAGAGTTTGGTATGACTTTTGATCATCCGGGACTGATAATCTTCCGCATTGCCAAAGGCGCAGCATACTTCTGGACCATGCAAACCAATTTTGAGCCAAAAAAGATGATCAAATTTGGGGATTAAACGGCTTGGCTTTTAAAACTGAATAATAAAATTTTCTTTTAAACCCCATTCTTACTTTATATCTTTTTTAAACCCCATTCTTACTTTATATCTTTTTTTAAACCCCATTCTTACTTTATATCTTCCTTTAAACCCTCTTTTTATTTATAATCCTACAACGACAATCTTATTATTTGAATGCCTCTGGAATGAACTTCAAAAGGTTGGTTGCAGTAAAATGGTAGCCATATTTTTCTGCTGCAATATCTCCCGCCCGTCCATTTATATAAGCCCCTAAAAAGGCCGCTTCAAATCCATCATAATCCTGAGCCATCAATCCACCTACTAAACCAGCTAGACAATCTCCAGTGCCACCTACGGTCATTCCCGGGTTGCCAGTGGAGTTGAGTCTTATCTTATGGCCATTGGAGATGATGTCCACCGCGCCCTTCAGTAGAACCGTACATCCACAGCTTTTTGCAGCATCCTGGACCATTTCCATTTTATCTTCCAGATCTTCAGGGATCTCTGAACCAAAAACAGCCTTAAATTCTGCTTTATGTGGTGTTAAAACCGCATCATTTTTTGCCGATTTAATTAAGTCCAGATCCAATAGTTTTAGTCCGTCTGCATCAATTAACACTGGTTTTTGAACTTCGGCCAGCAGATCATTTAAGGCCACTGCTGTTTCATCCTCCCTTCCCAGGCCACACCCCACTACCAGAGAATCAAAGTTTTCTGAAATCTTTAAGATTTGATCAACATCTTTAGGGCTGACAAAGTCATCTGAAAGGGTTCTTACAATTAAATCTGGAGAGTAGGATCTTATTGGAGAAGAAATAGATGCAGGGCAGGCTACCAACGCCAGATCGGACCCGGATGCCAGAGATGAAAGGGCCGCCAGGGCAGGTGCACCGCTGTAATCTTTACTTCCACCTATAACCAGTACCCGGCCGTTCTGTCCCTTATGAGAATTTTTATCTCTATCTTTAAGCCTTAGAAGGTCCCCAGGGCCGGTGAACAGTTGGGCTTCAGGTGGGATTCCAATATCACAGACATGAATAGTCCCCACGTAATCTTTATTTGCCATTTTAAGGCCTTTTTTGGCCTGATGAAAGGTCACTGTGAAGTCAGCCTTCACCGCCTTATCATAAACCTCGCCGGTGAGGGGATCCAGTCCGCTGGGAACATCTACCGCTATTTTAACTCCTTTTGAACTGTTGATAATTTCTATGGCCGTTGATACTGGTTCCCTAAGCTCCCCTTTTATTCCGGTTCCCAGAATGGCGTCCACCACGATATCTGCATCTTTAGCTTGGAGGCTGGACGAATCCTCTATTATCCATATTTTAAGGGGATTAAAATTTTTCCTGAACCTCTGAAGCACTTTCCAGTTTTCCCGGGCTTCTTCTGATTTTATACGGGAAGGATGGTTCAGAAGGAAAATTTCAACTTCAAATCCCCGGTTACGGAGATATCTGGCAGCCACAAATCCATCACCCCCATTTCCACCAGTCCCTGCAAATATTGCTACTTTACCTGGTTTTGAGATGTGGAATATTCTATAAGCTAAGCACCTGCCTGCATTTTCCATGAGAGAGGAACGGGGAATTCCCAGTGCCTCTGCATTGGCATCAACAACCATCATGTCTTTGGGGGTCATAATATCACTACTTATAACTTATTAATTATAATATTTATATTATTATGTTTTATTATATCCCAACAGCTCTATTATGATTTATAACATGTCCTCAATGATTCTTTATATTATTTTTTTTATTTGTTTATATTTATCCTAATTGGCACTAATAATCTTTTAAATTGGAGAGTTCCCACTTCAGCTTCGCTTAATTCTTGTTAATTTTCCATTTATTAAAATTGGGGGATCATAAGAAAATATTTTTCGTTTATATAACGAATAACACTTTGAAGCTAAATAAATCGATAGATTTAAAGACTGAGAAAATAAATTAAAGTGATACAATAATAGGATTAACAAAAAAAGTAACAAGAAATATGCCAAAATATCATATAAAGAAAGATTCAAAATATCATATAAAATAAAGAAAGAAAATAGATGTATAACTTAACAGAGGATATTTAACCATGACTTCGAGATTACCTAATTAATTTTATTTGAGGTGTCTTCGAGGATTTCAAATTCATATACAAACGGTGATCCTGTGGCACAACCATCCATACTTACCCTGCCCCTACCCAAAGAAATTACTCCAATTCCATTTTCAATAGTTAAATATGCTTTAATCGGAGTTAGTGGGTTGATAGTTTATGGAATAATCGGATCCACGCTCATAATGCAATTGGATCCTATAAATTCCCTTTATTTTACAGTTATAACTATAGCAACCGTGGGTTATGGTGATATAAGTCCCATAACTCCACTACAAAAACTTTTTACCGTCACCCTGGTGCTGGGTGGTGTCGGTTTAGTGGCATATGCCTTTACATTAACAATAACGGTGGTTACCATGGCATTAGAAGATATAACCAGTGGCGCTAGACAGAGAAGGCGGATAGCCGGGACTAAAAATCATTTTGTTCTGTGCGGCTATGGCCGGGTTGGTAGCGCTGTCCATAAAGAACTGGAAAAAAGAAATCAAATCGCGATAATAATAGAAAGAGATAGAAGAATTGTTGAAAAGGAGTTGTGGGAGAAGCCGAATGTCCTGGCCATTCCTGGCGACGCCACGGATGAGGACATTATGATAGACGCCGGCATCGAAAGAGCCAGAGGAGTCATAATAACCACCGGAGACGATGTGGATAACCTGTTCATCACCCTCACCGCCCGAGAGCTGCAGGAAAAAATATGGATCGTTACCAGGGCCAGCAAAAAAGAGAATATAAAAAGACTCTACCGGTCCGGAGCAGATAAGGTAATATCTCCAGAGACCAGCGGAGCAGAAGACATCTATTTTGCAGCCATACAGCCCACCATAATGAAGATCACGGAGATGCACGGGGTGAATGATATCAGGCGTGAATCAGAAATAATCTTAAAACACGGCTGCACCCTGGAGAACATAGAATACCATCTTCCAGAATTTAAAGAACCTCTGGCAAGAAAAGTAGGCGTCTCTGATCAAGACCAGCTTGACCGTTTTTTAGAAAGTTTAGAGCGTGACCCCGCCAGAAAAAAATCTTTAGAACGGATCTACGAGTCTGTGAGTGGCATCCATTCCCACTGGATTTCAGGACCTAACCAAGAAGCTCTGGATGCTGTGGCAAACGAGCTTAAAAAAGAAGGTTTTCTATTAGGTGTTGATCTTAACGAGGATGAAATAAGGGAGGCTGCTAAGAAATACGGTCGACTGGTTGAAATCGTTATCAAACCTGAGATCAAGATCACAGAAACCCATGATATCAAAGATATACGTGAAGAAGCAGAAATTGTCTTAAAACACGGCGGTACCATCGAAGACATCGAATACTACCTCCCCGGATTCAAAGAACCCCTGCACAGGAAGGTGGGCCTATCAGATCCAGAGGAAATGGAAAGATTTTTAAGCCGACTGGAGCAGGATTCAACCAGAATGGAATCATTAGAAAGATTATATACCCTATCCGGTGGTGGAATACATTCCCACAGGATTTCAGGCCCGGATACCAATAGTCTGGGCAAAATAGAGAAAGAACTTAAGGCCAAAGGTCTTCTTTTAGGTGTTAACCTGTCTCGTAAGGAAGTAATTGAAAAAATCAAAGCATACGGAAGGGTCAGTGAAATGCTCCTGAGACATGAGGCAGGGGAGACCGATGATAAGAAGATAGTGATAGGTTTGGGCGGCCACATACTGGATTCAAAACATTATCTTCCCGGGGTAAGACAGGTTGTAACCAGAAAGCTCTATATAAGGGATGAAAATGATCTGCAAAGATGTGAAGAAGAATACAACAAACCCGATGCAAAAAGATCACTTAAAGCCCTATCCGAGATATCACGACATATACATTCACATACCATATCTGCATCTGACATTAAGACCATTAAAAAAATAGAAGAAGCTCTGGGCAAAATGGGGATACTCCTAGGGGTTGACCTTCCTGAAGAGGAGATCTGGGAGATCGTGGAAAGCGAAAATTCCAAGGAAATCTGTATAGAATAATTCATTAAATAAAATTTATGAGAAAAATGAGATGTACCGAATCCAGTATTCAATAAAAATAAAAAAATAAAAAGCTGTTGATGATTTTCAAACAGCTTAAAAGAGTTTTGTTAACCATATCTGGTATGCACCCAGGGTACCGCCGTAGTTACCGGCGTATATCTTTTTGACACCGGGTATTTTTACTGCTGCAGATATTCCTGCCTTCATGGCTTCTTCTAATGCTTTTTCGCTCACACCGTCAATAACTATTTCGTATATGCCGTTGATTCCATCGGGAATTTCACAGGTCACACCTTCTTCACCACGTAAGGTGGGGCAGAATTTCTCGTTGGTAGATGCAGACATGAATTTGTATTTAGAGCCTATTTTAGACCCGGATGCTACTATTCCACCAGGGAATGGGGTTATGGTTCCTGGAACATTCTCTATAGCGTCTACAGCAACTTCTGCCCCTAATAATGCTGATGCCTGATTTTCAGCCATTACAAAGAAGTTTCCACCAGCTACTCCTTTTTTAATTCCTAATTCCCCTTCTATTATAAAATCTCCAGACATTATAGGAATCTTATAAACGGTTCTTCCAGCTACTTGGTCTTCTTTTTCGAATCCATCTCCAAAAAATTTGAGTTTGTATCCAATTTTAAGTTTTTCATCCGCTTCACTCCCCATATCATCGAAAACTGCGGTGGTGGCTGATGTGAGCACACACTGACCGATTCTCTCCAGGAGCTGGTGTTCCAGTTCATCCTTTTTGGGGTGGCAGATCATTACCACGTATCCCGGCCTTCCGTCAGGACTTTCATTTGGTGGTACGTATCTATCAATTCCTGCCTCTGCAGGGCACATTATAACCGATGATCCGAATCCCACTGTTTCGTCTGCTGCTATCTTAGCGAATTTCTGGGTAGCAGCTGTAATCAGGAACTTGGAAACATATATGTCGAATGCTTCGGCAAAGGTATCTTCTATTTCTACACCGTTTAAATCCATTGTTTCACCTTTCTATAAAAGATCAGGCAATCTTTTTGCCTGCGTCTCCTACTTTTACTGAGTAAACTTCTTCAATTGTTATTAAAATGGCTGCTTTTGGTTTAGGGGCCAGAGGGTTGGTTTCCTTAACCCATTCCACTACCTGGTCAAAGTATTCTCCTGATTCAAAGATTTCAACGGAGCCCTTAAACTGGTAAGGATACTTGGCAGCGTCCTGCACCACAAAAGCAAGTTTAGGGTTTGCTTCCAGGTTTGCCCTGCTTTTTACCATGTAACTGTCGGCGATTAACACCGTCTTATTGTCCAGGGGCTTTATAAATCCGATGGGCACCACATTAGGAACACCATTGGTGGTGGCAGTGGCCACGTATGCTCTACTACTTTCAATTATTTCCATCATTTCGTCAGTCATTACCATATTAACACCTCAATTTCTCTTAAGTGAGCTATCGTTTATTGGATAAATAAACCTATGGGATCATAGATTTCAATCCTTTTTATATTTTTATAATTATTTCTTGTCTTTAAACACCTGAAAATCCCTGGAAATAATAGATAATTTAACAGCTCATAACTGGTTTTAAAATGTTTTTAAATAAGATTTAATTTGTTAATGGGACTTAAATTGTTTGAATAAAATTTAATTTGTTAATAAAATTCAAATTGTTTTTAAATTGTTTTAAATAGGATTTAAAATTTTAATATTAAGACCAGATGACCATTTAATCTCTCAAAGTTTCCCTGAAAGCTTCTCTATCACTCCGGAGCCAAAATATGGCAGCAGCGCTATACCCAGAAAAGTAGTCATCCAGAAGGATATCAGTCTCTCTACAATGGTGGCCGCGGCACTTACAGAAGGAGGTACACCTGCCAGGGAGAAGAATACAATCATCATCCCGTCCACAGCCCCCATTCCGCCAGGAAGTAAGGGAATCAAGCCAATCAAAGTGGCAATAACGAAGACTGCAGCTATTACCCCCAGAGAGACGTCAGCATTGAAAGCTGCAAAAACCAGGTAAACCCTTAATATCTCCACAAACCAGATGAGGAAGGACAGGGGAATGCCGTATAAAAGGACCTTACGATTTTTTAACAAAGTTCTAATGCTACTTTGGAAGCCGTTCACGGCACTTAGGGCTCTCCTCTCAATTTTACTGTGTTGTTTTTTTGAAAACCTTTTTAATATCTTCAAAAGCCACCGGGTGACTCTTTCACCCATTTTCGGGTTTATAGACATGTAAAGGGCCAGAAAAAACACTATTACCAGTACCACCAGGGAGATGACAAGGGCACTTATAACCAGAAAGGATAGTTTCAGGTACAAAACAGCGAAAATTATGGTTATAACCGCGAGAACAACAAATGGAAGTGTATCCAAACCCCTATCAGCTATTACCGTTGCAAAAGATTTTTCCAGTGGACAGCTTGCATATTTGCTAAGTATGTAGGCCCTTATGGGCTCTCCCCCTCCCCGAGCGCTGGGTGTAATGTTGTTTATGGCCAGGCCCACCAGAAGTATGGGGAGAAGATGCAGCCTTTTCACAGATATATCCACAGAATGAGTAGTTATAGACCATCTCTCTGTCAAAAGACCGTACACTAAAAATTGCAAGACAAACGCCAGGGCCACGTACCATGGATCCGCCATTTCTATGGAACCTAAAATTTTGGCGGGACCAATAACTAGAATCATCACCACCAGAATTCCTATCCCCACCAAAAGCAGGGCCCAGGTCTTATACTTCATCAAACCACCTGATATAAGCTAATATTCATTTAATACCATTAAATATGCTTAATGATCCTTAAATATCACCTAAAGGTCTTTATCATAGTATAACGGTTAAAATTAAATTATTATTAACTATATTAAAAATATAACACTTGATAGTTTAAATCAACTGGTTCCAATAGAACCACGCTTTTACTGCCCGACAAATATCCGCAGGTTTCGCCAGGATTTATAATCAGAGCCCCATCACCAGTTATCTCCTGTCTATGGGTGTGGCCCCTTATTACTACATCATAGGTTCCGCTTTTAACCAGGGCATCTACTAAAATCTGGTTTGAGCCGTGTATCACTGCTATCTGTCTTCCCCCAATGGAAAGTTCTTTAAAGTCCTCCAAATAGCACAAATCATGGTAGGCCAATCTGAGACCATCTCTTTCTCCATCGTTATTCCCAAATATTGCAATGAATGAAGAGTCCAAATTTTGGAATTCCTGAGCTGTAAAAGGAGATATCAGGTCACCAGCATGTATAACCACATCCACCCCTTCCTCATTAAATATTTTAACAGCCTTTCTTATGGCCTCCAGATTATCGTGGCTATCAGCCATTATTCCGATCATAACCATCATCCCTATGCCTTATAAGATTTCTCCCTGTGTCTCTTAAGATAGATCTGTAAATCAACCTAAATAAATCTAATTAAAAATGTTGAAAATCTGAATCTTCTAGGGAGATTGTGGGTTTAAAAGAAATATAAAAGACCATTAATCGCATATTGTTTATTTTAGTTTATTAGAACCCGATTAACTTATTATTAACTGTGAACCAGCTATAATATGTTATTATAATTTAGAAAAGCTATCATCTGATTAAAGGATGTTTCAATACTTCCTGTGGACAGTCCAAACTTTTTTTCAGGTGTAAATAAAGGGCATAACTGGCTCTGAAGATCTTCCAGTGTTGATTATCCACTGCATTCTCTGTTCCAACTCTGAAAACGATAAGTATTTGAACTCGTAACCTATTGCTGCTGAGGGATCAGCGATTCTGACTTTACTCTCTGCCATATTTATCCCAGTTAAAACCACGTAGTGTCCAGAGGTATTTGGGTTCCAGAATGATTGGATATGCAGTATAACCGGGCAGTTTTTGGATATGCATGTATTTAGAAGTCCAAGCCACCCTATGGAGGTAAAGGTTTCATCAAATAACAAGAATTTGGTCCCATAATTTGTATTAACACTTGAAACAGCGTTAATTAAACCATTATGACTAGTTCCATATTCTGAAGATGTCCAGGCCACCTGCTCTAACCATGCTTCGCTAACATCCAAGCCAAAATTGGATAACGCCATTTTAAGAGCTGATGGTCCACATGAATAGTCGTTAGGTTGCTGATAATATTTCAATCCATTTAAATAAACCCAGTTTAGATTTGTAATGAATAACCACGGTTTCATTACTGCATATTCCGCTATTTTTCCCGTATTATGGTTGTAGTCTATTAACATGACGTACATATAAACCAGGTTCTGGTAGCCCAGATAGTATCCCAAACTGGTGTTGTAAGCATATTCCGGGGCGACCCCGGTTCTGTCCATGAAGGACTTCACATCACCCGCAATCTTCAGATACTCTGCAGTGTAAATATTCCCATTCTGAATAGTATCCCTAGGAACAGGAGCCACACCAAAACTGGTGCAATCAACTGTTGCGTCTGTATTGTTGCTTATAAATAACACACTGGTAGTCAAAAGCTCTAAAAACGAAGACATACTCACATTGAAGCTGCCGATGATCACATAATCCGGGAGATTATGTTTAGTCTCCACATAACTTTTTACCCAGCTGGCTGCAACCCCCACCTGATCGGTGGTAAAAGTCACTGCATTCAAATCAGAAACAAATCTCCAGGGCTTCAGGGCGCTATATGCGGGTAAAACACCATTAGCACCGTAAGAATCCAGAACCTTAGCATAAGTATAAACCATATTCTGATAACCAAAATACAAACCCAAACTAGTATTATAAGCATACTCCGGCGCAACACCTGTCCTATCCATAAAAGACTTCACATCACCCGCAATCTTCAAATACTCCGCCCTAGCCAGATCCCCACTCCGAACAGAATCCCTGGGAACAGGAGCCACACCAAAAGACACATAATCCACCATCGTACCAGTACCATTATTAATCTGCAACACACCAGTAGCCAAAAGCTCCAGAAAAGAAGACATACCCACATTAAAACTACCAATAACCACAAAATCAGGAAGCCTGTGGTTGGTTTCAACATAACCTTTCACCCAACTAGCCGCACCGGTCACCTCATCAACAGTGAAACTCACCGGAGGATTAACAACCAAACTCCACGGTTTTAAACTAACATAAGCGGGTAACACCCCTTTAGTGCCGTAGGAATCCAGAACTTTGGCATAAGTGTAAACCATGTTCTGGTAACCAAAATACAAACCCAAACTGGCATTATAAGCATACTCCGGCGCAACACCAGTTCTGTCCATAAAAGACTTCACATCACCCGCAATCTTCAAATACTCCGCCTTAACCATATCCCCACTTCGAATAGAATCCCTAGGAACAGGAGCCGGGTTAAAAACCAAATAATCAATGGACAAGCTTGTTCCGTTATTAATTTGTAACACGTTACTGGTTAAAAGCTTTAAAAATGAGGGCATATCCACATATATTCCATCAATAATCACATAATCTGGGAGAGTATGATTCACATCCACATAACCTTTCACCCAACTAGCCGCACTAATTACCTCATCACTGGTGAAACTCACCTTGGTGGTTCCAGCTGCAGCATTAATATTAATTTCATTGATGCTTCCATTCGTGGTTGTAGTTGGTGAATTTTCAGTATTAACCGCATTAGCAAAAATAGAACTGGTTTCAGTGATTGTTGATTGCTGATCTGAACCTTGATTATTCCCACTATCTGAACTTTGATTATTCTCGTTATCTGATAAATCTTGGACTGATAAATCTTGACCAGAACTCTGATTCAAGATGTCTGTCTGGTTATCTGCTGCAGATACTTCGCTGAAGTTTAAAAAGAGTGCTAAAACAAATATTAATAACACTGAAAATAAGATTTTCCGTTTAATTTTACCCCGTCCATAATTTCTATTTATTTTTTTCAGGATTTTTAGATTTTAAGACTTTTTCTAGGACAATTTAATAATCAAATGAACATCATATATAAAGCTTTTGATTTTATTCTGAAAAAAAGACACTTATAACACTCTTTTTTCGATTTAAAGCATTTTAAAAGGTAATTCTAACTTTCAGTCAGGGAAAACCATGCCTTTAAGTTTTATTATTTTTATTATAAATCCTAAGATCCCATTTCCCAAAATATGTCCTTATGATGGCTCTCAAAAGAAGATTTTAAAAATGAACCATATTTTACAGCGCTTTCTATTCATTTTTTGAAACAATTATCAATAATGAATATCTATTTTGAAATGGAATATCTACTCATCAGCATATGCCCTCCTAAATTTGGACATTAGGGAATTCAATAGTTTATTGATCAAATTCATTCTAGAACCTCATTTGAACCAATAGTTTTAAAACCCATTGATTCGATTACTATCTTAATTAAATCAGAATATCATTATTCATTTTTAAATCCATATTTTATTGTTAAATTCATCTAAAGGGTATTAAAATGCTTTATAATGGTTAATAATGTTCTATTTAGAACTATCTTGATAGAAATATCCATTCTAGAACCTATCTATTGAACATCCATTTTAGAATCCATCTGATTCAATATTCACTTTAGAACCCACCTAATTGAATAATTAAGAACCATTAAGTAATTTTATTTTCTTTTCATGAATTCTTACCGTTATAATTTAATACAAGTCCCTACATAATATGAACTATAGAAAATAGATAATAGGAGGTCAAAAAAATGGATTGGATAACTATTTTAATAATAGTCGTTATAATACTAGTTATTTTAGGCCTTTCCATCCGAATAGTCAACCAATACGAAAGAGGGGTTCTATTTCGCCTGGGAAGAGTTGTTGGAGTCAGAGAACCAGGACTTCGTCTGATCATTCCCCTGGTGGATAGGATGGTTAAACCGTCTCTGAGAATAGTCACCATGCCTATTCCAGCCCAGAAAATCATCACTCAGGATAACGTGACCATTGACGTGGCTGCAGTTGCCTATTTCAAAGTGGTAGACGCATATAAAGCCGTGGTGGAAATTGAAAGTTACGACCGGGCAGTAAACCAAATATCCCAGACCACAGTGAGAAGTGTGGTGGGTCAATTCACTTTAGACGAGGTTCTATCCGAAACGCCCAAGGTAAATACCAGTATCCAGAAAATTATAGACCAACACAGTGAACCCTGGGGTATAAAGGTAACCACTGTGGAAATAAAGGATATTAAACTACCAGACAGCATGCAAAGAGCTATTGCCCTGCAAGCTGAGGCTGAAAGGGAGAAAAGAGCTAAAATCATCAGCGCCGAAGGTGAATACCTGGCCGCCGGAAGGCTGGGAGATGCAGCAGATATTATAACCGAACATCCAGTGGCGCTGCAACTGCGTATCATGCAAGTGCTCAGTAACATCGCTGCAGAGAAAAATTCAACCATTGTTTTCCCTGCCCAGCTTTTAAACAGTATACGTGATATTAAAGACTTTTTGGGATCAGAGTTAACGGCAGATTTGGGATCAGATTCAATCCGTGAAAAGAAGGGATCAGAGTCAAGCACTGAAAAGAAGGGATCAGAGTCAAGCACTGAAAAGAAAAAATAAAAGACCCCCCGGCAGATAAGATAGTGGATATCAGAAAGGGTTAAGTTTAAAAGTAGTTTAGATTATCTAATATTACGATAAAATGAAAAGCTACATAAGAAAAAGGGACTTCTTGGTAATATCCAATCCTCTGGGCATTGTAATGCAGGGTATAGGGGTGGTGACCCTCATACCCATCCTAATCGCCCTTATTTACGGTGAACATGACTTAATAGGATTTCTTACCTTCGGTACCTTCTCCATTGCAACTGGATATTTTTTAAGGAGATTATCATCCAGCGATAAAAACTTAAAACTTAAACACGGGATGATAATCGCTGCCCTGGCCTGGTTATGGGCTGCTTTTATTGGCAGCCTTTGTCTGATGTACTCCACAAACATAGACTTTTTAAATGCTTATTTTGAAAGCATGTCAGCCTGGAGTGGAAGCGGTCTCAGCATATTTACTAACGTGGAGATCCTCCCTAAATCTGTACTATTTTTGAGAAGCATAGAACAGTGGGTCGGCGGTTTGGGAGTAGTAATAGTAGTTATAGGAATTTTAATAAGGCCCGGAACTGCTGCTGCAAGATTATACAAATCTGAGGCGAGAGAAGAGAAGATAAAGCCCAGTATAACCGGGACAGTGAAAACTATCTGGTGGATATATCTTTTCTACACCTTCCTGGGCATAGTGCTCTACGTACTGGCTGGTATGTCCCTTTTTGATGCCATAAACAATACATTTACCAACCTTTCCACCGGTGGGATGTCCATCAAAAATAATAACATCGGGGCATACAACAGCACCGCCATCACCCTTATCACCATTATTTTGATGATCATTGGAGGCACCAGCTTCCTGGTTCACTACCGGGCATTGAAAGGCAGGGTACTGGATGTGCTACGTGATATCCAGTTCCAGGCCATGATAATTATCGTCAGCATATTTTCCATACTTTTAATTGTATATGCTAAATTTACAACCATAGATTCTGTTTTTTTTGTTGTGTCCGCTCTTAGCTGCACCGGATCAAACATCCAACCCATCAGCGTCATGGCCAACTGGTCTGACTATGCCAAAGTGATTCTGGCGGTGTCCATGATCATTGGTATGGCAGCTGGTTCTACAACCGGAGCTTTAAAGCTTATAAGGGTTGTTACAGTGGTAAAAGGAATTTACTGGGAGATTTTAAAGATCATATCCCCCATAGGTTCGGTTATTCCCCGTAAAATATCTGGAAAACCTGTTGGTGATGTGGAAATTAGAGAAGCAGGAAGTTATACCTTTCTCTATTTGATATTTATTTTTATTAGCTGGCTGGTGCTTATGCAACATGGATACGGGGGAATTAACTCCATTTTTGAAGTTACATCCGCCCAGGGAAATGTGGGGCTTTCCACAGGGATAGTTTCCCCTACCATGCCCCCCGTAGCTGAAATATTCCTTATATTTAACATGTGGATTGGTAGAATTGAAATCATACCTGCGCTGGTTTTATTTAAAGTTGGCTGGGACCTCTTGAAAAGAATTAAAGATTGAGTCGTTGGACAAATTTTAAACGAACAAATAAATAAGTTAACTTTAAACGAATAAATAATAAGTTTAACAAATGTATAATAAAAAATACGTTAAATAATGAAGTTTAATCAAAATAAAAAAGTATCCTGAATTCAAAAATACAAAATAATAGGAATATCCCAAAAAAATAAAATAAAAGATCTAAATGAATAAAATAAAAATTTATCCTTCCAAAATAAAATTTATCCCAAAATATTCCCATTAAAGTCTAAAATTTACTTTTAAATCTCTTGCAAATCTTATAATCTCTTGCAAAATCTTATAATTCAAATTTTTTTTGCTTTTAAAATCCTTTTGCAATCTCATAAGCCAGTTTCACATGTCTGGAACCTTCTGCGGTACAGGGCCCATGGCCAGGGAGGAGGTATTTAACTTGGAGTTCGCTGAGTCTCTGGAGGGATTTCCTGAGATCATCCATGTTTCCACCGATGTCCACCCTTCCAAAACCACCCCCTGCAAATACCGTGTCACCAGATATAAGGGTTTCTCCATTATAAAGGCAGATCCCACCTGAAGTGTGCCCGGGGGTGTGTATCACCTGAAAATCATGAATTTTATCGCCTTCCTTGAGGTGCATGTCCACTTTCATCTTGCCCAGGGACTTGCCGAATACAAATGCTGCAGTGGCCATATCATTTCCTTCTTCCAAAGCCCTTGCATCCTCCTCATGCATAGCCACCTTCAAGTCCAGGTACCTGTTTCCTCCGATATGGTCGTAGTGGTTGTGGGTGTTAACAATGAGAGATAGGTCATCAGGATGGTAATCAGCTTTTTTAAGGGAATCCAATATGTAAGGCATGTTATCTCCGGTCCCAGTGTCCACTATAACGTCTTCAAAGACGTAAACGTTAGAATCAAAGCCTATTCCATCTACCATTATGATGTCCTTTATCTTCCTCAATATATCACCCTGAAAATCATGTATAACACCTAAAATTCAACCCACTATACCTAAACCTCTTAATATAACCTGAAAATTTTTTAAATCTTGAAATTACAAAAAAGTAGTGGGGTCACAGGGATTTGAACCCTGATCCTAGGATTTCTCTTGTCTCAGTACTCCAATTGGTCATCATACTTTCCTCAGAGTGCGCACTTTCTTCAAAGACAACTGGAGTCCCAGATGATAGCCTGATTACACTATGACCCCTAAATAATTAATGTTTTCATTAATCTAAAGACTTTATTATCCCTGATCTAAGACTTTTTGATCTGCAATTTTCTATTTAATCTGAGACTATGAAAACATTTAGAGCCAAGGGTGAGATTTGAACTCACGTGTAGTGGATCTGCAGTCCACCGCTTCGCCTCTAAGCTACCTTGGCTTAGTAGTTAAGTTAACATTTGTTGATATTTAAACCTTTACATCATAAATTTCAACTAAACTAAAAGAAATAACATCCTAAAAATTCAGTTTAAAATATAAATCTGGCTGTAACATCCTAAAAAATTCAGTTTAAAATATAAATCTGGCTGGCGGTGATCTGGGGAGGGTAGGACTGCATGATGGGACCGGTGAATCTGATTTGTAAATTTTGTCCTGGTTTAAGATCGTCGAAAGAAGCGTTTTTAACTTCATTTCCCCGTTTATATGCTATATTTGTGTCTCTATTTATGGTAATTGAAACATTCTGATTCTTAGAATTTCCTGTTACAATTCCCTGAACCAGAACAGAGTTTGGGGTGTTATTTTCATTATGTGAATCTTCCTTACAAATTCCAACAATTTTTCCTGCCATATCTACCTTTTCACTGCTTGTAGCTGAAATAGCCCCGTAAACGAGCCCCATAAACAAAACAATCAGAATAGCAGCTAAGGTTATGACCCTCATTTTATCGCCCTTGACCATCGACCATGATTTTTTCCTCTAGTTTTTATAATTTAATTCCATTAGCAATTAAATGTTTCGATAGGACGCTACAGTAGACACTTCCACTTAATATTTACAGATTTCTCTTATGAGCTTTCAACAAAAATTTTTTATATCAACAAAATATTTCTGGAACTATCCTGCTCAGGTATATCAACATTTTGTTAGTTATTCTATAAATGTTTTTAATGTAAATTTTAGTACATTATAATTTAGCAGAACAGTTTTTTTTTTTGATCACTGATAAAAAAATTATCACATATATAAAAAAAATATATGATTTTGATATGCCAATCATAAATGGAGGGTTAATCTATGGCATTTGTCTGGGATCCTTCAACTCTTTGAACCTGGTTTTATTTTCTCCCCCCATAAATGGAGAAGATTCCGTACTTATAATAACAGTCCACCTGCTTGAATCCTGCTGATCTCAATATATTTAACTGTTTTTCCAGAGTATCTGGATGGTTATCAGGATTGTTTTTATACTGATCCGGAAGGTACTGGAAACTTTTCTCTGGTTTGAGTAAGGCCTCGTTTTCTGCAATCCACTCCTTCCAGAGCATCCGGTACCAATCCTCTAAATCCCCTGCTGGGGCTTTTATCACATCTATATTTAAGAAAAATCCACCTTCAGCGAGTTGATGGTGGATAGAATTGAAAAGGGCTTTTTTCTCCTCAGTGTGGAGATGATGAATTGCCAACGAAGATATTACGAAGTCAAAATCTGTGGTTAAAATATCCTCTTTTATGAGATCCTGAAATGTGGTGTGGATATAATTCAACTTTTTGTAGGATTTAAGACGTTCTTGAGCAATTTTAAGCATCTCACTGGATCCATCTACCAGCTGTGCTTCGATTTCGTCATCAACTTCCAGTAAAGCCATGGTAACTTCTCCATTTCCACAGCCTAAATCAAGAAGCCTGGTTGGTCTTTGCAGTCGGTCCCTTTGGAAGTTCCGGTAGAATGATTGGACAAGTCTTAACAAACGTTTCCTTTCCAGTATATAGATATCCGCATTTTGAACAAAATCACGTGCATGTTTACCCTCAGCCCATTCTGATTCCTCAAATCTAGCCATGTTATATCATCTCAATCGTATTTCTGTATTTTAGTTTTATATGATTTATAATCTTTTTTTACTTATTTATTTCCCTGACCTTTGAAGAAGTTATAAAAGAACACTCCCCCCGGTTGGGCAGTTCCATGCAAATCTTCAATGCCTTTATTCCAGGTTTCCAGCTGTCATGTTCTGTTCAAGGGCCTGTTCCTTCACTCCCTCCACCATAGCAATAATGGTGTTTTTAATGAACCCTTCAACCAATTCCGGTTTGGAAGAATCAACATAAACCACCCGAGGCGATATATGGATGTTTCTAAACCCCACATCCTGCAGGAGAGGATGAACTCGCCTTCCAATAAGCGGGTCACATTTCAGGTCTTGCTGGGCTTTAATGAGGCATTTCCATACTTGAACCGCCTCCGGTGTCTCCGGGTGGAAGTAGCAGGAGCCATGATCTCTTTCGATGACTGTGATGGAGCCATCTTTCTTTAGGACCCGCTTCAAACTTTCCAGGCCATTACAGGATCAGGGAGGTGTTCCAGCACGAAGCAGACAAAGACATGATCAAAGCTTCATCTTCAAAGGGCAGTGCCATAAGATCCGCCACCTGAAACTGGACGTTCTTAAATCCTTTATCCGTTAACGATTCTTTGGCCTGTTTTAAAGATTCATTGGAAATATCTATGGATGTTATGTTGTTTCAGGGTTGTTCTGGGCAAGTATTACAGTTTGGGCGCCTACACCGCAACCGACCTCGAGAAGTTGGTTGTCGGGAGGATTAAATCGAGTCGTGATTTAACAGATCTGAAAGGGTATCGGCCTGATCAAAGAGCCTCTCGGATTCTCGTGGGGAATAACCATGAACATAATCTTTTTTCATACTACCGTTCCTAATTTAAGATGGATATGATTCACTAATCGTCGAAATTATTAGTTTATCGGTTATTTAAAACTTTATATTGTGACCAGACTATGTCATCCTTTAATTTTTCAGTTTTAACCAGTATTAACTGGATAATACTATTTGAGGATTCAAGATCAGGTGCTTGATAAATTGAACTGGGAGATGTACCCCCTACCAGTTGGGGATGAATCAAAACATGAACTTCATCAACAAGGCCGGTACGGAGAAGAACACCATTTAAAACGCCCCCACTATCAACTCTTACAATTTTGATTTTAAATTGAGTATTTAGTTCTTCCAATGCTGCTTTTAGATCCACCTGCTGATATCCTACAATCAGGTAATTTATATATCGCTCATCTAAAAAGTCCAGATATTCTCTGCTGGTGGATCGGGAGCATAAAACCAGAATATCACGGATATAGGGCATTTTTCGCGCTTCACTCCAGATACGAACCTGGCCTTTGCTGTCGGGAACTACTAATAATGGTCTTTCATCATCAGGGTCTCTTTCAGCTGGTTTAAAATTTTCCTGCCCTTCTTCGCGAAGCTCGCCGGGCTGGGCATTGAATCCAGTTAGTATCGTATTGCTTCCAGCTAAAACTGCGTCTACATCCCATTTAGATGCTAATTCATAATAGAGTTTCACATCAGCATGGAAGCCAGTTATGCGTCCGTCTAAACTAACTGCATTGTACAATATTACAAATGGTAGCATATATTAACTCCTCTAGTTGTCCTTTAAGTCATTAATTGTCTTTTAAGCTTTATTTATTTTTTAAAGACTTTATTTGCTCTTAAATCTTATATTATGTGCATTTAATGGTTATTTTAATCCCTTTAACTGTTCATTAATTAATTCTGCACTTTTTCCGGGTTTTTGGTGGTGAATGCAAACCCATGAATCTGCCTCCACCAGGGAAAGCACCACCCAGGACTTCCCAGGGAATGGTATGTTTAAAGATTCCAAAAATTACATGGAGATGTTCTGGGGAGTGATTCTA
>JADGNH010000105.1 GCA_017883605.1 Methanobacteriaceae archaeon
GGCAGGAGTGGTCAGGATCACCGAGATGAGTGAGGTAGAAGTCCAGACAGAACCAGTAGACATATCCAAACTAGAGGGAGTTAAAACCCTAATAGATGTAAACTACGAGGATATCGGTGGACTCAAAGAAGAGGTGAAAAAGGTCAGGGAAATGATAGAGACACCCCTTAAAAGACCTGAACTCTTCGAAAGACTGGGCATATCCCCACCAAAAGGGGTTTTAATGCACGGACCACCGGGAACAGGTAAAACCCTCCTGGCCAAGGCCGTGGCCAACGAGACCGAAGCCCACTTCATATCTATCCAGGGCCCTGAGATCATGAGTAAATACGTGGGCGGATCCGAGGAACGCCTGCGGGAGTTCTTTGAAGATGCGGAAGAAAATGCTCCCAGCATAATTTTCATAGATGAAATAGATGCTATTGCACCTAAAAGAGAGGAAGTTTCCGGTGAGGTGGAAAGACGTGTGGTAGCTCAACTTCTGACTCTAATGGACGGTCTTAAGACCAGGGGACAGGTGGTAGTCATCGGTGCTACCAACAGACCGGATGCTCTGGACCACGCCCTGCGACGGCCAGGCCGATTCGACCGGGAGATTGAGATCGGTGTACCGGATAAAGACGGCCGCCGGGAAGTGCTTCAAATCCACACCAGAGGCATGCCCCTGGATGAAAAGGTTGATCTGGATGAGATCGCCGAGACCACCCACGGATTTGTGGGCGCTGACCTGGAATCTCTCTGTAAAGAATCCGCCATGCGGGTTCTAAGACGGGTTCTTCCTGATATAAAGGGTGAAGAGGAGATACCCCAGGAAACCCTTAAAAAAATGATCATAAACAAAACCGACTTTAAGGAAGCCCTTAAAGAAATCCAGCCATCAGCCTTACGTGAAGTGTTGGTACAGGTACCGGATATAAAATATGATGATATTGGAGGTCTGGAATCTGCTAAACAGGAATTAAAAGAGGCAGTTGAATGGCCCTTAAAATATCCGGAACACTTTGAAAAATTCGGGGTTAGACCTCCTAAAGGGGTGCTGATCTACGGACCGCCAGGAACCGGTAAGACCTTACTGGCCAAAGCCGTTGCTAACGAGAGTGAATCAAACTTCATTGCTGTAAAAGGACCAGAACTCCTATCCAAATGGGTGGGAGAATCCGAAAAAGGAGTAAGGGAGATCTTCCGGAAAGCCCGTCAGACTGCTCCTACTGTGATTTTCTTTGATGAGATTGACTCCATTGCATCCACCAGAGCCGGTTCCAGCACAGATTCTGGAGTTACCCAGAGAGTGGTAAACCAGCTTCTCACTGAAATCGATGGTATGGAAGAACTGCAGGATGTAGCGGTAATTGCCGCCACCAACAGGGTGGACATGATAGACCCCGCTCTTTTAAGGCCGGGGAGATTCGACCGCCACGTCAAAGTAGAGGATCCTGATGAAAATGCACGTCTGGCAATATTCAAAGTTCACACCAAGAAAATGCCCCTGGCCGATAATGTAAACCTGAAAAAACTGTCTAGAGACACAGAAGGATATGTTGGTGCAGACATAGAGGCGGTGTGCCGGGAAGCGGTGATGTTAACCCTCAGAGAAAATCTCAAAGCAGAAAAGGTTGAAATGAAATACTTCAGAGATGCCATGAAGAAAATTAAAACGGAAGAAAAGGTGGAAATGGTTCAATACCATTAAAACCTTAAATATTCATTAAAATGTTTGACTTAAATTAATACAGTAGATACTTTAGAGCTGAAGAAGTAAAATTGTTTATCAAATTTTTTACTTCCTTCCTTTTTTTTTATTCTTAATCATATGATTATATTTTTTATTTTTAAAATCTGTGTTTTTATTCTTAATCACTGTGTTTTTCTTATAAATCTGCGAATCTATTTTTTTTATCTATTTTATCTTAAATTTCCTAAAATCGATTTTACATGGTCTTAAACTAATTTTTTAAGGAAAATATGGTTATTATCAAATTTCTTTAACTTTCTAATTCTTTAAAATTTGATTCGTAGTTCTTTGAGGGATGGAATTTATTTTTATAACCAATTTTTAAATTTAAAGTTTAAATATGCCAAAACCAATTATTTATATAATATTTATTGATAAAAAAATTGCTAAAATCAAGGTAGCTTAAAATATATTTAGCCTCTTATTAAAATAAATTTAAGGTCTATAATAATGATTTTAGGCTTATCAGAATAATCTGTAGTTATTAAAATAAATTCAGCTTATAAAAATAAATGAAAGGATATTGATGGTGTAAAAAAATGACTTACAAAGTAAAAGACATGTCTCTGGCACCCCAGGGCAAAAAGAATATTGAATGGGTTCAAAAACACATGCCTGTTTTGGAACATATTAAGAAGAAGTTTAGAGATGAGAAACCCTTTGAGGGCATCACCATAGGTTCATGTTTACATTTAGAACCAAAAACCATAAACCTGGGTTTAACCCTGCAGGCAGGGGGGGCCGAGGTGGTTATGACCGGCTGCAATCCCCTGTCCACTCAGGACGACGCCACCGCAGCTGGAGCTTCTCTGGGTCTTAATATGTACGGTTGGAGGGAAGAGACCAATGAAGAGTACTATCAAAACATCAACCGGGTGCTGGATCACGAGCCAGACATCATCATCGACGACGGGGCAGATATGATATTTCTGGTTCACCGAGAGCGAAGAGAGCTAATTGGAAAGATAAAGGGGGCCTGCGAAGAAACCACAACCGGAATCCACAGGTTAAGGGCTATGGAGGCAGACAAAGCATTAGAATTCCCTGTAATGGCTGTAAACGACGCTTATACTAAGTATCTGTTTGACAACCGTTACGGTACAGGCCAGTCAACCTGGGACTCCATAATGGGCTCCACCAATATGTTGATCGCCGGTAAAATCGTGGTGGTTTGTGGTTACGGATGGTGCGGACGCGGAATAGCCATGAGGGCAGAAGGTCTGGGTGCAAATGTCATAATAACTGAAATAGATCCTATAAGGGCATTAGAGGCAAAGATGGATGGTTACAGGGTGATGGGGGTCACCGAAGCGGTTAAACATGCCGATATTCTCATAACCGCCACTGGAAATATTGATGTGGTTTCTGCAGATGATTTCAAGTATATGAAGGATGGCTGTATCATGGCCAACTCCGGCCACTTCAACGTGGAGATTAACCGGGAAGACCTGGCAGACATGTCCGGCAGCCATGAAAAGATAAAACCAGACATAGATGAATTTGTAATGAAAGACGGCCGCCATTTATATCTTCTTGCTGATGGGAGACTGGTCAATCTTGCAGGTGAGCGGGGTCAGGGCCACCCAGCAGAGATAATGGACCTGAGCTTTGCCATGCAGGCTTTATCCGCCAAATATCTCCTGGATAATAAACTAGAAGTTGGAGTTTACAAAACTCCTGATAAAACAGATAAATACGTGGCAGAACTTAAATTAAAGGCAATGGGCATAGAAATAGATGCCTTGACCCCTAGACAGAAAGAATATCTTGAAAACTGGGAGGAAGGAACTTAATCTAATTTGAATTGGGAGGAAGGAACTTAATCTAATTTGAATGAAGTTTAGCTCCTAAAATAAAGTTAACCATCAAATGATCTTCAAATGATTATATGTCATTCTCCAGGATTATAGACAGGGGTAAAGGACCAACCCGTCTTTTTATAGGTGGTGTTCACGGAAAAGAGGGTTTGACCACCATAAAAATCCTTAAATATTTTTCTGGGACTTCAATAAAGGATGGGAAGTTGGTTCTCCATAACTTTGGGGAGAGCAGTTATGTAAGTACTTTGGAGAAGAGATATTACACTTCAAATGTTGGGAAAAAGGTTCTATCATTAATCAAGGAGTATAACCCGGAAATTTATTTAGAATTGCACTCCTATAAACCTGAGAGTTACCATAAACTCACAGCGGAGGATAGAAGAGAGGAAACTGGTGTCCCTCCTCTAATAGAACTTGAAGAAGGAATTTTAATGGGTTCCATATCCCCACTGATCAGAATAACCTTCTTCCATAAACATGACTTTCCTTTTATACTGGAAATACCATCCAATCCCTCCAAAAAATCTTTAAAGGTCTGCCTGGAGATTCTGAATCTGGTTGCCGGATCAAGAGACAGAAATGAGATACTGGAAAAATTGGGACGTAAATATCCATCTGCAGTAAAAAAAGCCCGGATTTATTTTATTGAATTTTCTGATAACATTGTTTCGATCTTTCAAAAGGCTCTAAAAAAGATGAAAAACACCAAATTTAGGGATCCTAATTTTATAAAGGATTATATAACCAATGAGGCATCTGTGAGGGGATTATCAATAACAGAAAAACAGGCAGATCAGATTGTCCAGGCCTTAAGTGTTTACCAGGAACATTTCCCAGATTCTGATGGGGGAATATCCTGGCGGGATGATAAGGTTTGAGGGATTATGAGTGAGGTTAAAAAAACTACTAAGTTTGAGGCTAAAGGATATATAAAGTGTAATTAACAGGTTTTAAAATTTAATGGTTAAGAAAACTTTCGTGATAAAAATGGGATTTTTCAGGGTCATAGACAAAGGACAGGGAATAACACGCCTTTTTATAGGCGGTGTCCATGGAAAAGAGGGTTTGACCACCATAAAAGCCATGAAGGAGTTATCGAATGACGATGTGATGGAAGGAAAGTTGGTGATCTACAACTGCCCTGAGAGCCACTATATAAGCACCCTGGATCCCCTTTACTACCAATCAAAGATAGGAAATGAGATTTTACATCTGATTAATTATTATAAACCTGATATCTATATTGAACCCCATTGTTACAAGAATGAAAGCTATAAAAAACTCATAGACCTGGATAGGATGAAAAGGGCGGGTGTGCCTCCCTTGATAGAGCTTGAATGTGGAGTTCTTATTGGTTCAGTTTCTCCGCAGATTAGAACCACCCTATTTAAGCGGGAAGATGTATGTATAACCCTAGAAATGCCCTGCTCACCCTCTGAAAAATCACTCCATATTTATATCAAATTTTTAAAGATAGCGGCAGGTTCCAGGAACAGATCAGAATTAGAAGCCAGATTAAACCAGTTATACCCTGACCAGATTAAAAGAGCCCGTAGATATGCCAGGGAATTTTTTGGGGACTATCCGCCGTTTTGATCAATTTTATCCAATTTTAACTTAATCAGACTTATGATTAACCTTTTTTTAACTTTTGATTAACTTTTTTTTAAAAGGTTTGTTTAGAACCATTTTTCCAGATTGCTTTGAGTATTGTCCATTTTATTTAGTTTATCCAGGGCACTTAAGATTCGGTCTTCTGAGAAGTCATGTTCTCCGCATAAAAAATCAATTAGCCCCTCTTTATCTGGATTTTTCCATTTCAACTCGTAATCTGATGAGACATCATAGTTCAAGAATATGTCCCTCACCAGGCTGGGATCAACTTCCATTTCCACTTTAAGGTATTTTAAGACTTTAATTAAGTCTTTATGTTCTTTTATGAGTTTTATACCTGTTTTAGCGCCAATTCCCTTTACACCCTGATTGAAATCAGTTCCCACCAGTATGGCCACATCAATCAGCTGTTCTCGGGTCATATCCAGATCATCTAAAACTCTTTTAAGTTCTATAAGCTCCAAATTGGCCTTTCCCCCGGTAATGGTTAAATTTTTAACCATGCGGGTGGCACCAAAGAGTACGCAGTCGTAATCCTGAGATCCTACACACCATGCGTCGCCTTTTTCAACCATGTATGATGCCTGGGCTTCTCCTTCTCCTTTAGCTTGTATATGGGGCATGCCCATTAGGTCCAGGAGTTTTTTAGACCCTTCGATGATATCAGATGACATTCTGGAAGATCTTACCGCATATTTCCGGGCCTCTTCAATATTACCCTCACCCAAGGCCACTTTCCATTTTTTCTCGGATACATCTTTAACTTCCCTTCTTTTGGCCTGTGTTTCCCTCTTCAGGTGGCTGGATGGGCCGTCAAAAACGTAAACCGGTTTTATTTTCCTCTCAATAAGCGATGATGTTCGATATAGAATTCCGCTGAAATGAGAAGTGATCCTTCTCTGGTGATCCATTAGAGGGGTACCATCAGCCTGTCTGATGCTTGATAGGAATTGATAGATGATATTCGCGGCATCTAATGCCACTATTTTACCTTCTAAATCTTCAAATTTTGTTGGTTGCGGAGTCACGATGTCTTTAAATTTTACTCCCATTTTAAACACCATTTTTAAATTTTAATTAATTTTTAGATATAAGGAGTGGATAATTTTTAGATATAAGGAGTGGATAATTTTTAGATATTCATCTAAAATCACCTATTCCCTGAACAAACTGTAGGGAAAGGTTTCTTTTATCCGTATTAGAATTTCGTCTTTATGGATGATGTTGTAGGTTCTGGTGAGCATGGGGGAGTTTGTATGGAAGATCTTCGCCAATTCAGGGCGGGCTTTATCCATTTCAACGGATTTAATCTCTCTTCTCGACTCGATCTTATGTTTTTTTAGGATCCTGCCAATGGGCATATCCGCCCGGATTAGGTCCTCTTTAAACTCCTTATCCAGCCTTTTTATGGGGATAAAGGAGGTTGCATGTATGAGTGGTTCGCTGGTTTTTATAATCACCACCCGGTAGTTCACATCGTCACCAGGAGATATTCCCAGATCATCTGCCATATCTCTGTCAGCAGGTATAAACTCCTGTATAAGGGTTTCTATCTCAGCATGTCCCTTTAAAACATCTAATATGGCTGTAACAGATCCATCTGTGGTTAAGAGTATCTTTTGAGCGCTGGAAAGATTTTCCAACTCTTTTTCTATCTTTTTAATTGCATCAAAAATATTTTGTTCCATTATTATTCCTTTGAATATTT
>JADGNH010000106.1 GCA_017883605.1 Methanobacteriaceae archaeon
AGGATTAATAATATGAGTTAAAGTTTACAGGATATTATAAACTGTACCATCTTGTCATAAAGCGTACCATAAAAACTTAAATTAGCATGTTTATAGTAATGTTCTATGTATTCTAGGAAGTTATAAAAAGTGGACTAAAACTTAACTATACATTTAAATCTCCTAATTCAATCAAATATTATCCAAAATCAAATTAAATGGTAAACAAAGAAATGAATTTGATTAATTAATATTATAAAGGCTTATAAGGTGAATTTAATGAAATGGCAGCTAATTGTTGTATTGATCCTTATTTTAACTGGGTCTTATCTCTTTTTTTCAACGCTCATCGGGCCTATAGAACCCATGGGAAGGTTAGGAATGGTGAAACTGGCAAATCCTGATATGTATCCCGGACACCCACATTCACAGCTTTTAGCAGAGTATGCCCATGGGAAGGGATCTAAATCTGCCCTGGTGGTTCACTTTGCCGGGGACTCGGGTTACCAGCACTATATGGAAGGTGATGTGATGATAATAGAGATGGCGTTCATTGACACCCAGGGTACTGGTGCCGAAGGCCCTACTAATTATTTAGATTCACTCAAAATAGCCCTATTCGGTGTTCCTGACGGTAGATACAAGTTTAAAATAGATGGAAAGGAATTTAGCAACTTTAACAGTGCCATGAAATATGTGAACCAAATAGCGGCACAAAACGGACAAAAAGGTCCCATTCCCATGGTATGGCACGGAACAGCCCGTCAGGGAAATCCAATATTCAGCCAGGGATGCGGATTCCCGCTCTACTTCTACATAGTCTGGAAGTACTACGGACCAGTAGCGGCCTATTACTACACCATCAAAGGCATGATGCTTCCCTACCTGAGCCTACCTTACAAGAACTTCGAACTGCAGCATGCCTCTGAGCTGCAGTACTATTACGTCCATGATATGCTCAACTACCAATGATAGCCCTTTCGATGCCCTATCCATTAGTTATTAAATATTGTTACCTTGAATTGGGTTAGAGTTTTAGCTTGAATTGGTTTAGATAGTTAGTTAAACGTTAATAGCTTAAAATTAATTTTATTTTAAGCTTAAAACAATTTTTTTAAGGGCATCCACCGGTGCGTTGGTTTTTATTCCGGTGGGTTTGAAGTGGGTCCTTGATGCAAAGAAACCATTTGCCTTCAGTTTTTCTAAAACGTTATGCAGAGGAGGGGAACTTATTTTCAAATTTTTACTGACAACATGCAGGTCAAAAAAAGTAATTGGGGCATTGGATTCCTCGTAACATCTTTCAAGGAGTTTAAGAGCTTCATTTTCCATTTTTAAATTAAGATCGGGCATTATATTAATCATGTTTTCTATAAAATCAGGCTCAAGCAGTTTTCCCAACCATAAAGGTCCCCCTACTCTGAAATTCCCCTTACATACCGGGCATATGCCTGGAATAGAAGGTGCCAGGCCAGGTACCGCCATCCGGTAGAGGCAGTTGTTACAGTGTGCGATGTATCCCAGATTATTCAGAGATTCATCAGTTTTCTTTGCACCTTTACCGATGGTCAGGTACAGTCTCAGATAATGTTCTGTGCTGTGGGAGAACTTCAAATCCACATATTTTTTGTATTTGGCAAATGTGCGGGATATGAATCCTACCAAAATTCTTAACCCTGTCTCGTGGCAGTACTCAGTTTTAAGTGAAACAGCCCCGTATTTCCTAATGCAAGGTTCTTTATAGGTTCCACAAAGTGCTGATGTGTCTGTAGCTGTTACACAGAGCATTCCTCCAGATCTAAGGTTGAATGCAGACGATTCAATATAAGGGGATGGTGTTCCAAATGGATCTACGTCCACCACATCGAATTTGCCTCGGCATTTGCGCAGAAGGAGGTTTGCATCCTCTCGATACACATCTATGTTGTTAAGATTGTTTTTATGAACATTGTCCTCTGTAAATTGCACTGCCAGTGGATTAAGGTCTGTTATAACCACATGTCCCACCCCTCCAATTTCACTGGCGTATCTTATTCCCCGAATCCCAGTACCTCCAAAGGCGTCGCATATAGTTATATCTTCTTCCCGATCCATTTGAAACACCTGGATTGCGGCCACTGATAGATCCCGGTTAAGTTCCATTACGGGATTGTAGAAAACAGGTGCCTTAGCCGAAACTTTATGGAAATAGGGAACTTCAATAGTCACATTTCCTTCATTAATAGTCTTATGTTCCATATTTCCCCATCTCCTTGTAATATTAGATATAATTTAAATATAATTTTAATTTTTTAATAATTTAATTTAGATATTTTTAGTTTTTTATTTATTTTTAGATATTATATTGTAGTTAGACAAAAGTTAGACAACATTAATTAATCTTAGAAATTTAAATTTATTAAAGAGTTAGATAATGAGAGGAAATTCCATGGTCCCAATACCATTTTTAGACAACGCATCTCAGGGTAAAAATAGCTGGTGGAGGTATCTTTTAACCATCTCACTCTCCTTGGTGGGTGCTACTTTAATAACTGCCGGTTTTGTTTTAGTTTTTTTCATCCTATATTTCGTCTATGGAATGATGGGTGGAATTAATCTTAAATTTGGGGTGATTAACATCCTATCCAACCCTTTTTTCCTGGTTTTACTTGTAGGAATAAGCTACGCGTTTTCGTTTTTATTATTTTATCTTTGCATCCGGTTTATTCACAAAAGAAGTCTATTATCAGTGATCACAATAAAATCTAGAGTAAATTGGGGAAGAATCGTTAAAGGAGCTCTTTTATGGACGTTTATTTTGGGAATTTTCACGGTCCCCTCTTTGATCATGTATCCGGGAGATTATGAATTTACTTTCAATCCCAATAGTTTTCTTCTGCTTCTAGTTTTAAGTTTGATTGCGTTTCCCATCCAATCATCATTTGAAGAGATATTTTTCAGGGGATACCTCATGCAGGGAATAGGTTTACTATCTAAAAGGCCACTCATACCTCTTATAATCACTTCAGTGATATTTGGACTGTTACACTTCTTTAACGGAACCAGCATCAGCAGCAGCGGGTTTATAGTTTTTTACACAACTATTCTGGGCCTGATGTTGGGTATAATAGTCCTGGGAGAAAATGGTATAGAAACAGCGATGGGGGTGCACATAGCCAACAACCTGTATGTTGCACTTCTTTTTAATTCTAAGGATTCTGGACTGGGTGATTTACCATCTATCTTTACTACCCCTCCAGATAACTCTGTAAGCGGAATTTTAGTAATTATTATAGCTTCCCTTTTAATGATAACCATACTTTTCTGGAATAAAAGAGAGAATCTCTTTAATATTTTCGGTTCAAAGTAACAAACCCTTTAGTTTTAAGTAATAAGCGGTTAATAACTCATTTTTATTCAGTTAATCCTTAAAATTATTCTGATTAGGGATAAAAGAAATAAAAAAAGGATTTAATCTCTATCTTGTAATATTAATTATTGAATTCAAATTTTTAACTCCAAATAAATTAATAGGAATTCAGATAAAATCAGTATAGTTCAAATAATTCAATTGTTAGTTCAAATCAAATGTTAGTCAATAATTCAATATCAGGCCATATAATTAATATGAACTAAAATTAATAAATATATGTAATCAGCAAGCAGTATTTACACATTGAATATATATAAAACATTTTTAAAGACCATATAAAACATTTTAAAGACTATATTGCTGTTATAAAGAGATTAAGGTGATAAATATCATGATATCAATTGCAAAACCCCTTATAGGTGGTGAAGAGATAGATGAAGTGGTAAAAGTTTTAAAATCAGGCCTCATTGCACAGGGACCAAAAGTAGCAGAATTCGAGGAAAGATTTGCAGAATACGTGAATGTGGAGCATGGTGTGGCCACCAGCTCCGGAACAACCGCACTCCACCTGGCGCTCCTGGCCGCGGATCTAAAAAAAGGTGATGAGGTTATAACCACCCCCTTTACCTTTGCAGCCACAGCCAACTCCATATTACATGTTGACGCCCGCCCGGTTTTTGTGGACATAGAGCCCCAAACCTACAATCTGGACCCGCAGAAAATAGAGGAGGCTTTAACCGAAAAAACCAGGGCCCTAATGCCGGTGCACCTCTACGGCCAACCAGCTGACATGGACGCCATATCCCAGATAGCAGAAGATCATGACCTTAAAGTTATTGAAGATGCTGCCCAGGCCCACGGCGCAATCTACCACGACCAGATGGTAGGATCACTGGGGGATGCAGCGTGTTTCAGCTTTTATCCCACCAAAAACATTACCACCAGTGAGGGGGGCATGATTACCACAGACAGCAGTGAAATTGATGAAGAAGCCCGGATTTTACGGACCCATGGTGAAAGCCAGCGCTACAACCACGTGAAACTGGGGTACAACTTCCGTATGACAGATATAGCCGCCGCCATAGGCTTAGTTCAGCTTAGAAAGTTGGATTATTTTAACCGTAAAAGAATAGAAAATGCACAATATCTCACAGACCATATAAAAAATATTAAAGGCATAAAACCGCCTTATGTAATGAAAGATGTGAGGCACGTATTCCACCAGTACACCATAAGGGTGGAAAATGGTAAAAGAGATGAACTAATGAAATTTTTAGGTAAAAAAGGAATTGAAACCGCTATACATTACCCTAAAGCTATCTACCAACATAAAATATACCATGATATGGGTTTTAAGGTTAAATGTCCTGAGGCAGAAAAAGCAGCAGAAGAAGTGCTATCTTTACCAGTGCATCCGGGACTGGATCATCAAGATCTGAAGGATATAACGGAGGCCATCCAGGAGGCTGAGGGAAAAATCATATGATTTTCCTTTATTTTAATTTTAAATCTTATTTAAACTTGTTTAATATTTTTTTGCTGTAAAAAGGTGCCAATTACTATTTGAGCAATTCATCTTCTAAATATCAAATTCACTATTTAAATATCAATCCAAAATCACTGTTTAAAATATAATCCAAAATCCACCATTTGAATGCCAATCCAATTTAAGCATTAATGCATCTTCTCCTTTACCGATAACACCTTCTCCTTTATAGTTTTTTCTTTATCTCTTCGGTCGTCTATTTTTATGCTGGTGGCCACCCGCTGGGCACCTTCCCTGAAAACGGCCTCATGGGCTGCTTTTACGGCATCAAAAAGTTTATCAGGGTCATCAACTTCTATGGTGGTGCCCATACCACTTATTTCATATTTTACACCTTTTTCATCCAGAGCAGCCACAGCTGCGGCTATGTATTTGCTGAGGCTGGTTCCAGAGGTCCCGATAGGGATCATGGTAATTTCTGCCGATATCATGGCTATATTATATGTTCCAATTTTCATATATATTTTTATGGAAATATTGGATGGAGAAAAGTTCAACAAAAACCTGGAAAAACGGGTCAGGGAGGTGATTGAAAATTATAACCTGCTGGATGAAGGTGATAAAGTGGCAGTTGCTCTTTCAGGTGGAAAAGACAGTGTTTTAACATTACATCTTCTTAGAAGGTTCCAGAAAGATTATGACCTGGAACTGGTGGCCATATCCATAGACGAGGGCATCACCGGATACCGGGGTGAAGGTGTGGAGGCCGCCCGAGAAAACGCCTGTTCATTAGGGATTGAACTGGTGGAAAAGTCTTTTAAGGATGAACTTGGATTTAAACTCGACCATATCTCAGAGCTTTACCCAAGCGCCTGCATACCATGCGGTGTGTTCAGGAGATATCTCCTCAACAGGACAGCCAGTGATTTAGGGGCATATAAGCTGGCCACTGGCCACAACCTGGACGATGAGATCCAATCATTTCTAATGAGCTTTGCCCGGGCCGATTTCAGGAGATTCCCCAAATTTGGACCCAAACTGGATAGGATCCATCCCCGGCTGGTTCCCAGGATAAAGCCCCTCTGGAAGATTCCGGAAAAGGACGTCGGAACCTGGGCCGTTCTCAACGGGGTGGAAGTACATTTTGCTGAGTGCCCTTACTCCCACAGGTCTTTAAGGTCTAAGATGAAGAACTTCTTAAATCGGATGGAGGATAAGAGGCCTGGAACAAAAATGGCCATATTGGAATCCTTTGAAAAAACATTTAAATTCGATAAAAAACCGGTAGAACTCGTTGAATGTAATATATGTGGTGAACCATCAGCTTTAATGGTTTGCAAAGCTTGTGAGATGAAAAAAGAAGTGGAAAAGTCTATTTAGAAGGTTTTTTTTATAATTATATTTTATCGGCTGTGGTGAAGTAAGCGGGACCATACTTCTCTTCCTGGAGCTTTCTCACAATTTCTGAGGCTTCCCGGACATCTTCCGTTTTTGCCAGAACCCTTCTTTTTCTCACCTTCAAAGTCTTCCCACAAACACATTTTTTCTGGACAACTCCTTTTCTGGTGTACATGGCACGCCCGCAATCACATCTAAAGATTATATACATTGAATCACTTTTTAGAAAATTTATTTATTGAAAATTTTTTTTAAATTTATATTTGGTTGATATTAATTTATGAATGTTTTTTTTAAGATTGATATTGTTTAAATTTATAATTTTTTTAAAATTTCTTGAATAGATTAAATTTCTTGAATATAAAAGTCTAATGGGTATAAATTTTTAAAACATTAAGAAGACTTTAAACATTAGGAAGACTTGAAATAGGCATAGAAATAAAAGATTTACCCATCAGTTAAATCCCATGATTTTGTTGAAAAGGGGGAACAGAATGTTGGGTATGGAAAGGAAGGTACCGATGCTGCACCCGATGTTGGCACCGATCACCACCAGGAGCACCCGGAATAGGTTGTTCTGCAGCATTTCACGGAAACCCTCGCATTTGGGAAGTGCGGCCAGATCATCCACGGACACTTTCCTCATTTTGGCCTCCAC
>JADGNH010000107.1 GCA_017883605.1 Methanobacteriaceae archaeon
GCTATCTCATTTGGGGCAGGAAAAAGTCTGAAGATTAATCATAAAGAGAGAAAGTTAATAACAATTAATTCAGAGTAAATTAATAAAGAAATAATTAATAAAAGAATATTATAAAAAAAAGGAGTAATAAAAATGGTCGATGATTTTAAAATGCCGCCCTTTATTGGGCAAATTATTGTTATAGCTGTTATTTTCGTGGCAGTTATAGGAATGAAATATAGTGCTGTGATTTTGGGGCCAATACTGCTTTCAATGTTTTTGAGCATAATTATCTATCCCTTTTTGATGTGGCTGAAAAGGAGGGGTCTATCTTATAATTTATCAGTGATAGTAACACTGGTTGGAACTTTGGCTTTAGGTGCGGCAATAATAGGTTTTCTTGTAATTACATTAGCTCAATTAATAAAAGCAATTCCTACTTTAACTATAAGCTCTTCTGGTTTTCTTGCACAATACGGAAACCAAATAATAAGTTTCCTTGTTTCCAATATACCTGAAACAGATTCTGCAGGGCTTATTGCAATGGGAACTTTTATGCTGTTTTCAATTATTTTCCTGGTTTACGAGCTTCCTCAAATAAGGAAAAGCCTTGTAAACTTATTTGGTGCTGATAGTCCCACCTTGAAAGAAGCATTTGCTATTGTTGGGGATTTCATCGAATACTTTGTAATCAGAGCAAAAGTAAATCTTTTTTATGGTGTAGGTGTTTCAGCTGTTCTTTTCCTCTTTGACATTAATTTTGCACTTCTCTGGGGATTATTGACATTCTTCCTTGGATTCATTCCCTATGTAGGCATTATATTGGCAGCGATACCTGCTGTATTAATAGCTTGGGCTAAATACGGAATACAAGGGGCTATTATAATGGGTCTGTTCTTTGTCATCATTAATACCATAGCGGAAAGCTATATATTCCCTAAACTAACTGGAAAAGGGCTTCAGATGTCAGTTTATGTGGTATTTGTTTCAGTATTTGTATGGGGCTGGATTTTAGGACCTACAGGATTTTTCATTGGAGTGCCTTTGACCTTGATCATCATAAGATATCTGCAAAAATATGATGAAACTCGCTGGCTGGCTTCAATGATGGGCAGTGGGGAAGAAGACGAAAAGGAAGATGATACCAAGAAAAAGAAATCGTCTCCCCTAAATAAGGGATAAAATAAATGAGCAGTGAACAAATACTTCTGGGTTTGGGCCTCATTATTGGATTGGGTATTCTTTTACAGTGGATAGCCAAGATGCTCAAGATCCCTGGTATAATCCTGCTTTTACCAGCGGGCATATTGGTTGGTCCAGTGCTGGGATTGGTGAATCCCAATGAAATATTCGGTAATTCCCTTTTTCCCTTAGTAACCATTGGTGTCGGCATCTTACTTTTAAAGGGCGGTTTTGAGCTGAACGTGCGCAAACTGCAATCAGATACAAAACAAACAGTTTGGCGATTGGTAACCATCGGCGTCCTCATTACTCTAGCCATTGGTCTTGTGGCATCATTTCTCATCTTTAATATCCCCTTCTACTTTGCCCTGCTTTTAGGAGCAATATTGGTAGTCTCCGGACCTACCGTAGTAGGTCCCATACTTAACATAGCCCGTCCTAAACAGCCGGTGGGCCATATTTTACTCTGGGAAGGTATAACAATCGACCCTATTGGGGCCAGTCTGAGTGTTGCCGTTTTAAGCATAGCCACCAGCCAGAACCCTTACCCATTCATAGATCTATTTCTCACATTAGGGGTGGGGGTGGCCATAGGAATAATTGCGGCAGTGTTATATATAGTTTCCGAACGTTCTGGTCGGGTTCCACCAAATCTAAGTGCTCTTGTTGCCTTCATGTTTGGGATCATGGCCATAGTGGGAGCTGAGATGATATTTTCAGAGGCAGGACTTTTTGCCGCGGTAACTATGGGTTTCATTCTGGGTAACCAGCGTCTTACTCCAGCCACAGGCATCCGTACCCTCACAGAAACCATTGAACCCCTGATCATTGGCATATTATTTATCATGCTCGCTGCTTTGGTCAGCCTCCCAGCACTGGCTGATTATATGTTACCTGCCCTGGTTCTAGTTGCCATATATGTTTTAGTGGCCAGACCTTTGGTAGCCTTTGTTACCACCCATGGTCTGGGCTTTAGCCGTTCACAGCGGATTTTCATAGGGGCCATGGCACCAAGGGGTATCGTAGCCGCAGCCACCTCTTCACTTTTCGCCATAAACCTCACTAATATCGGCATAAACTTCCCCCAATTAGTACCTGTTGTTTTCACGGTCATTATTGGAACCGTGGCCATTTATGGTCTTTCAGCACCTATAATTTCACGCAAATTAAATCTTTCCCAGCCCGGCAGAACGGCGGTGGCGGTGGTTGGTGACCAACCCTGGGTGGTTGACCTTGCAGAGGCACTGCAGCAAGCCGGAGCCAGGGTAATGTTTATAGCACCCGGAGAAGAAAATCTCCAAAAGCGTGCTGCTGATGGAAAATTAGCATATATGGTATATACAGGCTCTTTCGCTGAGCTTAGTGATGATGAAATTCTTGACGAGGCACATGAGCTTAAAAATCAGGTCAAATGGTTAATTATAACCACATCTGATCATGATAGGATTAAAATAGCCACAGAGACTTTTTTATCCGACATTGGTAATAACAGTATTATCATATTTGGACGCTCCCGGGCACGCCAGGATGAGGCAGTTTTCGGTACGAGGAGATCAGATATTTTAGCTAACACTCCTTTCGGCCTTTTCGGTAGAAACGAAGATGAATTATTAGACCTGCTCGACGCAGGAGGTAGTTTTGAAGTTCTGGAAAGCACTGAACAGCCTCAAGAAGGGGTGCCTGTGGGAAAGAAGGCCTTTTTACGAGTTCGTAGTGATGGAACTTTGGCTGTGCCTGGTAGCGAAGAACCTCTAGCTCAGGGAGATTCACTTATCTTGGTGGCACCGGGTAGTTCTTCTTAAATTAAAAAAATACTTTTTTCTCTTTTTTTATTTAGCGTTTTCCTAACTGTTCATGACCCAAACTGAAATAAGGTGGCTAAACCGGGGCAATTTTTTTGTTCTATCAGTTGGAGAAAAAACTTTTTATATATGTTTTATGTATAGAATATAATATGGATAGAATATCAGACTTGGAGGCAGCCATATTGGGATTGATCTATGAGAAACCGCATTACGGTTACCAGCTGGAAAAGACCATTGAAGGATGGGGAATGCGTAACTGGACCCCGATAGGGTTTTCATCCATTTACTACGTTTTAAAGAAGCTGGAGAAAAAGGAACTGGTTGAATCAAAAATGGAGAAGGTGGAAGGGAAGCCCTCCCGTAAGGTTTTTACCGTCACGGAACTGGGAAGGCAAACCATGGAGGAAAAGATCCGAGATCTCCTCTCCTGGAACAAAAAACTAAATTCACCCTTCGATCTGGGCATGGCCTACTTGAATTATCTCCAACCACAGGAAGTCATCAAGTGCCTGGAAAACTACATTGAATCGGCCAAGGGCAGAATTAAATTCCTGGAAAGCTCGGTGAAGATTCAGGAAGAACTCGATGCACCCTACTACGTGGTGGCCCTTTTTAGCCGACCCTTAACACACCTTAAAACTGAGATGGAATGGGTAGAAAATTTTATTGAAAAAGTTAAGAAAGAAGAGAAGCTTTAGAGGTGAAAAGAATGAAAATAGAAGAAAAGAAAATTGGAGAAAGACAGGTGGCATACATATCTTATAAAGGGCCCTATGATGAAGTCCCGGTTCTTCTGGGGGAATTGGTGGGATTTATAATGGCCAAAGGCCTGCAGATGATGGGTCCACCCTTTGGGGTATACTTCAACAGCCCCCAGCAAGTTCTGGTGGAAGATCTAATGTATGAAGTGGCCATTCCATTTGCCGGAGATGCAGAGGAAGAAGGCCGGGTAAAAATCAAAACAATCCCAGCACAACTGGTTTTATCAACCATCCATAAAGGCCCCTACAGTGAATGTGGGATGGCAATGGGTGCACTGGCGGAATACGCCTACAAAAACAGTTATGAGATTGCGGGTCCTCCCATGGAGACCTACCTTTCCGATCCCAACGAAACTCCTGAGAAAGAGCTTTTAACCGAAGTCTGCTTCCCGGTGATTAAAAGGTAGACTATTCACATTATTTCATTTCTTTTTATGGAGAGGTTGGAATATGAATAAATATTTAAAAATAGTCATTTTTGGGGTTTTATTATGGCTGGTGCCATTTACAGTTTCATTTTTCATATATCCACTTAAAACTGCTGGAAATCCTCTTTTTGAATCTATAATGCCTTTGACTATTACTATAATGATAGTTTCCCTGACTTACTTATATTTAAAGAACATTGAGACAGATTTCATTAAAGAAGGGGTGCTAATTGGGGTAGTCTGGTTTATAATCAACCTAGCCATTGACCTGGTCCTTTTCTTACCACCCAGCCCCATGCAAATGAGTTTTAAAGCTTATATGGCAGATATTGGCATTACTTATTTGATGATACCAGTTATAACCATTGGAATGGGGATTATGGCAGATAATAAAACATTTGTAGGTGAATGAAATGCCGAAAATTGATTTAAAAAAAGAAAATAAAGAGTTTTACAGTCCTTCCACCAGGGAAGTTTCGGTGGTGGATGTGCCCCGGATGAAATTTCTGATGATAGATGGTCAGGGAGACCCCAGTACCTCTAAGGAGTATCAGGATGCCATGGAAACCATATTTCCAGTAGCTTATAAGATTAAATTCACCAGTAAAAAAGAAAAATCCTGGGATTACGTGGTCATGCCCCTGGAAGGACTTTGGTGGGTGGATAATATGGAAGATTTCAGCCTTGATGATAGGGAATCATGGAACTGGACGGTAATGATAAGACAGCCAGATTTCATCACGGAAAATTTAATAAAAAAGGCTATGGAAGAGGTTGAAAAGAAAAAAAATCCCCCTGTACTTTCTAAAATTCGATTTGAAAGCTTCGATGAAGGTCTATCAGCACATATAATGTATATTGGGCCTTATGGTGAGGCTGAAGCTCCTGCAGTCGGAAAACTGCATGAATTCATTGAAAAGGAAGGTTATAAAATTAGGGGAAAACACCACGAGATATACATAAGTGACCTGCGCCGGACCAAACCTGAAAAACTTAAAACAATTATTAGGCAGCCTTTTGAGTGATTTATTTAGTCGGATCCATTAAATATCTTACTAAAGTTATCTATTCTACTATTTGTTTAATCAAATGTGGTTAAGCTTAAAATAAAATATCCCTGGGAATTAAATGGAGAAATGGAAAAATTTTTTAAATGAAGATCCTACAGACTGGCTTCTGGTGGAGGACAATCCTTCAGTAAGGTATTATACACTAGTTGATCTATTGGAAAAGCCTGAAAACAATTTTGAAGTTAAAATGACAAAAGAGAAGGTTATGCAGAGAGGTGTTGTACCTAAAATATTAGCTAAACAAGAAAATGGTGGTTATTGGGGCGTCCCTGAAGATTATTACATTCGATCTAAATATAAAGGTACTTCCTGGCAGTTCATAATCCTGGCAGAACTGGGGGCAGATGGAACTGACCAGAGAATTAAGGATACCTGTGAATTTATACTTAAAAATGCTCAGGATCCCCAAAGCGGGGCATTTTCATATTTAAGCAGCAAAAAAGGTGGAGGAGACCCTAAAAAAATATTACCCTGTTTTACAGCCAACATGGTCTGGAGTCTTATCAGATTTGGATACTTTAAGGATATAAGAGTCCAAAAGGGAATAGAATGGCTATTAAAACATCAAAGATTCGATGATATGATTGATGAAGCTCCTGAAGGATGGCCCTATGAAAGATGGGAAAAATGCTGGGGAAGGCATACCTGTCACAGCATAATAGTTAAAGCCCTTAAAGCATTTTCAGAAATACCAGAACATGAAAAAACATCAGAAATAGATGATTATATTAATATGGGATCGGAGTTCATGCTTAAACACCATATCTACAAAAGAAGCCATGATCTAAGCCGGATAGCTGATGAAAAATGGTTAGATTTAGGTTTTCCCTTAATGTGGGATTTTGATATTCTGGAAGTCCTGGGAATATTAACTAGTTTAGGTTATAAAGATAATAGAATGCAGGATGCATTGGACATCCTAGTCTCTAAACAGGATGAAGATGGAAAATGGAAGCTAGATAGAACATTTAATGGACGTTTTCAGGTAAATATTGAAAGAAAGGGGAAACAGAGTAAATGGATTACCTTAAATGCTTTAAGAGTATTAAAGAGATATTACGGTTAAAAGATGTTTGGAAGTTTTAGATGCAATTTGAAGAAATTATAGAAGAATTAAAGTCCCTATCCAACCCAGAAGATGTGGAAGGAATGGCTAGATTCGGTATCACCCCTAAAAAAACATTTGCTGTGAGAATACCCGAATTAAGGCGAATAGCAAAGAAAGCAGGTAAAGATCATACCCTGGCAGAGAAACTATGGGCTGCAGACTACCGAGAGACCAGGATCCTGGCCTGCATGACGGAAGACCCTAATTTAGTCACCGCAGAACAGATGGACAGTTGGACGCTTGAATTTGATTTCTGGGAGATATGCGACCAGTGTTGTATGAATCTATTTGAAAAAACACCTTTTGCCTACCAGAAGGCTGTGGAATGGTCTTCCCGTCAGGAAGAATTTGTGAAGAGGGCCGGCTTCACCCTGATGGCCCGGCTGGCAGTGAGTGATAAAAAGGCGGCTGATGATAAATTTGAGCAATTTTTTCCTTTAATCATCAAAGAATCGATTGATGACCGTAACTATGTTAAAAAAGCAGTAAACTGGGCTTTAAGGCAGATAGGGAAGAGGAATAA
>JADGNH010000179.1 GCA_017883605.1 Methanobacteriaceae archaeon
CTCCATCTCCCCACCATTAAATAAATCATTAGATAACTGATAAAAAAAAGGCAGACAATATACATATAAAAAAAAATCAAATGAAATAATATTTTTTTTATAAAATTGGACAAAAAATGAAATCTATAAATTAGGACAAAAATGAAATCTCCTATAAAAAAAATTTAAAATATTTAATAAAAAATTTTGTTTAATAAAAATTTATTTAATAATTAAATTTATCTAAAAATTATTTGAAAGTTATTTAAAAGTTTATTCATCCCTTTGAATGCGGGATAATAACCACAAACATCTATTTCTCCAGGAACAGTCACCACATACATCTTCCAAGTCTTTCTGGTTCTTGAAGACTTCATTGACTCTTAAAAATATATTACGAGCCCCAGTTTCTTCTCTATTATCTATATCCAGTTTTTTCATCACCAGAAGATCCATTTTCTCCATAAGAAGGCCTGAATTCACACTTTTATTGCAGTGCCCATCCTTAAGGTAGGGACAGTGGCTGCAGATGGCATCGGCTTCTTTTACCACTTCCAGGGGGTGTTGGGGATGGGATTCAAGGTAAACAATGATATCATCCATATTTTTTTCAAAACCACTGCTGTAACCATATCCCTGATAACCCTGCATGCAGAGAAGGTGGTGGGCTCTTATCTTAATTTTATCAGAATATTCTCCATTTCCTAGAATTTTTATCATCTGGCTCTCCGTTGAATGCTTCCTTGGGAGTCACGGCCTTGGTCAGGGCTGCTGATCCTCCGATTTTAATTAGATCTCCTGCAATAAATGGTATTAAACCTATTAAAAGCAGATTCCAGATTCCGGGCCAGTTTCCAGTTATTCCCTGGGTCCATATTCCCAGCTGCAGCAGGCCGGGGATGTATATGAGCACAAAATTTGCGAATAGCATTAAAACCAGCATGGGGAGGAATTTCCTTGCTTTTATGTATTTATCAGCGAAGTAGCCCAGAAAGAGGGCCGCCAAGATGAATCCAATAAGGTAGCCGCCGGTGGCCCCTATCAGAGCGGTGTACCCCCCAGTCATGCCTGTGAACCAGGGGATTCCTAATAAACCTACCGCCACATATACTAACTGGCTTATTCCACCCCACCATCTTCCCAGAAGGACACCAGCCATTAAAACTGCGAAGGTCTGTCCAGTTATGGGCACCGGAGTCCATGGTAACGGTATGATTACTTGGGCCATTATACCGGTGAAGCACGCCGCTAAAAATGCGATAACAATTTTATTGACCATTGAAGTGTTTGAACGCCATTTAAATGCGGTATATCGTTTTTTAAAATAATTATCAACTGTTATCTCCATCAAAATTCCTCCTCAATTTTAAAGATTTGATATGCAGCCTATTTTTAAATTGGTTATAAACCTATTTTAAATTGATATGAATTCTATTTTTTAAATATTAATCTCTTAAACGTGCCGAATAGTAAAATATGTCTTATATCATTATTTTGATTAAAAACTCACTTAAAAGTGTCGCAATAAGACTTTAACTAAATCATTACTTTATTAGGTTCAGATATTATAAATATTTTTATAAAAATATACAAAAGTAGAAAAATGATAACCCATCGAAAAGGGCCCAGAATCTTAATGTAGGCCTAAACAATACAAAAATATTAATTTCTAAGGCAGTGCATTAACCCGCTCCACGTACTGGTCTATTTTAAATTTTCTGCGCAGTCCATTGGCGTTCATATACCGTACCTTGCCAAAAATTTCCCTTTCTTTCCAGGCCCGGTCGTGTTTGCCGAAACACCAGGCCACACCGGTGAAACCATTGGGATCCCTGCCGTCAATTTCATATTTATTGTTCAGGTAGAGTGCAATGTCAAAGGCCTCCCTGGGATTATCAGTCCATTCCAGGATCTTTTTTCCCCAGTACATGCGCATGTAGCCGTGCATCTTACCGGTTAGGACCATCTCCATCTCCGCGGCGTTCCAGTAAGGATCATGGGTTTCTGCCCTCTCCAACTCATCCTTAGAATAAATATACTCCCTTTCATCATTCTCATGTTCTAAAAGGGTTTTTTTAGCCCAATCAGGTAGGCAGTCAAATTTATGGTAAAGAGGATTGTAAAAAACAAAGTTCATGCTCAACTCTCTTCTCACCAGCAGCTCCTCAAGAAATGCTTCCTTCCCCTGACTTTCCCGGTTAGAAACAGCCAGGGCAATGTGAAGGGGAGATATCTGGCCGAAGTGGAGGTAGGGACTCATGTGGGAGAGATAATCCCTGACGGGGTCGTTTCTCTCATCTTTAAAATGATCTAACTTATTTTCGAAAAAGTTTTCCAGATGATTAAGGGCCTCCCCGGTACCTCCATGGAAATATTCAACTTCCCTGACACTTTCATCAATTTTTAGTTTAGACAATACTTTTTTCACATTTTCAAGGGAGAAAGAGGAGAATTCCATATCCAGAGAATCTTTAAGGAGGGATTGGCTTTTAACTGGAACCATGAAACGTTCTAAATTTCTTTTTATCTTTTTTCGGATGGTAGCTGCCGAGTATTCCTCTTTATCTGATGCGGTTTCCACTGGAACCACCACCTCACTCTCCACCTGGATCAGGGGACATTCTATATGTTGAACAACGTAATCCCGCCATTTTCTCTGGATATCCAGGTATCCCCGGTCGGTGACCATTAAAGATGATGATTCAGCCATCTCCAGAGCACCCTGCTCTGGTGATCGGTGTAACGCCACCATTTGAATACCTCTCTCTTCCAGTGATGCCTTAACCTCCTTTAGACCTTCCAACAGGAAGTAGTAGTGCCTCCTGTTGGCCTCAGGATATCCATCTGTAAGTCCAAAATATACAACCAGAGGTTTTTTAAGTTTGTTTGCCTGGTATATGGCATATTCCAGGGAATGATTGTACTGGGTTCTCTGGGAAGCCTGCATCCAGTAAACCACATAATCTCCACCGGTTATGTCCTGGTGGTTTAACTTTTTTATCCTCTCTTTTTCTATGGAACCGATGGTTTAACCCCACTATTATCACAGATAAACCCTTATTTTATCTAGATAAACCCTCATTCATATATTACCCATAATTAAATTCCTATTTGTCCATTTTATCATAGATAAAGGTAATCTGCATTAGATCCTCAGGATAAGGTTCGAAAAATGTCTGTTTTTCCAGGTAATCCTCTCCAAATCTGATAATCCATGATTTCAGTATATTCAGGTTCACCAGAAGAGGTATCCGCCCCTCCCGGTATTTTTGGAGGCTGTCCAAAAAGAAGGATTTCTCATGGCTGGAAAGACCCTTAGAGAAGTAGCCCATGGCATGCAACAGCACGTTGACGTTGGAGGTAATTTTAGGATTACTGGAAAGGGCTTTTCTCAAAAAATTTCCATAATCTCTTTTTAAATCCAGAAGAGATTTACTATGGCGGTCTGAAAGAACTCTTCCCATCTTCCTCAGATATTCCTGGCTGTATGAAAGTAACAACAGCTTATTTCTGGATTGAAATTCAACTAAATCATTGAAATCACCTTTTTCTGTGATTTCACGGAATTCTGCCAGGGTGAAAAGTCTGGTCAGGAAATTTTCCCTGATGGCCAAGTTTCTAAGCCGGCCCTCATCTTCCACCGGTAAATCAGAAAATTTATCCAAAACTTTCCGGGCGAATAATCCCACCCCACCCCTTCTGGACCCGGGATTTTTAAATCCATAGTAAACCTTTATATTTTTAACACCACAGGAAGGAGATCTATTTTTCAGAATAAAACCGTCCACATCATAGAGGGAGTTTAAAAATGATTCTGAAAAATCCTGCATTTTTTTGGTAAAGATTTTTTCCGTGGCCGGCTGGAAGAGCTCCATCTTACCCTCAGCTTCCACCACCCGCACCGGGTCCCGGGGAATTCCCAGACCGATCTCTACCTCGGGGCATACTGGATAAAATTCTGCGCATTTTTTCAGATTCTCCACTATGCTGCTTCTGATTATCAGTCCGTTGTAACGACAGGGCTCAAATTCAATGCATTTACTGGATACTATCCGGGGCCTTGCAAATTTTCTCAAAATAAAACCTTCTAATTTTTATTTATATTACCGAATCTATAAAATTTTTTTTATTAAAATTGGTCGTTAGTTTAAGTTTTAAATTGGTCGTTAGTTTAAACGTTTTTAAATTTCAGTCCTATTCCTAATTTTTAATCCATTATCTTCCGTATTGAAACAAATATAGGGATGGAAAGAAGCTGGATCAACACCGAAAATATCACCAAGTAGGTTATGGAGAAATCGTAAAGTATGCCCATGAAAAAACTGCCTAAAAACCATGAAACACCGTAAATAGTATTAAAAACACCGTATGCTGAGCCTCTCTTTTTTGAAGAAGACATCACAGCAACTGAAGACCTCATAATAGATTCCTGAGCCCCCATACTCACACCCCACAAAGCCATTCCCATAAAAGCCATATAAAATCCGCCTAAAAATGTCAGAGGCGCGAAAAAGGCCGATATTAAGGCCACCACCACCATTATGGATATACCTACCTTATCAAATAATTTACCAAATATCAGGGCTGAAATGGCATCCACTCCCATGGCCACGGCATAAAAAATGGGTATCAGGCCGGCAGAGACGATCATCACCTTTTGAAAGTGATAGGCTATCAGGGGAAAATCAGCAAATCCTGCTGCAATCAAGGCCGCAGCTGCGATATATAGCCAGTAAACCCTTTTTAATCCTTTGGTGTCCAGTGGAGGCATTTTAACTTCCAGATCATGGGGGTGGGGATAAAGGAATCTGGAGATAACCAGAACAGCTATAGCCAGTACCGCCGGTATCAAGAGGAAGGCAAAGGCTGTTTGATAACTTCCACGATAGAAGAGAACTACAGCAACAATTAAAGGTCCTAATATGGCCCCGATCTGATCCATAGCCTCATGGAGGCCGAATCCCCAGCCATGGCCCACCTGGCTGGTGGCATGTGACAACATCACATCTCTGGAAGGTACCCGGGTGGCCTTACCCACCCGCTCCATTATTAAAAGCACCGCCGCCCATTCCCAACTTCCGGCCAATGCCAGGAGGGGCACAGCCAGGAGGTTAACCACGTAGCCAATGATGGTAATGGTCCAGTATTGGCGGGTGCGATCGCTGAGGTATCCGGAGAAAAAACGCAGGGAGTAGCCTAAAAGTTCACCAAATCCCGATACAAATCCCACTACCGTGGCGCTGGCCCCTAAAATTGCCAGATACGGCCCGGTTATGCTGCGAGCCCCTTCATAAGTCATATCTGCCAGGAGACTCACAATACCCAGGAGGATGATAAACTTCAGGGCGTTGTTACTCAGGATGTCTTTAAATCTTTTAGATTGCTCATCAGCCACCATATCAACACTTTTATCTTTTATCGATATTTATTGTTTTGATATGATGTTACATATTTTTTGAAAATAAAAAAAATGGTTAAATTAATTTTGGATAAAAAAAAATTGAACTAAAATCTCCAAATAAAAAAAATGAATTTAAATAAAAAAAAATTGAACTAAAATCTCTGAATAAGAAAATTAAATTTATAAAAAAAGTTTAAATTAAATTAAACCAGTTTAGCCCGGTCGTAAACATTCTTCAAGGTCTCCATATCCATA
>JADGNH010000180.1 GCA_017883605.1 Methanobacteriaceae archaeon
AAAAAACAGAAGCTGCTGGATAGCCCGGATATCCACACCGTTCTTTAGAAGGTGGGTGGCGAATGAATGGCGCAGTATGTGGGGAGTTACCTTTTTTCGTATTCCCGCCACCCGGGCGTAGTCTTTAATCATCATCTGCACATAGCGGGGGGTGAGATGGTTACCGGAACGGTTTATGAAGAGGTAATCACTGCAATCCTCTCTTTTTGCCAGGTAAGCCTCTATCAGATCCCGGGTTTTATCATCGAACAGCACTATCCTGTCTTTTTCCCCTTTTCCCCTGATCCTTATGGTCCTCTCCCTAAAATCAATGCTGTCGGTTTGGAGATTCACCAGTTCAGAAACTCTTAAGCCTGAGGAGTACAGGAGAGCTAGTATTAACTTGTTTCTCCGCTTTAAAAATTCTGCATAGGATGATGGGGAGTCCACGGTTTGGTAATTATCCAGGGCGTTGATCAGTTTCTGAACTTCATCCTCGTTAAGAGATTTTGGGAGGGATTTGGTTCTTTTAGGAGTTTTTACATCTTTAAGTACTCCTATACCGCCGAATTCAAAGAATTTTTTTAAAACCACGGTTACCAGGTAAATATAGTTCTGAGAAACTTGTTTATCCCTTTTTAAGTAGCGTATATACCTTTTAAAAGACTTTAAAATCATTCTCTCGTCGTAAAGTTCTTCTTCATTTTGTAAATATTTGTGAAAGTTGTTTATTATAGAGCGGTAGGTTTTTATGGTGTTGAGAGAGTAGTTCCGTATCTCCAATTCCACCAGATAGTCATCCACCATCTCTGGAAAATCAAAAACTTCCAGCATATTTTTCCGTTCTAAATAGTCTGTTTCACCTGCCACTACCCTCTGCAAATCTGACGAGCCTCCCTAAACGTTTCTCTGTTTTTTCAAAATCTTTTTTTTTGAATTATTAAATTCAGTCTTTAAATGGTAGTTTGCATGTAACTTATTTCTCTATACAACTTTGTCTCCATATAACTTGTATATTGCACTCTGTCTTCCAATATAACTT
>JADGNH010000108.1 GCA_017883605.1 Methanobacteriaceae archaeon
AAACCACTTTGCAATGAATGTTAGTTTTTTATCATAGTATGGGCATTCTAATATACTTTATATACAACCTGAAATATAAAATTTATGTTTTTAGTACAGATTCTTGTTAACTAAAATAAGAAGATGGCTCCTATTTCTTAAAAAAGACAGGAAATGAATAATTTTTTTTGGATTTTTATTAAAAAAAATGAAAAAGAAAAGAGAATTTTCGAAATATTTCCTAAATAAATCTTAAAGATTTATTAATCTTTTAATAGGAGTATGGCTGAGACAGCGAACTAATGCTTTAAAAAGTAATGTTAATACGAAAGAAAGATAGAATATCAAATATCATTTTCAACGGAATGATACATATCAATATCATTTGAATAAAGGATTTAAATCAAATATAAAGGATGACAAAAATTAACATTTACGGTTTATGTGAACTATGAAATTTAGAAAAGATCTTATAATGAAGCCCCGACTCTATCCTGATGATGGTGAAGATTCGGAGAGACATGCAGACTGGTTCGAGCTTTTGTTTGATCTCATCTTTGTGGCGGCGGTATCCCAGCTTGCCTTAAATATCAGCAGTAACTATTCATTCATAGATTTTATTGAGTCCATACCCCTTTTTTTTGTTATATGGTGGGGTTGGGTGGGCCACACCTTCTACCTGAGCCGTTTCGGTACCGACGATGTTTTGAACCGCATTTTCACCATGGCCCAGATGGTGGTGGTCGCCTTCTTAACTATAAACGTTAAGGGCGCTCTGGGAGCTACTGGAGCGGCGTTTGCAATTTCTTATGCAGTTTTAAGGTTCATGTTAGTGGCGGAGTATTTGAGGGTTGGTAAAAATGTACCGGAGGCCCGACCCCTTACCAATCACTACATCATCGGCTTTGGGGTTGCGGCTACATTATGGTTATTATCAGCCTTTATACCCACCCCCTGGCGATTTTTAATGTGGGGAGTGGCCCTAACTGTGGATATCTTGACTCCCATAACCGCCGGGAAGATCCACTTAAAGTTCCCTCCCCACCCCACTCATCTTCCCGAGAGATTCGGGCTCTTCACCATAATCTTAATTGGTGAAGCCATTGTGAGTGTTGTCTTTGCCATAAGCAATATAGGTCTGAATTTTACCACAGGCATCATCGGCATCATGGGTTTTATCATAGCTTTCAGCATCTGGTGGGGCTACTTCGAAGAGTCGCGCGGTGCTGAGGCCCGGGTACAGGAAAAAGGAGATGATATTGCTAAATACCAGTTGTGGCTCTATTCACACTTTCCACTTCTACTGGGTATCGTGGGCACCGCAGCCGGGGTGAAACATGTTATATCACAGGATCTATGGGCTCAGCTATCTGCATCAGAGGCCTGGCTGCTCTGTATTTCCCTGGGCGTTGCCCTTTTATCCCTGAGCGCTATTTTTCTTTCTTCATTTGACTGGGAACAATGTATCAACAGAATTTTATTAACTTTCCGGGCCCCGTATTACTTGCTGATTGTGCTTGTAATTTGCACCGGATTTTTAGGGTCAATTATACCCGGATCCTTAATCCTTTTAATTTTAACCTTTTTATGCATCCTCAAAGTCATCTTTTCCTTTAGAGAACCGCCGGAAGAGATGTGTGAACTCTAAATATTAACTAATAACAGTGGTTTAAAAATTAAATTGACTGATCTAAAAATTAAATTTGACAAACAGTAATATATGATACTAATATAAAAAAAGGAGTTTATTTGGGGTGTATTCCTGGTTTTTCATGAACCACTACTTCTATAAATTCAAATTCCGGGAAGCTGTAATTGTGGATTTCTTCATGAAACTTCAACTGAACAGTTTCATCATCTAAAAATAATTCAAGACTTTTTTTCACATTATCCAGAGCTTCGGTTAATGTTTTGCCCTTACCAGTTAACGAAAAAACCGGGCACACCGCAACGTAACTATCATCTTCTTCTTCATGTACAGAAACAGGTAGTGTAAGTATCATCTTATAACCCCACGTATATTCTTCCAGATTTAATTTATTCCTAAAGAATTCTTCCAAATTCATTTCATCTTAAAATTTGATTTAAACTCATATTCATATATTTATTTTATATATTTACATTTATATCAAACCAGTTTAAGACTATCCACCGCCAATATAAATTCCCCATCATGGGTTTTTGTTGTTTCATTTGCATCATAATCATAGGTTTCGTATAGTATGGAGGGTATTCCTGATTCAATCAATGGAATTGTCACGTATGACGGGCTGGTTGGGTTAGGGGGGACATAGTACTCTAGCCAGGGAACTTTATTTTTAATTTCCAGGGCTATTGCTTCGGAGGTGCTCCCATTAACCGGGGCAAAAACAAATCTCCATACGGCGTACTCGCCTTTATGGGAGTGTATATCAACAGCTAACTGGAATTTTTGCTTTTCTATATCTGGAACAGCGAATTTATTGGCTAATAACTGGCCGTTCATCCTTCCATTTTCATAGTCGGCAACGTCCTGGGTTACATTGACTTTATAAAGGTAATAACAGTATCGGATGGAGCTGTTATATTTGCTGAAAGATTCCAGGAAAAGTTGGTGGGCTAAAGACTCTTGAGGGTGTGTACCGACGATATAAGCAATTTTAACTGGGGAACTGGCATTACCAAAAGGTCCTTCTTTGGTTACTTCACCATAGTCAGTTTTTCCCAGGACCTGAGAAGTTGGAGGAGAAGTGGTAATCACATTTTCAGCAGGATGTAGATGGGAAGATAAATTAAAGGAGATAACTAAAGTTGTTATAAAAAGAATTAAGATTAGAATAACCACAACTGATATTTTACTTCCCCTTTTCATTTGGAGAAACTCCAACTAATTATTTTAATAAGGCTTTATTTATATGAGCCTTTTTTATCTATAAATTCTTATTTTATTCTTATTTTTTATTTTTATTCTTATAATCCTTATTCAAGGTTAAACCTGCGTATATCAAAAGAATAACAGCTATCAAATAATAAATCCACACAGCTAAGTCTGTAGGACTTGTTTCAACCCATATGATGGTGTGTGCAAGTCCTATTGCATAAAAAGCGGTGTATAACCCCTTCTTTATTTTTTGCAGGTGGTGTAGTAATTCCAATATCACCCCTATGAAAAACATCTGCACGGTAAGTCCCACATAGCCAAATTCAAGAATTGCCGGACCGAAGATAGTCGAGGTATATGATACATTGGATTTAAGGACCATTTGTCCTAAAATCAGCCTAGGGTCCACTGAACTTATAAATCCGGTTAAGATATGGTATGTTAGTAATCCCTGGCCGCTATTTTCCAGGGATATTATTTTATCCAAAATGTCAAGGGTAAACCCTGCTCTGATAAAGACGAGACTTAATGGATTCACGTCCCAATGTTGCCATTCAATAGATATGGCAGCTATATAACCGACTAAAAGACCTAAAATCACTGTGATAGCCATTAAGATTAGAAACAGCTTAAATTTGTATCCGTTTATATAATAAATGGTTATAAGTACGCTGAGGATAATGGCCAAAGATATAGCCCTGTAACCGGTGGCACTGAACAGGATGAGTCCAATAAAAACCAATAGGAAATACTTTTTTTTATAAAATTTAGCAACGAGTACATTAATAGAGATTAAAAATAGGATATAAGAGATTACAGTTAATGTATTAAAGGCTTTTGCTTTTAAAAAGCCACTGAAAAGGGGTATACCTCCCAAAAAATATAAGTTTATTAACTCTAACAACAAGGGAAAAATAACAAAAAGGAGCACTGTTCTCTCATTAAAATATCTACTGTTACTTATATAGTCAAAAAAAGTTTTTAAATCTTCTGAAACTTTTATTTTTCTAAAAAAATGCCTTTCTATATATCTGGCGAACAGAAAACCTAAAAAGAAGATGGATATTCCATAAAAAATGTAGACATAAGTGGTGAATGAAACCGGATACAAACCCCTCATACCATATCCAATGCCTATTACGGCCAGGAGCAGGTACAACAATATAATAATTATTAATATCAAAGGAGAAAATATGTCAATTTTCTTTAGATTCATAACGCTCTTTTGGTGATTCTTATATATTATTTTTTGTGATCTCCCATATTAATTGGTTGATTACTTGGATGCTAATGGTGTGATATCCCTAAGTTTAAATGCAATATTTAAGGGAAAATTAGAATCAATATGATAAAATTAGTGGAATCATATAAAAAGAAGATATACCTTGCATGAATTTTTTAATATAGAAAACTTCCTATATGAATTTTTAAGATAGAAAACTTCCTATAATGCCCCCCATATTACTTATAACCCCAAATCATTTTACATACTGCTTCACGTTTTCTCTGACTATTGCAGAAGCCCCATAACCTTTTACTCCCTTTAACATTTCTGGAAATTTAGTTTTGGGGATTAAAACATTTACCTGGGAAAAGCTGTTTCCTTCTACTACGGTGGGCTCATCAGAGCAGAAATCATTGGATAACAGGAAATTTTTGACTTCTTTCACTGTTTTGTTGGATATATTAAATTTTACATCAAAATATTTCCTGGCCTTCACCGCACCAAATAACTGCTCAAAAATCATTCTGGCTTTATCCATTTTCCCGCCGGTACAGCTGGGACCTGCATACAGGCCGGCGCTGGATTTCATTATGGTTTCTAACTCCTTTAAACCTGCTTTTTTAAGGCTGGTCCCGGTTTGGGTGTTGTCCACTATCAAATCAGCACCCTTTGCAATGTAGACTTCGGTTGCACCATCAGAATTGATAATTTGAACCTGGCTGTTGCTTCCGTTAATAAGGCCTCTAATCTGTACCAATGGAACACTTTCGCCAAAGACTTCTTTGTATCCCTGGTTGTTCATAAAATGTTTTCTGGTTAAATTGGGATATTCTGTAAAGCATAATATTGGAGTTTCTCTTTTATCATTTTTTTTAAAAAAATCAGTGAGTGATTGGTAAGGGGCCTCATGGGGCGCAGCAACGATGAGTCTGGTCTGACCATAGTCTAAATCACCAATCTTTCTTATTGACTCTTCTTTATTGGCAATTGACTCTTCTTTTACCCAATCTTCTCCGATAATGGCAATGTCAAGCATTTGTCGATTCAGTTCTACCGGAGCACTTTGGGGCCTGGTTAGAAATGCCCGGATTTCAGGGTCATTTGCTATGGTGATCTCATATGATTCCTGTCCAGGTTCGTATCCTCTGACCTCATAACCAGCATCAACGAAGAGTTGATGGGTGTTTCCCCTGCTCACATTATTTAAACTCCCTTTTGGGAGGCCTAGTACTATTTTTTCCATATTTTAACCAAATATTGTTTTCTTAACCAATGATTTTACTTATCAGAAACAGCAATCTATGTAAATGTTTGATGCTTTTTATTAAGGAATAAATTTACATTCCGGCACATGCCGACCATTCTATATCTATAAATTAGCATTTCATAATTTATAAACTGACATTTACTAATCTTCATTTACATAAACTGGTATTTAATTTAAATAATCTTACAAACTGACCAATTTCCATATATAAACTGATTTGTTTAAAGTGCAAGTATATATTTTATTCCCTCACAATTTAAAAATATTCTTATGCAGTTATTCCAGAACAGACTATAATAAAATAGAGGTTAAAAACCATTATAATAATTTTAAATTTATTAAACCAATTTTTTGTATAAATAGATCTTTAAAAATGGTTTTAGAATTAAAATTTAGTTTAATATTTAATTGTAAATTGTTTGGAAGGTATAATCTCCTATAAAAAAACTTCAAATAGTAAATTTCTGGTGAAATAAACTTTTAAATAAGATTATTGATTGAAAATAAGAATTAATTAGTATTTTCCATTTTATGTTCTTAGAATCTCTTTTAAGAAGGTCTTAAATCCAAAAAGAACACTTTTGAGTGTCTTTTTTTCAGAATAAAAACAAAAGATTTATATATGATGTTTCAGTGATCAGTGATTAATCCTAAGAAAAAATCCCAAATTATACTATTAGGGATATTATGGACACGGAGGCGGTAAAATTACGCGGAAATTATTTTTTTTGGTGTTACTGCTATTTGGTTTAGCACTATTTTTAAATGTCAGTGATGTATCTGCGGCGGCAGATAACCAGACCGATATTATAAACCAAACCAGTCAAGTAACAGCTCAAACAAATGAATTAACAGCTCAAACCAGTCAAGTAACAGCTCAAACAAGTGATTTAACTACACCAACGAGCAACGTAACAACACAAACGAGTCAAGAGCAGGACACTAACAGTTCCAGTTCTCAAAGTAGTCAGACTGGTAATTCTCAAACTATTCAAACCGGTAATAGTTCAGAAATAACAGCACTGCAGGTGAATAGTTCTACTACTTTTACTTTAGATCAGTTAGCCACTGCAGCTACCTGGGTGAAAACCTATGTGGACACTAACCATAAATTACCGGATTATGTGACTATTGGTGGGATACAAGTAAACATGCCCTCCTTTTTAAAACTTTTAACCAACAGCGTGTTACAAATAAACAACGGATCTAATACTCCTATTGATTATTTGGTTTTTAACCCAGCACCTATTCCCAGAGATTCCATCAAGAACGGTGAAATGGCTAAAA
>JADGNH010000109.1 GCA_017883605.1 Methanobacteriaceae archaeon
ATAAAACATTAGAATTATTTATTAAAAAATTAATCACCATTAGATCCAAATAGCCTTAAAAATAGCCATTTCTGGAGATTTTATTGTGCCTTATTTCTGGGTGGGAGTTAGAAAGCCTGCAATAATTAAGTTTTCCAGCAATATTTAAGGTTATTAGAATAATTTGAGGTTATTGAGAATAAAAAAATAATTAAAAATAAAATAGGGGAAGTTAAGTGTCTCTAAAATGTAAAATAACGGTTTTAAAGAAAATATTCAACATCCTTATTAATATAACTAAATTTTTTTTAACCGATTTTTTTGAAAAGGGCCGATTTTAATAACTTTCAGGTTTTTTTAAGGGATTAAATGATTTAACTTAACAGTTTTCAAATCCACAAACTATTTATATAACTTTTATCATAATATCGCTTAGTCGATATCGGTAACTTGATATTGATTGTATAAATAAGCTTTATAATTAACTTAAAAAGATATTTAGCAGGTATTTAATATCAAATTTGCGATATAATATCTATTATACGATAGGAGCATTGATTCAATTGTGGGATAACTGGAGAAACAACTGGAGAAACTGGAAAAATGTCCATGAAAGAATAGATAAACTACATAAACTGGGAGGTTTGAGGATCTGGATACTCCATGTTCTGGGTCACGGCCCCAAAAATGGAGTAGAAATAATGGATGCTATCCAGGAGCACCAGGAAATGGTACAGGAAATGTATCAAAAGAGAATGCATCAATTCAGCGACGATAAATATAACAGACATTATAACAGGCATTACAATCAATTTTTTCAGAAAACTCTAAAAAACGTTTCATCACGTCCTTCACCAGGTTCTGTATATCCAATGCTCAAAAAAATGGTAGATGAAGGTCTAATAAGTAAATTTGCCGATGGAAAATACGATTTAACTGAAACTGGGCGAGAAACTATCTATGAAGCATTTGGGGGTTTGCGGGGTGTAAACGGCGAACAAATGGATCGTGGGAGATATGCAATAGAAAACGCATTAACGGAGATAGATAACTACGTTTCTTACCTGGAGGATATTAAAAAAGAGAAGATAGCCCCACATGGAGAGTTAATAGAAAATCTGAGTGAAAGACTCAAAAAATTAAAAGAATCGCTTCATGAGGATTAAATCGCAGTTTAATGGTCAATGATAGGCAGTCAATTATAATTCTGATAAAAACCAATTAATATAAGTGATTTCGCATTAATAAGCGATTTTCGCATTTAAATTTCTTTATTAGCAGTATATCTTAGCCAGGGCTATGTCTCGTGGCAGTTAAGTTCATTTAAAAATATTATGGAAGTTAAACCAATTGAATTTAAAAAATCATGGAATCTAAGGCTCATTGATAAGGCTCATTGAATTTAAAAACTCACGAAAGGAGATTTAAAAAATCAAAGGGGAAAAATATGACTGAATTAAACGCTATAGAATTGAATAATCTCACAAAAAATTTCGGCGATTTTAAAGCGGTGGATGACCTATCGCTGACTGTAAAAAAGAATGAAATATTCGGATTTTTAGGTCCCAACGGCGCAGGCAAAAGTACCACCATAAGAATGCTCTGCACGCTCTCTCAACCTACATCAGGCTCTGCTAAGGTCGCTGGCTATGACCTGGTCAAAGATTCTGCCAAGGTCCGTGAAAACATCGGACTGGTAGCCGAGAAGATGATCATGTACGATCGGCTCACTGCGGCCGAAAATCTGCGGTTCTTTGGGAAACTCTATGCCCTACCGAAACCAAAGCTAGAAGAGAGGATAGATGAGCTCTTAGAGCTGGTTAACATGCAGGAGTGGAAGCATACGCAGATAAGCAAGTTTTCCACTGGTATGAAACAGAGGATCAACGTCATCAGGGCGTTACTTCCGGAGCCTAAGATCGTCTTCATGGATGAACCGACCCTAGGCCTGGATCCCCAAACAACCTTTTCTATAAGGGACATTATCCGGGATATCAACAGGAGCGGGGTGACGGTCATACTTACCACGCACGCTATGACTGAAGCTGAAGCTCTGAGCGACCGGGTTGCTATTATTGACCATGGAAGGATTGCTGCACTTGACACGCCGCAGAACCTGAAAAATATGATATCTGGTGGTGATACTACCGTCTTCAGCGTTAAGATCATGAATCTGAAATCTAAACTAGTTGAAAAAATCGATTCACTTGATATTGTAACAGCCGTAGCACAGCAGGATGCTCACGATCTAAAGATCAGTGCAAAGGGTAATGAAGCCCTTAACCAAATTATTGACACCATCCGGCGTGAAGGGGGTAACATTAACTCTATAACCAATACCAATGAATTCACTTTGGAAGATGTTTTCCTGACGGTCACCGGTAAAGAGATGCGGGACCATGCGAACGAAAAACTAGCTCCGATATCCCAAAGGCACGGACAGACGCCAAAAGCAAGAGTAAGGTGAGAATTATGGATTTAATGAAAATATTAAAAGACAGTTACCATGTAATGGCCAAGGACATGATCGAGTTTAGGCGTAACCGCATGTCATTAGCAGCACTGTTTATTATGCCGTTGATATTTTTGATCATGTTTGGATTTATTTTTCCCAGCGGTAATACACAGCAACACATGCCGGTAGGGTTAGTTAACCTTGATCAGGGCCAGGGAAGCGCTGAATTCATAGCTCAACTGGAAACGATCAACAAAAACACCAATTATATGCAGTTTACAAACTTTTCCAGTGTTGATGAGGCCACAGCAAAGATAAAGGAAGGTAAACTATATGGTACATTCATCATACCCCCGGGATTTTCCTATAATCTGACCCAGGGAAAATCAGCCAGTTTCATGGTTTATATCGATAACAGCAACCCTCAAAGTTCAATGCAGATCCAGCAGGTGTTATCCAGCACGGTGAGCGGTCTAAACGATATAAAGGCAGAAGCCAACGTTTTAGAGTTGAGTAATGGAACAAATCAGCCTGTCAACCCACAGGCCATGATCTTACCCTATGTTCCCAACATTAAGACCACAATACCTGGTCAAACTAACTACTTCAATTTCCTGGCACCGGGATTGATGATCATGATTGTGATGATGACAGTCATGACCGGGATTCCAGAAGCCATTTCCAAAGAAAAAGAAATGGGAACCTTTGATGGAATGTTATCGGCACCCATCAGCCAGGTTTCCGTGATTCTCGGTAAAACAACAGCTTTATGTGCCAGGGGCTTTGCCCAGTGTATCATGATACTTGTACTGGCCATGATTCTGTTTGGGGTCACGTTCCAGGGAAGCATTCTCTTGGCATTTTTCCTGCTCATCCTGGGCATTTTTAGCTTCATAGGAATTGGAATAATGGCTATTTCCATGTCGGGAGATCAGGCATCAAGTACCATGATTGTAAACCTGTTGATGTTTCCCATGATGTTTCTGGGAGGTATATTCTATCCCATCCAGCAGATGCCCTGGTTCATGCAGGATATTTCAAAAATTATCCCGCTGACCTATGCAGCAGATGCGATGCGTAAAATAATGCTCTTGAATGCCGGTATTGGCGATATAATGTTCCAGATAGTTGTACTGGTGGCTTTTGGAGTGGTTACCATGGCTATCGCGGTACCGCTCTTCCGGAAATCCATGACCAGATAACATACCATGTGATGAAGACATTAAGTAAAAAGAGATTATAAATTTATCTAATTGTTAAGATAGTGGCTTAATCCCACTATTTAAACAATTTCATTAAAAAATCGAGGTATTACAACAATATAAGGTTAATATGGTGTTTTAAAGTACAGATAGGGGGTAATCCAAAATAGGGGGTATATATTATGCAATTTGAGGATACGGTGCGGAAAATTATTGAAAAGGAATGTGAGGATTATTTTTTAGGGGTTGCAGATCTATCTCTTGCAAAAAAGGCTGTAATCCAACAGTACGGGTCATTAATTGATAAATATCCACTAGCAATCTCTATAGGGCTTACTTTACCCATTATAGTCCAAAATCAGTTATCTAGAACGTATAAGAATACTGTTCTTTACAATGAAACGGATAAACAGTTAGATATTATCACCACGAAGTTAAGCGGTTTATTACAAAATGGCGGATACAAGGCATTTTCCGTGCCAAAAATAGAAATGAATGAAGAAAAAATATTTATTAATTTACATAAATTAGCTGCAAATCTGGCAGGTCTGGCATGGATTGAAAAAAATGATTTACTGGTAACACCAGAAGCAGGTTCAAGGGTTAATTGGGCCACAGTGCTTACAGATGCTCCGTTAGAATCAGATAAACCCATGAATTTTTAAAATGCGCATAAAATTTAAAAATGATACAAAAGTCCACTTTTACTAAAGGAGAATTAAAAATGTTCACCAGCTTCAGATTGAATATGCTAAATAGAGAAGCATCCTCACCTAAAAATAGACCAGAAAAGATCATAAAAAGTCTTAATATACAAAATGGAGATATTATCGGGGATATAGGTTCTGGAGGCGGATATTTTACCTTAAAATTTGCAAGGGAAGTAGGAAAAGAAGGTAAAGTATATGCAGTGGACACTAACCAGAAATCCCTGACCTTTATAGAGGATCAATCGAAAAAAGAGGGTTTGACCAACATAAAAACGGTATTAGTAGATGAGAATGGACTATCCCTACCAGAAAAAGGTTTTGATCTCTTCTTTTTAAGGAACGTGTTTCATCATCTGCCGGAACAGGTTGAATACTTTAAAAACATAAAACAATTCCTGAAAAAAGATGGCGGAATAGCCATAATCGATTATAAAAAGAAAGGATTCAGTTTTACCGGGCTTTTCGGTCATTATACATCCCCGGAAGGTCTGGTGGATAAACTGGAGAAGGCAGGTTTCTATCCTTCAGAAACCTTTGAATTTTTACCGGACCAGTCTTTCATTATCTTTAAAATGAAATAAGTTTTGATTTTTGGTTTAGGTGAGCCCGGAATTAATTTAAGGCAAAAAATACAATAACTAAATCTACCTAAATATTTGATTAAGGTAGATTTAATATGAAAAAGAGCAGAACACTGAAAAACCTCCTATCCTCTGGGGAAACCCTGATCATGCCTGATGCCTACGACACCATAAGTGCCCTCTTGATCCAGAAAGCTGGTTTCAAGGCGGTACAGTGTTCAGGCTACAGTTTTTCTATTGCAGCTGGCTACATGGGTGAAATTGATGTTTCTCTGGATGAAAACCTGGAACGGACCGCTAAAATTGTGGACGCAGTGGACGTGCCAGTTATGGCCGATGCTGAGGACGGTTATGGGGATTCTGGTGCTGTAAAAAAGACGGTTCAAAGATTTATTGATGCCGGTGTGGCTGGAATTAACCTGGAAGACCAGATTCCCAATAGACATGCCAAGGTCAGTATTATCAGCTCCGATATGATGGTGGATAAGATAAATTCAGCCAGAGAAGTCGCGGAAAATCTTGGTGACCTTGATTTTATAATAAATGGTCGTACAGATGCCCTTAAAGCCAGAGAAGATAGGGAAGAAGCTTTGAATCTGGCCATGGAACGAGCTAATCAGTACCTGGCCGCCGGTGCGGATCTGGCGTTTATTACCTACGTTGCAACCATGGATGAGGTAAAAACCATTACCAGAGAGGTTAATGGCCCGGTAAGCATAGCTGCGGGTATGCCCTATAACATCAGAGAGTTCTCAATCGCTGACATAAGGGGATTTGGGGTGGTCCGGGTGAGCTTGCCAACTCTTTTGATATTTTCCAGTCTTCAGGCCATTAAGAAGTCACTCCACTTAGTTAAGGCGGGTAAACTTTCCAGCACATTAGAAGCTGATTTTTTATATTCCGACGATGAATTGCGGGATTTATTGAATATTTAATAGGTTAGGATCTTGGTGTTTTAGGGTATTTAGTAGGTTTAGGATATTAGTGGATTTAAAATCAATAAGAAGCGATTAAGGTGGGTTAAATGGAAACAGATGCTATTTATGGGGAAAAAATACATTCTCGGTGGGTAATAGCATTTTTTGCGGTGATTTTTGGTTTTATTCTGGTTCTTCTATATCTGATTTTAACGGACATTTACCATATGCAGCTTCTTTTTGGATTGATTTTGGCATTTGTCCTGGTGTTGACAGTGATAACCATTAATTTCATCAGGAGGACCATTAGAATCACTCCCCAGAACATCTCCATGTAATTTTTGGAATCTTTAAACATACCATTCCCTGGGAGAATATTGATAAATTGCTTTCTGGATAAGTCTTCCGCCTGGCCTACGCCGGATGGGGAATACATCTCATTAGAGTTAATGGGAAATGGGGGCAGGATATACCCTGGGAAGTCCCCGGTGGTGCTTTCCCTGGTGGGGGCAGATTTATGGGTTTGCATTTACCACCAGAAACCCAGAAAAAGTGATAGAATTAATTAATGAACAGTTAAAGGGATTAAAATAGCCATTAAATGTACATAATATAAGATTTAAGAGCAATAAAGTCTTTAAAAAATAATAAAGCGTTAAAGACAATTAATGCTTAAAGGACAACTAGAGGAGCTAATATATGCTACCATATGTAATATTGTATAATGCAGTTAGTTTAGACGGACGTACAACGGG
>JADGNH010000110.1 GCA_017883605.1 Methanobacteriaceae archaeon
CCCGGTAGTCAACGATTTTGAGGTACTTTTCACGGCCGGGCAACAGAGTCTGGTCCAGCAGGACTAGTTTATTGTTTTTCCATTCGCCGGTATATTTACATCCTTTCCAGGCCCCGTCTTCGTATGTAAATGTTCCCTGCCCGTTCAGCATATAAGTTACAGTCTCGATCCCGCGGTGAGGGTGCATGGGAAAGCCAGCGAGATAGTCCCGGGGATTTTCGGACCCAAAATGGTCAAAAAGTAGGAATGGATCCAGATAATCCAGCCGCTGGGTAGCTATGCTCCGACGCAAGAGTACACCAGCGCCCTCCATCACGTAAATCGGGTCAATAAGATCTTTTACTTTTCTTGCTATTGTCATTCTAATTCCCCCCTTTAATCTATATCGTCAGGGAAACTTACTTCGTCAGAGGTAGTTTACTGACTTTCCAACCTACAAAACCGCCCAAAATATTGTAAACCTTTGGAAAACCTAATTCTTTCATTATTCCCATGAAATATTCTCCTCTTACGCCACTTCTACAGTATATAATGTAATTTTTTTCTTTATCTATTTTTTCCACCTTTCTTCTGAATTCATGACCATCGTAATCTAAATTCTTCGCCCCAGGGAGGTGTTCCACTTCAAATTCATCCCGAGGCCTAACATCAAGAATAACTAAATTAAAGTCATCTTTGTGTTCTTCAATCAATTCAAATGCATCTTGCGGTGAAATAGTTCCCATTGTTACGTTTCTTTTAAATTCAGTCATTATAGCTCCTCCATTGATAAAATGATTTAATACTCATCATGTGCCTATCTTGATAGGAAGTTTGCTTCTCTTCCACGCCTCAAAGCCACCTTTCAGGTTGTAAACCTCAGTGAAACCATATTTTTTCATCAAGTTCAATACTTTACCACCTCTCACCCCTGATTTGCAGTAGACAATGTATTTTTTCTCCCGATCTAGTTTTAGTAGTTGTTTTTTGAATTCCGGGTCAGTAAAGTCAAGATTCTCTGCACCTTCAATATGTTCCTTCGAAAATTCCCAAGGAGCCCTAACATCCATTATAATACAACTAGAATCATTTTGAGGTTCCTCAACCAATTCAAACACATTTTCTGGAGTTATAGTTCCTGTAGATTGCTTTTTTTTAGATTCCAAATGAATCCCTCTCTATAATAATCTCGTTTATTCACATTTCAGATGCCTGAAACTGGTAGGCAGCCATTCCCAGGTCCCCTGCATACCAACTATGATGAATCACACTGCCTTTAGCTCCTTCTCCTGCAGCTGCGAATGCTGAGAGTAATGGCATATAATGATCAGGGTAAGGGTGGGCTCGCTCCGGGAAGGGTGCCAGCTGGCGGTAATTGGTTAACAGATATTCATCGCCGCGGGTGACCGCATCGGTTAACCATTCATCAAATTCCAAGGCCCAATCATCAGTTTCTCCTCCAAATCGGAACCCAGCATATCCCAGGGGATGAACTGCGCCGCCGCTTCCCAGTATGAGTATATTTTCATTTCTCAGATCTTTTAGGGCCCGGCCCACCTTCAAGTGTAGGGATGGGTCCAGATGGCTCTGGATGGATAGCTGAACCACGGGGATATCAGCATCCGGAAACATGAGCATCATTGGCACCCAGGCCCCATGATCTAGGCCTCGTCGGCCGTCAACTTGGCATGTAATGTCTGCAGCTTGAATGAGCTCCGCCACCTGTTTTGCCAGTTCAGGATCGCCCTGAGCAGGATATTCCATTTTGTAGAGTTCTTTAGGAAAACCATAGAAATCATGGATGGTTTCTGGTCTTTCCATAGCATTAACTGCAGGTGTGGATGTGGCCCAGTGGGCGGAAATGCAGAGTACAGCTTTTACTTTCTGATAATGGGGGCCCAGTTCTTTAAGGAATTTTCGGGCCGGTATATCCTCCAGGGGCAGGGTAGGAGCCCCGTGTGAAATAAAAATTGTAGGTAGTTGATTTCTCATAATTTTCCCATAATTAATTTTATTTTTCCCATAACAATTTTATTTAATGGATTCATCTCCATCGTTAAAATCTGTTTCTATGTGAGTTCCGTCACAAAAAGGTTTATTAAATGATTGTCCACATCGACAGAGTGTAACTCTATTACGGATCTCATAAATAGTCCCATCAGCAGATTCAATGGGTATCATTCCCCGAACCCATAGGGGACCGCTTACACCTTTTTCAGGTTCTTCCGTTACTGCAATGGATGGTTTAAAGTCAGGTTCGATTGGTTTTTTAGTTTCTTTATCCCAAACCGCAAATCTTCCCGAGTTACAGTTTCCAGCTATCTTAATTACTGTTTTTTTAGCTTCAGGATCGTCTGATTGCCTGACTAAATTTTCAATGCCACCTGCTCGTGTGCAAAAACCTGCGTGGTTGCATAGAGTGGGGTTATCAGTTAATATTAAATCAGATCCCTGGATTTCTCTAGCATTCACCAGATAAGACTCTTGACCGGTGGTTTCAATACCTTTGAAGCTAATTTTCTCATGTTTGCCGTCACAGAACGGTTTATTTTCAGATTTTCCACATCGACAAAGGGCATACTCTTCTTGTTGTGGATATTTCTCTTTTTCAATCCATTCGTAGGGATATCCCAAATTGTCTGTAGTAATTATTAATTTAACCAGTGGTACTCCACCATAAACTAAAAATGGACCATTTTTAACTATTTTAATGAGTTGGTTGTTTTTATCTGTCAAAATTTTTTTCTCCCAATTTGATGGTGAAAACGTGGCAAAAATTATCACATCAAACCGATTTGTTTCATCAGCCCAACCTGGTCGTAGAATAGATTCTCTTCAACTATTTTACCATCTTTCCAATGGGCAACAGTGCAAAATTTAACTTTGAACTTTTCGTTGGTAGGTGGTATTTCTCCATCTGCTGTTTTCATGGGACCTTTCATGGTACCGGTGAATATGGCCACAGAACATGTCCAATCATCCTGACCGAATAAAACCATGTAGGGATCGTTTTCAACTCGGTTGTCTGGAAATGTCTTGAAAAATTCTACGGCTTCCAGATGGTGTGCATGTCCACCTTTTGTTGGTTCTGGCTGGCCTGGCCAGTACACAGCAACTTCTTCATTATGTCTTTCGTTGAATGTGTCCCAGTCCTGAGAGTTCCAGGCATCATCCAATGTTTTCATCAATTTCATGTTTTCTTCTACACTCACAAAATCACCTCAACATTGCTATAATTACTCTGATTCTTCACAAGAGATAAAAGTTTTGTAACTTTTATAAGGTTATAAGTGAAACTATTATTATGTTACTTGATCCCATTACTATTTCCACTTTACAAAAACTAGGTTTGACCTATTACGGTGCTAAAGCCTACGCTGCTCTAATGAAAACCGGAGCGACCATCCCATCTATACTTTCAGAAGAATCAGGAATTCCCCGCACCAAAATATATGAAGTTCTCAGAAAACTGGAAGAAGACGGTTGGGTAGTCGTTGAAAAAGGAAGACCATCCCGTATAACTCCCAAATATCCTAAAGAAATCATTAAAGAACGTAAAGCGATATTTAATTCAGACATAGATAGGATTTCACATGAGATGACCATGACCTACGACCGTCTGGTAGAAAACGAGAATCCAAAGGTCACTATTATAAATTGTATCGATACCATCATTCATCTTACGGAAGAGATGATGACCAGTGCCCGGAAAAAAATAATGATAATGGGCACCCTTTATTCCCAAGAAGAAATCGAACCAATGAAAAAATCAATAAACAAAGCTCAGGAAAGAGGAATTAGCGTACGTATTATAACCATGCCCTACCTGAAATTAAAAGACTCTGAGATCAATATAATAACAGAACTATCCAAAGTCACCAACGATATAAAACTGGGACATCCGGTTTACATTAAAACTCTGATGGTTGATGACCGTGAGGTTCTAATTACCATAGCTAAAGTACAAAACAACATTCCGGATATGGAAAATGTTAGTGCCATCAGAATTTCCAACCCTTCTTTTGCCGCCTACACGTCCAGTGTCTTTGATATGGATTGGAAAAATTTAAAATTTTTCAATGAAAAACTAATTGAAAATTTCAGTAACAAAAAAGACTTATAAGGAGTTAATGAAGTGATGGAATGGAACAAAAAACGAAAAACACCAAAAAAGAAGCTTCATTCTGGTTAGAAATGTGTCCTACCACAGATTTCCCTAAACTTGAGGAGGGATTAAAAGTTGATGTGGTTATACTTGGGGGAGGTATTGCCGGTATCACCGCTGCAACACTACTAAAGGAGGCCGGGCATACTGTGGCCGTAATCGAAGCGGATAGGATTATAAAAGATGTGACTATCGGTACCACGGCTAAGATAAGCGCGGCGCCTAATATAATTTACAATAACCTTATATCCAATTTAGGTATGGTTAAAGCCCAAGCTTTTGCCAATGCCAACATTAAAGCAGTGGAGACTGTGGCTGATATCGTTAAAAAGCGGAACATTGAATGTGATTTTCACCGTCTTCCCCTCTACATCTACACTGAATCTGATGAAAAAGTAGATAAAATTAATGATGAATTTAACGCTGCAAAAAAATTAGGTCTTCCAATATTTTACACAGAAGATGTGCCCTTACCCTTTAAAACAGGCCCTGCTATTAGATATGAGAACCAGGCCCAATTTCATCCCCGTAAGTACCTTCTTGCCCTTTCTAAGGATTTACCTGGCGAAGGTAGTTACGTTTTCGAGAAAACCCGGGCCATCAACGTGAAAAACGGTTCCATTAAAGAAGTAGTTACAGACCAGGGTTCCATAATGGCAGATAAAGTCATAGTTGCCACACATACACCGGTATATGACCCGGACCTGCTTTACAAACATTTGTTCCCTGCAAGATCCTACGTGATAGGATTATACATTAAAGGAGATTTCCCGGATGGTATGTTCATAGACTCCGACCCGGTACACACCTACCGCACTGCACCTTCAGACCAGGGAAAATTAATCATAGTAGCTGGTGAACATAGTACCGTAGATGTAGCTGATAAAAATGTCTACTATGACCGCCTTGAAAAATACGCACGCCAACACCTGGATGTTGAATCCATTGAATATCGCTGGTCCAGCATAGACAGTGTTACCGGTGACGGACTGCCCCTTATCGGCATGACATCCCAAGAGGGCATATACGTGGCAACTGGATTTGGATTTTGGGGCATGACCAACGGCACCACAGCTGCCATGGTCCTAACTGATCTGATTACCGGCAAAGAAAACAGCTACATTGACCTATTCAATCCCCTACGGTTCAAATAAACAACCATCTTAAACATCTAGATTTAATCTTATTATTTTGATATCTCACCAGTATCCGTCGGTGAACCTGATCCTAACCCAGTCCTTTCCCCGACTGGTAAGGTAACCTCCCAGGGCAGTAAGGTAGAAGAGCATAGGATAGACAATGAACCTTTCAGTACCGCCCACACCCAAATATGCTACTAAGGGGTTGGCGGTTCCATAACCCCAAATAAATGATAATAGAAGGATCAAAAGGGCTATTAACCCAACTACCAGAGATACTATAACCATGGGAATGTTGAGGCCCAGCCGGTAACTGAATAGGACAGCTAAACTCCCGAAGAGGAATGCAACCAAAGCGAAAAGTGAATGGGTGACCCCTGTGTATTCCGGGAATATCCCCACTCCCACGGCACATATAGCAAAAATTGCGAGACAGGATGAGAAAAGACGACAACCACCGCTTTTGAGGATTAAATAAACTGCTGCCAGGCATGAAATTCCCAGCAGAATGACGCTGAGGTTGAAGATGATGGCCGATGGTTCTACCGCTGGTAAGGTGCCTCCCAGATCACTTAAGGTGTTTTTTGCAATGCTGTACCCTGGAAACTGTGTTTCGGCCAGGTTAACTGCCAGAAGAAATTGCAAGCAGCCTATTAGTAATATAATTCCTGCAATCTTATAGTAATCCTTCTCCGGTCTGAATAAACTTCCCCTTTGAAATTTCATCAACTTCCCCCTACAAAAAGATGTTATGATTTTAATCTTCGTTTATTTGTTTCCATATTGGTTCCCAGCCTGCCATCCATCCAAGATTTTCAAGGAACCTCTCTCCAAGCTTATGACAAATTCTATCTTGAACACATGACAAATTCTATCTTGACATATTATATATGATTTTTGACTGGGGACATGAATGTCCACATATCACCTTAACCTGTGGATACTCCTCTAAAAAAGCTATTATCTTTTCCAGGGTTTCCTGGGCCATTTCCACATCTCCAGTGTAGTCACTGGGTGCCACTCCTCTTTCCAGGTTTTCTTGGATGAAACTGGCGTCCATAGTGAGAAAAATAGGACCATCTAAACTGTTAACCAGGAAAGACATGTGCCCGGGGGTGTGGCCCGGTGTGTAAACCGCCCAGAGGGATCCGTCGCCCAGAAGGTCAATGCCAGGTCCCAGGGGTGGCATATCTTCTAATTTTGAAAAATCAATTTCATATAATGTTTCCACATCTTTGAGGAAGTCTTCGTAAATTTCTGGTGGGTACTCATCAAATTCGCCTTTACCCACCACGTAGGGGATGTCCT
>JADGNH010000025.1 GCA_017883605.1 Methanobacteriaceae archaeon
TCAAATAGAAACTAAAAGTCAACTAGAATCCAAAACTCAAATAGAAACATTTGAATACACAATAAAAAACCATAACATTTTAGTTTACTGAGGACCACAAAGGTCCCCATACTTTTTTTTAAAACTTTAAAAATTTGATTTTACTTTGATATTGCTCTTTTATAGTCTCGTTCAATAAATTTCAGTAAAATAGTCCATTTTCTGTCAGTAGTAGGTTCATCTCTAAGGATAGTCCCATTCGATTGAATTAGTCCTCTTCAGTGAAGCGTTTAACTTTCACCTGATAATTGTGATATACATTAGGTCCCTTTTTGGACTGTGTTTTGCCCAGATATTTGACATAAACACCATCCCCTGGTTCTATCTTCTTGAAACTGTTCTCAAGTACGGTGCTATATTGTAGTGCTATTCTTTCATGATCCGTGGTTAAAATAATGATTTTTGAAAATTCTTCCCCCTCACTGCTGGTAAAATAACGCATACCTTCAAAAATACCTAAAAATTCCCTTCCAACATCTTCCTCGGTGGGTTTCCAGAAGGTATCTATCCGATCATCTCCCTCGACCGGGGTGACATCCTCCCAATCCTCATCATCTAATAGTTTCTGCATCTTATCATTTTCATCTGCCATTTAGCTAACCTCCTTCTTTCTCGATTATCAACTAATAGATATATTATTTGCTGATATTACTTAATTTTTTTGGTTAAAAGGTTGATTAAATCAAAAGATATTTTTTTAAAAAATAAAATTTAATGGAAAATATAACTTTGAAAAAAGAAAATATAAAATTATAAAATTTTAATCATAAAAGGAGATATGGAAGTTAATTAATAAAAAAGAAAAAAAATTTAATTTCTAAAAAAATAGATAAAATTTTATTGAATCTAATTTCTTTAAAGAAAAATAATTCAATTTATAAAATTAAATCAAACCTTTTATCTCATCCCAGCCTGCTGACAACTATCAAAGATTCTACAGGCACCCCTTCCAGTTCAAACAGCCCTTTTTTATCAATCAATACCACTGCGGCCAGTGTTTCGGCGCCGAGATCTTTGAACACCTTTATTGCTTCACTGATGGTTCTGCCGCTGGTGATCACATCATCCACAATCACCACTTTACGGCCATTTACCGATGCGAAGTTGCCGCTTATGGCCCCCTGGGCATCCTCACTCTTGCGGTGTTTTATAGGGTGGAACACTGCGATGTCAGAGTCTATTATCTCCGCCATCATGGTGGCGAATGGTATTCCACTTACGGTAATTCCCACTACCACTTCTGGCTCGCCGTGTTCCAGGGCCATGTCTGCCATGGCTGCTGAGACAAATTTCATCCGCACAGAACTGCCGCCCAGACTCTTCCAGTTGATGGCAAAATCTGGAGGGGCCTTTTCTGCTTTGTCTTCCTTTTTTTCAGCTGTCCCTTGGAGGACGAGCCATCTAGCTGTATCTTTGGAGACATTGAGTTCGTCTGCGATTTCTCCTGTGGTGAAACCTCTAGTTCTAAGTTCATATGCCTTTTTTATGAGTTTTTCGCTCATGAATTACACATCCCAATACTCATTTCATAATCATCCCTGTAATCATCTCATAAACACTAAATAATTTATAAAAATCCTTAGCATCAATATACTAAATATTCCTAACAAATACTACCCGAACATTTCATGATACAACGTTGCCCTGACATCCCCCCAATACAACGTCGCCCTAACATTCATTCATATTTACCGGGTTTCTGGACTTGGCAGATTTCATGGCGGCCAGCACCACTTTAAGGGCGTGAATTCCATCCTCACCGGTGATCTTGGGCTCTTCATCCCTGGTAATTGCGGATAAAAATGAATTCAACTCTTCTTTAAGGGGTTCCCGATGTTCAACTTTAACCTTCTGGGCATTTTTTCCGTAGACCTCCACGGTCTGATCGATGTAGTCAATGGATATTATACCTTCAGCACCGGTTATCTCCAGCTGCCTCTTCTTGTAGGGGGTGAGCCAGTTGGTCTCCAGAATACCGATGACCCCATTTTCAAATCTCATCATCAGCTCGGCATGGTCTTCAAATTCACATTTTTCAAGCCGACTACCCATATTGGCATATACCCGGGATGCCGGGCTGTCAAACAGGTAAAACATAATATCTACTTCGTGTATGGCCAGGTCTATGGTGACCCCCACATCTTTAATTCGGGGCGGGAAGGGTCCTACTCTTTTTGCCGATGCCGACACCACTTTTCCAATAACGCCTTTATCTATGAGCTTTTTGGCCTCAAGAACCGCAGGGTTGAACCTTTCCACATGGCCTGTGGCCAGTTTTACCCCTGCATCTCTGGCAGCGTCCACCATTTCCTTTGCCTCGTCCAGGGTGAATGCTATGGGTTTTTCCACCAAAACATGTTTTCCCTGCTCTATAGCACTCATAACCACTTCATAATGATAAGTGGTGGGAACGCATACACTGACCGCCTCGATTTCCTGCATTTTAAGTACGTTGTCGTAGTCCACATAGCCCACGGTTTTATATTTCTTGGAAACCTCAGCCAGGGTTCCTTTCATAAGATCGGATATGGCCATGAGGTTGGCGTTTTTAATTTTAGAGTATACACGGACGTGGTTCTGGCCCATAGCCCCCACTCCTATTACACCAACATTGACCTTCCTCAACTGGAATCCTCCTTCATAAATCTGGCAGCATCCCTGCCCAATTTCTCTGCCTCAGATAGGGAACCACTTAAACTCACCTGGGAAATCACTTTACCTTCCGGGGTAAGTAGAATGCTGTAAAGATCGAGCATATCTCCCTCTGCATGGGCATATACTCCCAACGGCCACTGACATCCTACGCCAAGTTCTTCCAGCACTTTTTTCTCTGCCTTTACTTCCTGTGCCGATGGGAAGTGATTTAACTTCTCTAGAACTTCTCTTTTATGGAAATCAGTTCGGGAGACTATGGCCAATGCTCCCTGGCCTGCAGCAGGGGTGAAGTACTGAGGAGAAAATACCTGTTTTATATGTCTTTCCAATCCCAACCGTTTTAAGCCCGCCTCTGCCATTATGGTGGCATCATAATCGCCATTGAAGACTTTATTTATTCTGGTGTCTATATTCCCTCTTATGGGTTTTATGTTAACCTTTTTTTGATGGTATTTAATGAATGCCTCTCTCCTCAGGCTGCTGGTTCCCATGGTTGCTCCTTCTGGGATCTCTTCCCAGGTGTATCTGGATACCAGAGCTTCTCTGGGAGATTCTCTGGGTGGAACTGCCACTATCTCCAGTTTTCCAGCCAGTTCTGTGGGAAGGTCCTTGAGACTGTGCACTGCAAAGTCAACATCCCCCTCCAGAACAGCTTTATCAAGTTCTTTGGTAAATATCCCCTTTACATCTATGTTATAAAGTTGTGAATCCTTTATTTTATCTCCAGTGGTTTTTATTATCTTAAAATTTACTTCTTCATCTGTTATTTTTGATAATTCTGTGATTATATTTTTTGTCTGAACCATTGCAAGACTGCTTCCTCTGGTGCCCGCTTTCAAAGAACCATCCCCGAATTCACTGCCAAAATTTCGAAATTTCAACAATTTATAATCAATTTTCAACAATAATTTCAACAATTATAAAAATCCTACTGATATTCTTTATAAAAATCCTACTGATATTTTAATATTAAATTTGAATCGGATAAATATTAAGTTTAAATTGGATAAATATTAAATTTTAATGCCCATTTTACTCTCAAAATCCTTAGTGAAAGATTTCCTATGATCTTTAATAAATGTTGCTATCATCTTTTAACCTTCATCTCCGGGTCAACTGTGAATAATTTGACCGATATATCAGGAGGATGTTCCTGCATCCCCACTGGGCTGCACCTTCCAGGGCATCTTCCACCTTTCTTTTGTATTGAAAATCCCTTTTTATCATTTTTCTAACGCCATCACCCAGTTCATCCACAAGTATGAGCTTAACCTCACTATTTAAGTCATTTAAAACGTCTGCCGCCCTATCCTCATCAATTTCTTCGCAGGTTACACCGTATTTGCCTCCAAATATCACTGCACAATCATCTAAGTCTCCTAAAATTCTCAATGATTTTTCTATGGATGTAACATTTATGCCCGGATTTATTTCCTCTATAATACGAACTTCTCCGTCCATTTTTATAGAAGTCCTCCCCCTTAGGCCATTGAAATTTATTAAACCCTTTTTTATAGTATTTAAAGGCATATTAAGAGTTAAAGAGGCGCATATGGCCGATAGAACATTCTTAATGTGATGTGGAGCTGGTGCAAAGGTTGAAACTTCAAAGGAGGTATCTAAAATCTCTCCAGAGACTGTTTTTAGATCATTCACCTCCACCCTGAAAACAGTTTCTTGAAGTCCAAAAATTATATTGGATGCTTTTAAATTTCCTTTTCCATTAATACTGAATGTATTGGTCTTTTCTTTAAAATTTGAATAATATTTCTTAAAAGAATGGTGATCACAGGCCACTATTTTATTTTTAAATATCTGAACCTTGGCCTGGCTGGCCCTTCTCATTCCCCCGGCAATGGAATAGTCTTCAGATATGTTGGTTAAGATACCCACATCTGCCAGTCCGGTCCCACCCAGGGAGGTTTCAAAAATAGCTACACCAATATCCTTATAATCCCGGGCCAGTTCCCAGGCTTCCATGATGCTTGACGGAGTTATACTTATATCCTTCTTCAGTAGGTGTGTTTCACCATTTTCAACCACCTCTACACCGGTGCTGCTTAAAATAAATGGATTCATATCTATGAATATCTCCTTCAACAAGTGTACTACACTAGTTTTTCCTTTACCCCCGGTAACCTCCACTATGGGAATTTGAATACGATCCTTCATTAAAAATCCAACTGCCTCATGATGGGTCAGGTGTACCTGGTACTGCAGATTACAGTGGATCGGTGCCACCACCACCAAACCACTATTTTCAACATCAGCGGTTATTTCATCCTTTAATTGTTCATCGCCCAGTTTAATCCCTTTATCCTTTAAAAATTGTTCATCCACCCGTTTAATCCCTTTATCCTTTAAAAATTGTTCATCCACCCGTTTAATCCCTTTATCCTTTAGAAAAGTTTTATCCTGGTCTTTTAAGGTTTGGTAAATATCCCAGACAAAGACTTCAGAACCGAGGATCTTTGAAAATTCTGAAGCTATTCTGATTCCTCCATGGGTCATGTCCACTACCAATACTTTCATCAAAATATTCCGCCTTTTGTGAGCTTTTCTCGCACCCTTCGATAGAAATCCTTGGTTAACCTTACGAAGTAAGCATATTCACTGGATTTTTTGAAAATAATCTCGTCCATGAAGTTAATTTCCTCTTCAAACTGGCCGTCAATCACGGTGATGGCCGTTTTACCTTCTCTTAACAATTTAACTTTTATCTGGCTTCCGTCGGGCACCACCGTTGGTCTGGCACCCAACTTAAAGGGACATATAGGGACTATTATAAAGGCCTCCACCCGGGGATCAACTATGGGACCTCCGGCGGACATGGAATAAGCGGTTGATCCACTTGGTGTGGCGATTATCAGTCCATCTGCCCTTAACTCTTCTGCCACCTCTTCATCAACACTTATCTGGATGTGAAGCATCTTGGCCGGTCTGCGGGTCATGAGAACCACCTCATTTAAGGCAGAATGAATCTTCTGGTTGTGCCAGATCTGGAGCTGGGTGCGTTTTTCAACAAAATAATTGCCAGATAAAACCTCTTTTATAGCACCGAAGGTATCTTCTGGATCGATTTCCGTTAAGAAACCAACAGTACCCATATTTATCCCGAATAAAGGAATTTTCTTGGAGCTGATAAAATTCTGGGTTCTTAAGATGGTTCCATCTCCCCCCACAGCTATGATTATGTCCACCTCCATTTCCTGGAGGGGACAGGACAGATCTTCAGATCTATTCAGCCTTTCAGCCAGGGGTGTGTCCATAACGGTTTCAACATTCTCATCTAAGAGAAAATCAGCTATTTTTCCTGCTAATTGAACCGATTCTTCCACATCAAGACGTGATACAATTCCTATTCGCATTTAGATACCCCCTAATATATTCATTATTTCCTGTTGGATATTCTTATTGCCAGAAGCTATTATGGAGGTCCGGTCCACCACATCCAGATTCCCCCTAAAAGCCTGACAATTTCCATCGGTTACCACACCTCCAGCCTCTTCTACTATTAACTTGGCTGCTGAGACATCTACAATACGCAAGTTACCCCTGACATCCAAAAACGCATCGTAGGTTCCGTCAGCAACGTAACAAACTTCAATAGCCACTGCACCCATAATTCTCATTCTCCTAACCATTTTACAGAGTTTCTCCATCCTTCCAATATGGGCCCGGTGAATGTAGGCCCCAATAGAAGCCGTGGTAAGATCATTTTTAAGGGATGATGAAATTTTTTTACCATTCAAATCTGCACCCTGTCCCCGGGAAGCAGTGTAAATATCCCCTGTGGCGAAATTTTTAACGAACCCCATTTCAACCTGGTCTGTGGTCATTGAACCCCCTGAGTCAGGTTTTTTTGCCACCGCCACAGATATGCCATAGACCGGTATGTTTTTAACGGCGTTGCTGGTCCCATCCAGGGGGTCTATCACTAAAAACACCTCAGACGGACCTTCATCAATTTTAAGCTGGCCTATTTCCTCACTTATGAGTGTCAAAGGTTTTCCAACCCCTTCCAAAACTTCAATCACCCTCTCTTCAGCCACCTGATCAATTAATTTAGTGGGAGTGCCGTCTGCACCCATCTTAACTATCTCTCCTGCCTTTCTCTGGCCCACCAAAGGGGAGATAACTTCCTGCGCTTCTTCTATTATTCTATGGGAGACCTTACTCCAAAATTTGATTTCATCATTTTCCATTTATGCTACCCCATATTCTATACTTTCCAATATATTACCAAAATCTTATTTAGCCAAAAAATTTACCCCAACATTGATTTGTATCATAAAACATCGATTATATCTTAAAAACGTTGATTTAATATCCTAAAACATTCATTATACCTAACTAGTTGTTTACTTCCCAGATTCATCAATATAAACCACCGCCGCCACTACTGCACCCTGTTTTTCCACTTTATGAGTTTCAAACTCCATCATGATTTTGGTGATCTGTTTCCCCCTCACGTCCATCATGTACTTAACCATAGCCTCTGCTTCATTTTTAACCTCTTCCGGGTCTCTATTTATCCCAGAATGCTCCACTACACAACCTAAATCATCGGATATTGCCACGGCTATGAATGCTGATATAAAGTCACCCTCCTGTTCCGATGCGGTGTACGAGAGAACGGTGTTTACCATGGCTCCGGCTGGAAACTGGGGTAGATCCACAAATTCTGCTCTGGCAGGTATTATGCTGGAGACCTTAATAAGATTTATATCCCCTATTCCGGCGTTTAAAAGAGCGTTGTCAAAGGCGTTCAGCTTGGTTGGGCCTTCTGCTTTCCCCGAGGTTAAAGAAATTTTCATGGATACCACTTTAAATTTTGAAATATTGAAAAATAATATAACCAATTATGGTTACACGATTTTATATGATCAGAAGGGTCACTATTAATAGTTTAGATTTCATTAATACATTAGATTCTGTCAAAGGTTAATTACCCTCATCCTAGATAATTACATTATCTAAAATATATTAATCTACATTTTTATATTTTTCAAGAGACTTATAAAAAGAAATTAAAAATAAATATGATGTTCTCATATAATACTTATCTTGTGAATACTTATCTTGTGAACAATTTTAAAACCCTCATAAGGAAATAAAGAGGCAAAAATTGCCATTAAATTCATTATAAATGTTTTATGTAACAAAATTTGTTTTATGTAACAAAAATTTTTAGACAAAGGGAAATAATGTAGGAGGTATTGAAAGTGGGATTTGCTGATACATTTAAAAGTGCTAAGTACTGGAATAGAAAAGGTGTAACTCTTGGCAATAAGGGGAAACTTCAAAAAGCCATGGATTGTTTTGACAAAGCCCTGGAAATGGAACCAAATAACGCTGAAACATGGCATAACAAAGGTGCAACTACATTAGAAATGGGAAAATACAGTGAATCCCTGAAATTTTTTGATAAAGCCCTGAAAATAGATCCAGAGAATGTTGGAACCTGGCATTACAAAGGCACCGCACTGGTAAAACTGGGGAAATATGAAGAAGCCCTGGAATCATTTGATAAAGCCCTGGAAATTGATCCAAAAAATACTGGAACCTGGCATAACAAAGGCACTGCCTTGGTAAAACTGGGGAAATATGAAGAAGCCCTGGAATCATTTGATAAAGCCCTGGAAATAAATAAAAAAAATTCTAAAGCGTGGTATAACAAAGCATTGGCCCTCACAAAACTGGAAAGGTACCCGGAAGCAGTAGAATGTTACGATGAATTTCTGAAAATAGAACCAAAAGAGGCTTTAGCGTGGTATAACAAAGGCACTCTCTTAGGGATACTTGGAGAATATGAAAAATCACTGGAATCTTTTAACAAAGCTCTGAAAATAGAACCTGAAAATGAGGGTGCATGGTATAACAAAGGACTCGCATTAGTAAAACTGGAGAGATACCAGGACGCACTGGAATGCTACGATAAAGCCCTGGAAATAGATTCAAAAGATGCTGAAGCATGGTATAACAAAGGATTTGCCATGGAAAAACTCGGAAAAAATCAGGACGCACTTGAATATTATGATAAAGCCCTGGAAATAGATCCTAAATATGAATTAGCAAAAGAAGCCCGTAAAGGATTATTATAATATCCGCTAGAATAAAAAAGATTCCTAGAAATAAAAAGATTCTAAGAATAAAAACCCCCAATAATTCACGAGAAATAGATATTCTTGGGACTTATTATATTCTCCAAGTTTCCAGTTCAATAGAAATTCGGTTATATAATGATCATCTAAAATATTTTAATGATCAATTTATTTTAATGATCAATTTAAAATAATTTATTATAATTAGTAGAAAATTTTTAAATATATACTTTTAAATTCCATGAATCTTCTTAATTAATTTTGATTAAGAATTGACATGATAGAACGGAGGTAATGAAATGTCAAAGAAGGTAGTAGAAGTTAAAACCTTAAAAGTAGGTAAATATATCATATTAGGCGATGAAGCATCAAAAATCGTGAACATACAAACATCATCCCCTGGAAAACACGGTGCTGCCAAAGCCAGGATTGATGCTGTCGGTATATTCGATAATCAAAAAAGAAATATCGTAAAACCGGTTGATGCCAAAATAGATGTGCCTATGATAGATAAACGGACCGCTCAAGTTCTGGCTTTGATGGGCAGTGATGTTCAGCTCATGGACCTGGAAACCTACGAAACATTCGAAGTCCCCATACCCGATGAAATGAGAAACGACTTGATTGAAGGGGCAGAAGTGGGATACATTGTTGCGATGGGTAATAAGAAATTGATGAGGATAAAATAATCTAAATAAAATCTCACATCAACCAATAAACTGTTATTCCTGATTAATATAGTCCTTTGAGAGAAAAAATGCTTTTTTATACAGAAAGCCCCTTGAAATTTGCTTTTTCAAAAGATAAAACAGAGCTTACCAAAATAGAAGTTAATAAAGCAGAAGCCACTAAAACTGGACCTAATAAAGCAGCCCCCAAAGCAGAATTTAAAACCCATTACTCACAATCAGGGCTTGAAGAGTGCGCCCGTAAGTTTGGGATTTTGGGGGTGCCCTTTGACAGCACCACCACCTATAAACCTGGAGCCCGGTACGGACCTTCATCTGTCAGGGAGGCATCCTACAACCTGGAAAGATACAACCTGTTTTTGGATAAAAACCTGGATGTACCTTTATATGACCTGGGAGATCTGGAAGTGGTGCACGGAAACTTCAAGAAGACCTGTTCTCACCTGGAATCAACAGTTAAAGAACTTTCAGACCTGGATATTACCCCCGTTGCCATTGGAGGGGAACATACCATAAGCTACCCCCTGGTGAATGCCCTAAAAATCAAGGATGCCACCATTATATGCTTCGACGCCCACCTGGATCTTCGAAATGAATATATGGGAGAAAAATATTCCCATGCCACAGTTATGCGCCGGATATTCGATCTAAATCCAGAAAATATGGTTCAGATAGGGATAAGATCCTGTTCAGAGGCCGAAGCAGCATTTGCCAGGTCAGAACAAATAGAATATTACACTTCACCTGACGTAAGGAAGGATCTTAAAGGAGTTGGAAATTACATATCCTCCCTTGACGGACCGTTATATGTAACGGTGGATATGGATGTTCTAGACCCGGCCTACGCCCCCTCGGTGGGAACCCCCGTCCCTGGTGGTTTAAGTCCCCCTGAACTTCAAAAACTTATATACAGCCTGAAAGGTAAGGAAGTAATTGGGTTTGACCTGGTGGAAGTTTCATCCAGCCAAATAGGAGACATAACCTCTGTAAACGGTGCCCAGATCATTTACGACTTTTTGTGTTTGCAGTAGAAATCTCTTTCTGTTTGCAATGAAAAATCTCTTCTATTTGCAAATGAATCTTCTTATATTTACATGAAATCCATTTTGTTGCATGAAATCCATTTTGTGGTGAAATTTCTAGACAATTTTTTCTGCAATTTTTTTGTGAAATTATTTAAATATTTTTGTGGTTGAAAATTCTAAATAAATAAGTTGATATAAATCCATAAAATATATTAATATCTGGAAAATCAAAATTATCATATGGATTATAAATAAAATTTGAAGGTGGAAAAATGCCTAAAAGAGAAGTTGAACTTTCTGGCCATATCATTGACTCACTGATCCTTCCCAATACCCTGGATCTTATCATGGATATGGGAGGAGACTTTAAAATACTTGAATTCACAGTGGGCAAACGCAAAAAAGATATAAGCCACGCCAGGATACGTGTAATAGGAAACGACCAAAATCATCTCGGGGAAATACTTGATGAACTAACAGAGATTGGTGCTCAGGTTGTGGAAATCAAGGAAGTGCAGTTAGAATTCTCCAAAAAAGATAAGACCCTGCCATCTGATTTCTATTCCACCACCAACCATCCCACCTACATCCGTTTTAAAGAACAGTGGGTGGATGTGAAAAATATAGAAATGGACTGTATGATAGTGGTTGACCCTCTAAATATACAGGCTTTCTGTAAACCCATAGGACGCATAAATAAAGGAGATCTGGTGGTAGTGGGGAGGGAAGGCATCAGAGTTGTACCTCCAGAAAGGCCTCGGGGCAAAAAAGGTGTTTTTGAATTTATGTCCAGCGAAGCATCCTCTGAAAAACCCTTCAAATCCATGATAAAAAAAATAGCCTCAGAAATTAAAGAAGTGAAAAATAGAAAGGGCAAAATTGCAGTGGTGGCAGGGCCAGCCATAGTGCACAGCGGATCCGCCCCCATCCTGGCTGATATGATCAAAGAGGGAATAATTGATGTTCTTTTTGCTGGAAACGCCCTGGCGACCCATGATGTTGAAAACGCCCTCTACGGCACTTCCCTGGGAATATGTGTTAAAACTGGTGAAACAGTTACCCGAGGACACCGCCACCATATAAACGCCATAAACCAGATTAACCAGGCAGGTTCAATAAAAAAAGCCGTTGAAAATGGTTCTCTTAAAAAGGGAATAATGTATGAGTGCGTGAAAAATGAGGTCCCTTTTGTCCTGGCCGGGTCAATAAGAGATGACGGACCCCTCCCTGATGTTATAACCGATGTTATAGAAGCTCAGGATGAGATGAGGAAGTACGTGCAGGACGTGGATATGGTGATCATGATCGCCACCATGCTGCACTCCATAGCCACTGGAAACATACTCCCCTCCCATGTCAAGAGTATCTGCGTTGACATCAACCCAGCCACCGTCACCAAACTCTCCGACCGGGGCAGCGCCCAGGTGGTGGGTATTGTAACCGATGTGGGGGCTTTCCTGCCCATGTTGTATGATGAACTGCATTAACTGAACCGTATCACTGTCCCTCAACCAATCTTTTTTTTTAGAGTCTAAAAACAGCCATTTCTAAATTTTTTTTGAGATTTAACATGAATTTAAGAGCCAATATAATATTTTAGAAGCTATTATATATTACTTGAGATTTATTAGAATTCCATGAGCTATTTATAGATTCATGAATATCTAAACAAATTTCTTTTTTAAAGCAAATCCGCAAAATGGTGATCAAAAAATTTATGACACCCTAAACAAAAATATTATAAATATGAAAAGAGTGCGAATTTCTGGTGCCGGCCCATCCGGGCTGTCTGCAGCGATAAACCTGGCAAAAGCTGGCTACCAGGTAGATGTCTTTGAAAAAAATAAAGAAGTAGGTGGAAGGTTTAGCGGAGACTTTCAGGGGCTGGAAAACTGGTCTGAAGATAAAGACATCCTTGAAAGATTAAAAGAGATGAATATCGATATTAATTTTCATCATCATCCCTTTTCAAAGTTCACCATCTACAACGGTAATAAAAAATTGGATTTCTCATGTAAAAAGCCTGCTTTCTATCTAGTTAAGAGAGGATCCATAACTGGCAGCCTGGATCAGGGATTGAAAGAGCAGGCATTGAATTATGGTGTTCATATCCACTTCAACAAAACAATTCCTGAAAGCGGGGCAGATATCATTGCCACCGGCCCCCATCCCCGTGAAAAATTCGCCGCAGCCAGGGGAATAGTTTTCAAAACCGATGCTGATGACATGGCTATGGCCCTGGTAAATAAAAAATCCGCAATTAAAGGTTATTCTTATCTACTTGTAGTGAATGGACACGCCTGCATGTGCACTGTTTTATTTGACAAATTTGAGAATCTAATGGCATGCTTTAATGAAACCAGGAATATTTTCCTTAACCTGATTGATTTAGATATAAAAGATCCTCACCAGATGGGAGGGATAGGCTCTTTCTCCAACAAGATATTAAAAAATGATAATCGAATCTATGTAGGGGAAGCTGCGGGAATACAAGATTTGCTAGCCGGTTTTGGAATTAAAAGTTCCATTATTTCCGGATTTTTTGCTGCAGAAAGTATAATTAACAGTCATGACTTTGGAAACATTGCCCAAGATTATTTTGAGGACAAATTAAAGGCCAGCCTGGTTAACCGTTTCCTGTGGGAGAAATTTAGAAAAGATAAGTACTCATTTATCCTTGAAAGAATTCACCATGCCAATGACCCCTTAAAGTATTTGAATTCCCTTTACAATTTCAATTTCTTTCAAAAATTGATTTACCCATTTGCCCTGCGGAGTATGAAAAAAAGATATGACTGGCTTTAATACCCGCTTAAAACATCGAATAGATAATTAAAATTTTTTGTAATTGATGATTAAAATCTATAAATGATGATTAAAACTTTTTAAAGGGATAATTTAAACTTTTTTGCAAGGAGCAATCAAATGATCAAGGGCAACATATTGAATGTATTTACAGAGGAGATCTACCCGGTAGAAATTGAAGTCAGAGAGGGAATTATAAGATGTGTAAAGCCGGTTAAGGATGATTTTAAGCATTTTATCCTGCCCGGTTTCATAGACGCCCACTTGCACATAGAAAGTTCTATGCTAACTCCATCTAGATTTGCAGAAGCGGTTATACCACACGGAACCACTTCTGTGATAGCTGATCCCCATGAGATTGCCAATATAATGGGTTTAGATGGAATAGAATACATGAAAAACGATGCCTCCTCTGTCCCTTTAAGAGTGTTTTTCACCGCACCGTCCTGTGTACCTGCCACCCCATTTGAAACTTCAGGAGCAGTTATAGGTCCCCCTGAGATTGATGAATTGATGGAAAAGGACCATATAGTTGCCCTGGGGGAGGTGATGAACTTTCCAGGAGTCCTGGCTGATGATCCGGTGGTTATGGATAAAATTAGAGCTTCAAAGAAATATAAAAAGCCCATAGACGGCCATGCCCCTCTCTTATCTGGAACTGACCTCTGCAAGTATGTGGAAGCAGGCATATCCACCGACCATGAATGCACCCAAGAAGAGGAGGTAAGGGAAAAAAGGCAGCTTGGAATGAAGGTGATGCTTCGTGAAGGTTCATCAGCCCGGAACCTGAAAGATCTGATATCTGCCGGCGGAGATTTCATAGTATCAGACGATAAACACCCAGAAGACCTGCTATCAGGACATCTCGATGAAACCCTTGCTAAAGCTGTTGATTCGGGTTTAGACCCCATTGAAGCAGTAAAAATGGTAACTCTAAACCCCTCGGATCATTATAACCTGGACGTGGGCTCTCTAATTCCGGGAAAACCAGCAGATCTGTTGTTGGTAGAAGATCTAACCAATTTCCGTGTTAAAAAAGTTCTAATAGAGGGAAAGCTGGTGGCAGCCGACGGGAAACCCTTATTTGACGTAAACCCGCTGCAACTTAAAAATACCTTCACTTTAAGTCCAAAAAGGCCGTCCCATTTTGAACTACCCTCTTCCAGAGAACAGGAATTGGTAAGGGTAATTCAGGTGGTGGAAGGCCAGCTGATCACCCTTGAATCTGAAGCTCTTCTCCCGGTTTTAAAGGGTAAAATAGGGACCGATATAGAAAATGATGTTTTGAAAATTGGGGTTGTGGAAAGATACGGCCATAACAGCATATCAAACGGGTTTGTAAGTGGTTTTGGACTTAAAGAAGGTGCAATCGCGTCCAGTGTGGCCCATGACTCCCACAACATAATTGTGGTGGGCACCAGCAGCAAAGATATGGCCCTGGCCGTGAATAAAATCTCCAAAAATAAGGGAGGGCTGGTTGCCGTGTCTAAGGGTGGTTGCATATCGCTGGAACTTCCAATTGCGGGTCTTATGAGCACTGAAAATGTATATGAAGTATCCTTCCAGCTTAATGCCTTAAATGAGACTGTGGAGAGTATGGGGTGCAAACTAGAATCACCTTTCATGACCCTGTCATTCATGGCCCTTCTGGTTATTCCAAAGCTTAAAATAAGCGATAAGGGACTTTTTGACGTTGAAAAGTTCAGCTTTGTGAAGGTTGTGAAAGAAGATAATTAAAGTGAAATAATAATTAAAATAATAATTTTTAAATAACTATTATCGGTGCAAGTAAATATAATTCAAATTATCAAAGCAAATTTATTTCAAATTATCAAAAGCAAAATTATATTCAATTAATTAAAATATATCCAATTAATCAGCATAAAAGTAATTATTCAAGGCTATATTCACTGAAGGCCTCTAAAACTCTTTTCATGGCCTTTTTATGTTCTGGTCCCCCAACTTTGTTTACGATTCGGGAAATTTCCCGGATTCTGTGATGGTAAAGCCTCTCTGTATCCCCGCTCACCAGGTCCATCCTGGTCAGGTAGACCAGGGCCTCTATTATCCCGTAAATGGCCCGATTCAGGGGTTCCACCTGATCCTTTTTCTTTACAATTTCCTCCACCCCGGCCCTTACTATGGTGGTTCTGGAGACTCCGAACTGGTCTTTCCTTTCAACATCCCGGAGGTGGTTGACTTTGGCTTTGAAAAAGGCTTCTGTGGTTTTAATGTAAAAATTATCCTTGTATTCAGCAAAATTATCTGCGGGGGGATTTCCCAAGGTGGATTCAACAAAAATAAGGGGATCTTTCAGGATGTTAACTACGAATTCACCTTCTTTCTTTATGTTTTTGACTGTACGGGATCCTTCATGTAAATAAACAACCACTTCATCCATATCTTTGCATATAACCCCTATAGGTGCTGCATTCGGTTTTCCATCTGGATTTCTGGTGGTTAAGATGGTTTCATAAAGCATACCCCTTTCCATACCTATTGATGCAAGATCTGACATGATAACACCATTTAATTTAAAAGATTATAAAAACTTACCACAATATCCCGAAATCATCCTATTTTAAATGATTGATGATACTTAAAATAAATTATAAAAAATTAATTAAAAAATTATTAAAAAGGAATTTTATGACATATATCTGATATCAATGCATATATCTGATATTAATTATCAGAAGAACCCTTAAGGAACAGATAAATGACATAAGCGATTATAAGCACAACTATAACCGGCAATAACCATATGAATAAGAAGAATACGGCCACTGCCAGCAAAATCGCCACTATTATGAAAATAAGGTCTCTAAACTCCATGTTATTATATTTACAGTTTTATATTTAAATATATTTCTAAAAATTTCTAAATTTAATATCTAAATTTAATATGAAATAAGATTTCTAAATAATTCTAAAAACATTTATTCAACAAATAAAATGATTATTCAAGAAATAAATGATTTATCCAAAAAATGTCAGAGGAGTTAAAAAAATGAAAATTTTAGTTGTAAACAATCATGGACAATACAATCACCGAATTTACAGAAGTTTACAATATCTAAAGATCCCTGCAGAGATGATCCCCAATTCAACTCCCATTGACAGTATTAATGAAGATGAAACTGTCGGCGTTATTCTGGGGGGCGGTCCCTCCATTGAAAGGGCGGGAAACTCTGAAGAATACGCTAAAATGTTGGATTGTCCCATACTGGGAATCTGTCTGGGCCATCAAATCATAGCCCAGGCCTACGGCGGAGAGATAGGAAGTGCAGGAATTGAAAGCTATGCCAAAATCCAGATAAACATCAAGGACGAGGACGACATCTTCAAAGGCCTCGGTGAGACCCTGGATGTATGGGCATCCCATAAAGATGAGGTGACAAAACTGCCTCCTGGATTCACCATACTGGCATCCTCACCAATATGCGAAATAGAAGCCATGAAACATGATGAAAAGCCATTATACGGCATACAATTCCATCCTGAGGTGCATCACACCGAAAAAGGCCCAAATATCTTTGAAAATTTTTATGATGTTTGTAAAAGTTATAAAAGTTAACATAGTAAAAGAATAAAAAGGACAATAAAAGAATAAAAAGAATATATAAATGGTTTTTTTTACTAAATATAAATTATAACCACAGATAATAGGAATTTATTTAATCAGGTATATTTTTAAACCATTAACACTGCCGTTGGTAACTTCCGGGTAGTTTTTGGACAAAAATTCTGAGTTCTGATTGGAGCTGTCCCAGAAGAAATAATAGTTAATATCATATTTTTTAAGCTCATTCCCAAGCTCTTCATCACCAATACCTTTCTTGGCCTGTCCATAATAAGTGATATTCATGTAATAGGCCAGGTATTGCATATCCACAACCTTATCATTAGAAGCCACGTTACCCCTGACGTCATATCCATCAGTTAAATTAGTACTTAACTGGTATGAAACTTCCCCGGTGTGGGTATTGTGAACCAGGAAATCGGCCGGCATTAAAAGGAATGAAATGGCAAAAAACAGGATTAAAACTATTTTTCTCAGGTCAGTGAAGAGATCACTTTTGAATAACAGGTTCATCAGGTATCCGCCCATTAAAATTAACAGGATATTTATGAGCCAGAGATACCTCTCTTCCACTAAAACCGGTAGATAACCCCCAGAAAATATTAGTATAGTTGTTAATGGATACAGTACATCCCTATCTAAAATCAACCTATTCAAAGGTTGAATCAAAAGCAGAATATAAGCTAAAAGTATTATAAAAGAAAAATAGGAAAAATTTTTATATATGGAGAATGTCTGGATAATATTTTTTGAAATCAGCTTCAACTGATAATTTAAGTTACTATATGAGCTGAAAGGACTCCAGGATTTGATGATTTCTTCCTGTCCTGGTTTTGATAGACCCTGATGGAACAGGGGAAATCCCTGAGATTCTGGACCTACCAGGGCATAATTAATTTCTCCAGATGTTCCGAAGGTTATTTTTCCCATCTTGTTGCTTATCAAACCAACCCAAACACCACTGATAAGTAAAAAGACTGTTAAACCTAATAAAAAGTTTTTAAAAATCTTCTTCCTGGTCTCCCGGTCCTTATTTCCAAAATAATGAAAAATATTAAACAATATGAAATGGGCCAGGAAAAAAAGAAATGCATAACTCTTACTAAAATAAGCAAATGCACCCAAAATCCCACAAAATATCCCGTTATGCAGTTTATTTGGATAATCTGGGTTAAAAATAATATTTAAATAAAAAACAAGGATAGCTACCAATAATAAATCTGGAGTGATGAAACTAAATGAGAAATAAAGCACTATGGGAATCAGTGAAAAAAGAATTACAGTCCGGATGACTTCACTCATCTCAAATCGATAGGAAAGCTGTCTAACACCTATTATAGTAAAAATGCCCAATATTAAAGACAGTATTTTAGCAGAATAAAGAATATT
>JADGNH010000111.1 GCA_017883605.1 Methanobacteriaceae archaeon
TATGATGTCTCTCGAGGTTGATTTTTTTCGCTTCTCTTGGATTCTTACTTTTGCTAATATAGGTTTAGTAGTTACTAAAATTTTATCTTGGACTTTTTTTTAAGTATGGAGTTTTTAAGGGTCCTTTATTTCTTTTAAATTTAAGAATGTCTCTACGGTCTTGGTCGGTGAATCTGTTCCTACATTCCGAACCATTGTTCATTTTTTTTCCATTGAAATAGTATAGGGGCCCGTAGCTCAGTTTGGCAGAGTGCTCGGGTCTTAACCGAATTTTGCAGGTTCAAATTCCGTCGGGCCCGTTTTATTCATTTTAAATTTTTTTTATCAAGTTATTAATTTTAATTAAAATATTATTTTAGTATTAAATTTTTTTAAATCCGTAACTACTCCTTATTTAAGGATTAACAACAGATTGTATATAAACTGCAATAAGCTGTAATAGACATAATTTAGCTTCAGCAGTAAATAAATTGGGGAGATGAAAAAATCAAAATAGAAAGTGAGTTGATCGGGAAAGAGGTTATAGATGCTTCTGGAGACCAAGTGGGGGTTGTAAAGGACTTGGATTGGAATCCACAAACCAATAGTGCCAAATACATCTTACTCCAAGAAGCCGGATTATCCGCTAAAATAGGATTAGGAGATAACAAGATGCTCCCTATAGACAGGGTAGAATCTATTGGAGACAAAGTGCTGATCAAAGGAAAACTTCTTAAAAGCGAAGATTAAACCAACGACACCATAAAAATAATAGCCGATCTTCCGGCGTCAAAAAAGATGACATAGACATCGGTATTTCAAAAAATAGTAGAAATCACTGCAATATTCAAAGAAGAACCTGAAGATGAAAAGTTCACCCAGACCGAACGTGGTATAAATAATCTAAAAATTAATTGAAAACAAAAGGAGGGGGTGACTAAATAATGGATAACCGTGGCCAATTAATGTACATTGTCTATGTGATAGTAATTATAATTATAATTGTTATCCTGTTAAGATTCTTATTTGGAATTATTTAAAGAATAAAAGACTTATAAGAATTTTTTTGAAAGGAAGTGGAAAAAAATAGTTTTGAATTAGAATCAGTTTTGGAATTATTTAATTGAACGGGATGGTCGATGAATGTACAAATATGAAGATAAATAAAGAATGATTGGAAAAGATGTTATAAATGAGTCAGTGACAAAAGAGGAATTGTTAAAGACGTGGAATGGAATCCACAATCCAAAATGGTGGAATACATTTACTGGCTGAGGTGGTATTTCCGCTAAACTGGGTTTAGGCGATAAAAAAATTAATACCAATCGATATGGTGGAAAATGTCGGCGATAAAGTATTGATTAAAGGAATACTTTTTTAAAGCCGACTAAATCTTTATTTTTTATAATTAAATTTTTTATTTAATCATTTCAATTTCTTTAGAATATTTATTATAAGGATGGAAACAACATGCAACGGAAATAACAGCTATTATAATATTAATATTGTTATTTATGGGAGTTGCGGTTTATTCAATGTCTATAAACACTGAATTTCAACCTTTAGGTAGATACCTGGGAGCATCACCCCGCAAATGGTGTTCCTAGGAACTTTTTAAAACTGCAATTTGTTTTTATTTTATGGAAAAAGACAATCTTAAAAGACCTTTAAGGCATAATACAGATTTCTTAAGGTCAGTTTCATTATATAATGAATTAAGATTCTATTTCTAGAATACTCAAAGATAAAGAAGCTTCCGAATTTGTTAGAAATACGTACTATATAGTAGATAAGACGTTTAAAAATTAATACTAATGCATCTTAAAAGCGTTACTTACATCTGTATAAGTGAGGAAGACCTTCTAAAACCGTTAGTAACACCGAACTATACTATAACGAAGTTTAATATTATGTCCGGATTTTACCTAAAAATTTGGAAAACAGTTATACTGGATTTGACAGCAGAAAGTGATAAGTTTTTAAAAAGGTTTCTGTTATAATATGTATTATGATTGACGAAGATTTGGATCAGGACAATAAAAGTGAGCATATACAGGATTATTCCAGGAAAAAGAGGAGGGGATCTAGTTTATTAGGTATAATCTTAATAATCCTGATCATTATTATCGCCATATACGGCTATTTATATATTTATCCCTACTAAAATAAACTTTAAAATATATTTTAAATTAATTCTTTTCATTAAATAGATTATTAGATTTGATCATCATTCATAACCTTTAAAAGGTTGAATTAATCTTATAGAAATCTAAAGAGACTGTGAATTCTAGGATAACTAGAAATTTAGAGAGTACAGTGAAAATCTAGAAGAACTAGAAAAAGAAAAACTGTGAGAAATTTAGAAATTATGGTCTTATGGTGAAAACTATGAAAAAAAATAAAAATTCCGCTGAAATTGACAAAGAACTCAAATCCAGGATGAAGCTCTTCAAAGAGGCCGTGGAGAATGAGAAAAAGATGGATGAACTCCATAACAACATTGAAGGATCCGAGGTTCTCATCAGGTTTGAAATATTTCTTCCAAAGGGTCCAGGCAAGATTACAGACGGATTATTCCTCTATATGAATGATTTAGGCGATATCGTGGATGCAGAATACTATATACGTAATGTAAATGATGTCACAGTAGCTGCCCTTTCTGGAGATAATCTTAATACAGTTAAAGAACTCTTTAAAGATTCCTTTTCCCTAGAGATAGAATAGTCATATTTTTTTTTAAATTTTTTTTAATTTAATTATTTATAACCTTTTAATTCTTTTAAATAATTTATAACAAACCTTAATCCCTAATAATGTAAGTGCCGATGATTTAAGGTCTAAGATTTATAGGGCTGATGATTTAAGGTCTAAGATCATGATTTAAATCCCTCTCTGATTTTACGTATAAAAGAAATATTTATTAATAATTAGTATATTATTCATAATCAATAACAAAAGTCTTTAAGTGGAGGTGATTTTCAAAATGAGAAATTTATTTAAATCAAGGGCAAACAAATTATGTTGTAATAGTTAGTTATATGTTATAAAACTCATATAATAAACTGTTAAAATAAATTAATTGGATGATATGTTGGAAGGTGAAATTATAGAACCGCCTTTTAAAGAGATTTTAAACCTAAACATAAATAAGCAAAATATTGAAATATTTACGTTATTTGAAGATTGAAGTTGATAATATTTTATAAAGAGCCATTAAATGGATTTAAACCTTTAATTTTTATTATAAAAATTTTAACGATGATGGAGGATTAAAATGCGTAGTTTTGAAAAACTGAGTTCTTTGAAGGACTATATTCCCCTTAAAAGAGGAGAATCTGCGGGGAAAAACATTGGCCTTCTTGTTGATGGGCCTAATATGTTGAGAAAGGAATTCAGTCTTAATCTTGATTTAGTAAGGGAAATAATAGCGGACTATGGCAACATGAGGGTAGGTAAAGTTCTCCTGAACCAGTACGCCTCAGATAAACTTATAGAAGCCATAGTAAATCAGGGATTTACTCCCATAGTGGTCGCAGGTGATACTGATGTTTACATGGCTGTGGAAGCCATGGAACTCATTTATAATCCCAATATTGATATTATCGCTCTTATGACTCGTGACGCTGATTTTTTACCCATAATAAACAAGGCCAAAGAAAATGGAAAAGAAACCATAGTAATAGGTGCTGAACCAGGGTTCAGCGCTGCTCTGCAGAATTCAGCTGACAATGCCATTATATTAAAGGCCGAAGGCCCTCATAAGAATCATAAATAGTGATCAAAGGCTTATAAATAGTGATCAAAGGCTTATAAAATGCTCATAAGTTCTCCCCTTCAGGAAATGAGACGAAGGGAAGCTGCTTTAAGAATAATAAACCTACAGGTTAAAAGAAGGGGAAGATCCCACCTCTACGATCTAACTGGCCTGGCAGGAGGATTTCCTCTCCAAAATGGTGATATATCACTTCTAGAAACCTACGCAGGACCCGCGATTTTTGAAGAAGCTTTAAAACCTCTTGCAAAGAAACATCTTGGTGGAGAAAAGTTTTTAGCTTTAAACAGGACCAGTTCAGGAATTTTAGCAACCATACTGGCCTTGGTAAAACCGGGAAGTGAAGTGGTTCACTATTTACCTTTACCACCATCACACCCCTCAATCCCCCGGAGCGTAGAACTTGTAGGTGGTAAATACAGGGAATTTGACGATTTAAACCAGTTTAAAGTCGGTAAAAAAACTTCTCTGGTTATAATAACTGGTTCAACCATGGATCATCAGATAATCCCTGAACATGACTTTTTAAAGGTAATTGAAATTTCAAGAAAACAGGGAGTGCCTGTTTTTGTTGATGACGCCTCCGGCGCCAGACTCAGAACCATAATATATAACCAGCCCCGGGCAACAGATATGGGGGCGGACTTGGTGGTGACCAGCACTGATAAGCTCATGGACGGCCCAAGGGGCGGTCTCATGGCTGGAAATGCTGATCTGATTGATCTGATAAAATCAAAGTCCCATCAGTTCGGTTTGGAAGCACAACCACCCATAGTTGCAGGGATGGTAAGGGCACTGGAAAATTTCACTCCAGAGAGGATTCTTAAAGCTGTGGATAAAAAAATTAGACTGTATCAAGCTTTAAAAGGAATTTTAAAAGTCAAAGAAACCCCAACAGGGGTCATGCTTTCTCCGGATGATCTGATAGAGGAATTAAAACAGTTTGGTGTTAAGACCTCCCTATATCCAGAGGAGCTGGCTAACCTTTTTGCCATGATACTTTTGAGGAAATATCATATAATAACCATACCTGCGGTGGGGATGCCCGGTGCATCACCAACCATCCGTCTGGACATGGCCTCCAGAGATGCAGAAAGAATAGATATAAATTATATAATCAATGCTTTAAAGGGAACCATTGAACATCTTTTTCGTATCATTGAAGATGAGAAAGCTTGCAGGGAAACCCTATACAAATAAATTAATGCAGGGAACTTCTTTATAACTAAAAATGCGGTGAAATTTTTCTATAAATAAAATTAATGCGGTAATAATTTTTTGTAAATAAATTAAGCAGTAAAATTTCTTAATAAATTAGAATTTATTTATTCTGGAGATTTAAATGATTGAAATTGATGGATCCTACGGCGAAGGGGGTGGAGCACTTCTGCGCACTTCAGCCGCTCTTTCAGCAGCTGCAGGTAAACCAATTCATGTGTATAATATAAGGGCAAAAAGACCTAAAGGCGGGCTTATGCCCCAACATCTCCATGCTTTAAAGTCGGCATCCCAATTAACAACGGCTTCTTTTAAGGGATTAAAACTCAGTTCACAGGAGATCACATTCAAACCAGGTCTACCCCAAGGAGGAGATTATAGAATTGATATAGGAACAGCGGGCAGCATCACACTGGTTCTCCAATGTTTTATGCTGCCAGCAGGTTTTGCAGAATCTGCAGTAAATATCACCATTAAGGGGGGTACAGATGTTAGATGGTCCCCCTCTGTGGACTACCTCCGAAACGTAACCTTACCCATTTTGAAGGCTATGGGTTACACCGCAGAGATGGATCTTATCCGGCGGGGACATTACCCTCGGGGTGGGGGAATTTTAAAGTTGAGAATAGATCCCGTTAAAAAGTTGAGGCCAATAAATCTAAAAAATCTTGAAGTTGAGGCTATAAAAGGCTTATCTCACTCAGTTAAACTGCCTGAACACGTAGCTTTAAGACAGGCCAAAAGTGCAGAGGATTTCTTAAGATCAGAGGGTTATCAAGCCGATATAGAAGTCCAACATTCCAACAACGCCCTGGGGCCCGGTTCAGGGATAGTGCTGTGGAGTGAGGGGGTGGGAAGAGTGGGGGGAAGCTCCCTGGGAGAACCTGGAAAAAGGGCGGAGGAAGTGGGAAGAGAAGCAGCAAAAGAACTTCTAAACCATATATCTATGAAAACTGGTCTAGACCGATACATGGGGGATCAAATCATTCCCTATATGACCTTAGCAGGTAATTCCAGTATAAAAACTGCTGAACTCACCCAGCACACCTTAACCAACATCCATGTGGCGGAAAAAATTACCGGTGAAACCTTCTCAATTCAAGGCGAATGTGGACATCCTGCATTAATCATGGTTGATTAGGTTTTGTTTATTTTTAGGATCCCTTTTTGATTTGTTTTTAAGATAATTTACCAAAAAATCAAATTAAAAATTAATAAAATTATTAAAAATTATTAAAAATAATTAAAAAAAAAAAATTTTGATTCAAATTTTCATCTTATAATCTCAACCCTCTGCCAGGCAGTCCAGTCCACCTTCTTGGGGCCGTCTGAAAGTTTGGCACTTATCAACAAAAATTTCACGTTATCGAAAGTGTTTGAGGGCAGTTTTATTATAATCCCCTGGTCCCTGGTCTGGACCTCTAATGTTGT
>JADGNH010000112.1 GCA_017883605.1 Methanobacteriaceae archaeon
AAATATTTTTTTTAATAAATTGATAAGTTTTTTGGTTAAGGCTTCTATTTAAGATAATTTATAAATGATCATAGTGTGAAAAGAAACCTAATTTATATCGAGGTCGATGATCTAAAAATGTTTTCACATAGTTAAACATACTTTATCATAATAAATGATAATTATAATTAAAGATAAATGAGCATATTCACAATACCCCCGGAGCACTTCAATATACCCAGTACCGGAACAGAGGGTCGTATGAAAGATAGTGATAAGACAAAAGAACAACTTATAGATGAATTAGTTGTTTCACGTAATGAATTGGTTGTTTTACGTAAACGAATATTTGAATTTGAAAAGTTAAAAAACCAGGGCAATGGTTTAGATGAGAAGCCGGATTTCAAATCACAACTTTTAGACGCTGCTACGGATTCCATCTTTTTGCATGATTTTAGAGGGAACATTATCTATGTAAACGAAATTTGTTACATTTCCAGGGGTTATGGTAAAGATGAATTGATGGCAATGAATCTTTATGATCTAGATGTTCCAGAATATGCAAAACTTATAAAACCCCGAGTTAAGGGTTTGATGGATAAAGGTAATGATATCTTTGAGTCAGCTCATTTTCGCAAAGATGGATCTATAATGCCGGTAGAGGTGCACGCCCGGATCATTGAATTAGATGGAGAAAAACTCATTCTCAGTGTTGTTCGAGATATTACTGAGCTCAAACATGCAGAAGGGCTATTAAGGGATGTCGAGGAGCGCTATAGTTTATTGGTTGAAAATATGAACGATGGTCTGTTGGTGATAGATTCTGATGGAAAATTTGCCTATATCAACCGAAAGCTGAATGAAATGCTTGGCTATCCTCATGATGAATTGATGGACTGTAAAATGGAGGATCTTCTGGACACAGAAAATCGGGAAATACTGTATAAACAGTTGGCCAAAAGACGGAGAGGAGAGCACGGTGTTTACGAACTGGACTGGATCAGGAAAGATGGAAGTAAAATTTCAACCCGAATGTCTCCCATGCCATTATTTGACCATGATAGCAAGTTTAAAGGTAGCTATGCAGTAATTACTGATATTACCCGGCGTAAAAAAGCGGAAGAAGCCTTGAAAAATCTTAAGGATGAACTGGAAATAAGGGTAAAGAAGAGAACTGCAGATTTAAAAGTTGCTGGAGATAAGCTGCAAATCGAGCTGAATATTCGTAAAAAAACAGAAGAAGAGCTTAAAAAAGAGAAAGATAAGGTACAAATGTATATTAATATTGCAGGTGTGATCCTGGTAGTTATTGAAGCTGATGAAAGGGTAAGTCTTATAAATAAAAAGGGATGTGAAATTTTAGGATACCCTGAGGAAGAAATCATTGGAAAAAATTGGTTTGAGAGTTTTATCCCAAAAAAAGAGAGAAATGAAGTGTTAAACAGTTTTAAAAACTTAATGGCCGGAGAAATTGGGCAGGTAGAATACTTTGAAAACTCTATTTTGATTAGAAATGGTGATATAAGGATTATAGCCTGGAATAACACGGTACTGACCGATGAAGAAGGTAGAATAATTGGCACCCTCAGTTCAGGGGAGGATATCACCGAACGAAAGCGGGTAGAAGAAGCTTTAAAGAGAAGTGAAGAGAGATATCGGACTATTATCGAAAGTTCACAGTCAGGAATCATCTCCATAGATTCAAAGGCAAAGGTACGTTACGTCAACCAGCAGATGGCCCATATGTTAGGTTATACCATGCAGGAAGCCGTTGGTCGTCCGGTATTCGATTTTGTGGATCATAAAGGGCAAAAAAGGCTTCGAGATCATTTAAAAAGGCGTAAACAAGGAATAAGAGAAGCTTATGAGCTGAAACTTATTCGTAAAGACGGTTCAGATTTCTGGGCTCTTATCTCAGCTAACCCTCTATTTAACTTGAAATCAGAATATATAGGTTCGGTAGGTGTTATTATAAATATTAGCGCACGCAAAGGTGTTGAGAAAGCACTTTTGGGGGCGGTAATTGAAAAAGAGAATGATTTACGGTTGATCATGGCGGGCATGATTGAGGCCATTGATCAGTTGAAAGAGAAGGAATATCATGATCTTTTAAAACAACAATCGAAATTGACTTGATTTTGCTAAATTTAGGTTTTTGATTCAGCTAATTTTTTGGTTTGATTTAATTAATTCTGGGGCTTGATTGGCTATTCTGACATAATACTGCTTATAAAAATTAAATAAAAATAAATATATAAAATCCTGAAAACCCAAAAAAATTTAGAATTATCAGGCAAATTCAATGGTGCTAGGTGGTTTATCGCTCACAGAGAGTGCTACATGGGTGACTTCCGGTATTTCCGCGGTAATCCTCTGGGAGATGGTTTTTATCATGCTCCAGGGAAGTTCAGGCACATTGGCGGTCATAGCATCTAATGATTCCACCATTCGCAGAACCACCAAGTAGCCATAGTCCCTTATATCCCCTTTAACTCCGGTGACTTTGGTGTCGGTTAAAACTGCGAAATACTGCCATAATATTCCATGGAGACCTTCCTTTTTAACTTCCTCTTCTACAATGGCGTTTGCTTTTCTGCATATCTCTATCTTCTCAGGATTCAGCGCCCCAACCACACGTACCGCAAGTCCAGGACCGGGATATGGTTGTCTTTGCACCATTTCATCGGGAAGACCCAGTTCAGACCCTAAAATTCTCACCTCGTCTTTGTAAAGTTCCCTTATAGGTTCCACTATCTCCAGCACCAGGCCGTGAGGCAGGGCCAGGTTATGATGGGACTTGATCTGTCCCTGGCTTTCAATCCAGTCTGGTGCTATGGTTCCCTGCACCAGATAATCTGCCCCCACTTCTTCGGCCACTCTTTCAAAGACGTTTATGAACACTTCACCAATTATCTTCCTCTTTTCTTCGGGATCTGCAACACCCTCCAGTCTTTCTAGAAATTCGTCTTTGGCGTCCACTGTTATGAGGTTAAGCCTGTTTTTGAAGGTTTTTTCAACATAATCAGCCTCTCCTTGACGTAGAAGGCCGTGGTCAACGAATACTGCTACCAAGTTGTTTCCAATAGCTCTGGAGGTCAAAACAGATGCCACTGAGCTGTCAACACCACCTGATAGCGCTATTATGGCTTTTTTATTGCCTACAGCTTTTTTAATTTTATTTATAGATTCATTTATAAAATCAGATGGATCTAACATGAGTTTCACCTAATATAGTCTTTTTTCATTTAAGTTGGGTTTATTTATCCGTTATTTGATTATTTCATCTGTTATTTGGTTTTTTTATCTATTATCCAACCCATGAGTAGTTTTCCAGGTTATTTGTTGTCATTTTAGTTAAATATGAGTTTAAAAATGTTGTATCTGTTTTTTTTAACTTCTTTGCTGGTTTTTTCAAATAGTTTAATTATTCTTCTTCTTACTGATTGTTTCAATAGTTAATATTCTAATCAGCTTTAAATCATAGTAATTAAATCAGTTTAAATCTATAAATATTAATCAATTTATTTAATTTAATCAATTTATTTAATCAGTTTTTACATTCTATAATAATTTATACTGTAGTCTAATATTCATTTTATTGGACTTAAATTTTAGGTGGAATATGATTATAAAAATAAAGAATATAATGGCGAAGTTATTGAAACATGAAGCGGACAGTACTCATGTCCAGTTATTCCGTTATATGTTTGTAGGTGGAGCTGCATTTATAGTGGATTTTGGGTCTTTATTTATCTTAACTCAATATTTTGGAATTTATTATCTGGTATCCGCCGCTATAGCTTTTGTTTTAGGTCTGGCTGCTAATTATGCCCTGAGTATAAGTTGGGTTTTTAACAGGAGAACCCTTGAAAACAGGACCCTGGAATTTGGAGTCTTTACTTTCATCGGGATTATAGGTCTGGGTCTGAATGAGCTTTTCATATGGTTTTTTACATCAGAGATTGGTTTTTATTATTTGATATCAAAGATCATCTCTGCCATCATAATACTGTTTTGGAACTTCTTCGCCAGAAAATTTACTTTATTTAGGTAGAATTTTAGTAGAAATTATTCGATAGAAAATTTATGGATAGAAGAATAGTAAAATTTGTATTGAGAATGGTTTAAAATTTGTTTGGATTGGGAATTTATTTGATATTACTTTGGTAATTGGAAATTTATTTGACAAGTATTGTAAATAGAATTATTTGTAAAATAGGATGTTACATGGACCAAAAAAATCAGGAAAAAGCGGTTATAATGGGCGCAGGTCCGGCAGGCCTGACTGTTGCCTATGAATTGCTTGATAAGACCGATATAAAACCAGTTATCTTTGAAGCAACCAATGACATTGGTGGCATATCTAAAACGGTTAATTATAGGGGTAACCGGATTGATATCGGCGGGCACCGGTTTTTTTCCAAATCAGACAAAATCATGAAGTGGTGGCAGAATATACTCCCCCTGCAGGGAGCACCGGCCCGGGACGACCGGCTTTTAGGAAGAAATGTTCCACTATCTAGGGAATATGTGGAAAAAGAATTAAGATCCAGCAAATTAAAGAGATCCAATGCTCCTGACCCTGAAAAAACAGATGAAGTGATGTTAAATCGCAGCCGTATTTCCCGAATATTTTTCCTCCGCAAATTCTTTGATTATCCTGTTTCACTAAATTTCACCACCCTGTCCAACCTCGGTCTTAAAAGAACGGCAAAAATAGGCACAAGTTATTTAAAAACTTCTTTAAATCCGATACAGGATGAGAAGTCCCTTGAAGATTTTTTTATAAACCGGTTTGGAAGGGAATTATACCTCACCTTTTTTAAAGACTACACCGAGAAAGTTTGGGGAGTTCCCTGCAGTGAAATAAAATCTGACTGGGGCTCTCAGCGGATAAAGGGTTTATCTATAAAAAAAACCATTTCGCACGCTTTAAAAAATAGTTTTTCCCGGGATTCATCCCTCTCCCAGGAGAAAGTGGAGACCAGTCTCATTGGACAGTTTATGTACCCTAAATTTGGTCCAGGGCAGATGTGGGAGGAAGTTGCAAGAATAGTAATAGAAAATGGCGGTGAAATCCATAAAGGACATCGGATAGTGGGGATTGAAAAGGACGTTAACCGGGTGGTGGGGGTTGAACTGGAAGATGGATCAGGACAACAAAAAAATTATAAAGGCGACTATTTCTTTTCATCCATTCCGGTAAAAGATTTAATAGATTCTTTTCAAGGAGAAGTGCCCTCTGAAGTTCAAGAAGTGGCTCAAGGATTAGTTTACCGCGACTTCATAACTGTGGGGTTGCTCTTAAAAAAGCTGAATATAAAAAATGAGTCAAAAATAAAAACCGTTAATGATCTGGTCCCAGATAACTGGATTTATATACAGGAGCGAGATGTGAAGTTAGGCAGACTTCAGATATTCAATAACTGGAGTCCATACCTGGTAAAAGATTATAAAAACGTCTGGATAGGTTTGGAATACTTCTGTAATGAAGGGGACCAGTTGTGGAATATGGCAGATGATGATTTCACCAGCTTTGCTGTAGATGAACTGGCCAAGATTGATATCATCCGCAAGGAAGATTTAGAGGACAGCGTAGTAATCAGGGTGCCCAAAACTTATCCTGCTTACTTTGGAACCTATGAACGTTTCCCGGTTATTCGGGAGTTCACAGATAAATTTGAAAATCTGTTTTTAATAGGAAGAAATGGAATGCACCGCTACAACAACATGGATCACTCCATGCTCACTGCCATGGCAGCAGTAGATAACATAATAAAAGGCGAGGTTTCCAAGGATAATTTGTGGAGTGTCAACGCTGAAGAAGATTACCATGAAGAGTAATTTATTATTAAAGTTCATCATGAAAGTATATTAATTAAAGTGATTATGGAGTGCATAAATGAATTTGGTATTAAAAAATAGTTTCCTAAAAAATTTTGAATTAAGACTGATATTGGTTTTGGTTTTATATACCTTTTTGGGAATTATATTACTCAAGTACTACCAATTTCAGATAAATCCGGATGCAATACAATATATAGGGATTGCTAAAGCATATTTTAGTGGAAATTTTGGTAAAGCTGTTGATAGCTATTGGGGACCATTTTTATCCTGGCTATTACTGCCATTTTTATTTTTAGGACGGAGTCCAGAGGATATTCTTTATTTTGCTAAAATATTGAAATGAAATATTTTAAAAAAGCTCTTTAACACGAAAAACCTCCTTATATTTATTTATAAATTGTCTTTAGTTTTTTATGACAGCCGGGAGAAAATCACAAGTGAAGTATTTCCTCACGACTGTGCATATAAACTTTAAGAAATGAATCTTAGTCAACTCCCGATCCAGCCACAGGATAAATTTCTCTTCCGCCGTCAGTATAGTAAATAATTTTATACCACTG
>JADGNH010000026.1 GCA_017883605.1 Methanobacteriaceae archaeon
GTATGTATGTTTAGAAGGTATTGATGGTTCAGGCAAATCAACCCAGATAAATATGCTTGAGAAGTGGCTTGAAGATTTTGGCTATGAAGTATTTCGGGTTTCAGAGCCCACAGATTCTGAGGTGGGCAGACTAATAAGAAAAATGCTGAAAAACCCCAGAGCAACGGATGAAAACTTTCAAAATACCCTGGCTCTGCTTTTTGCCGCTGATCGGATGATTTTAATGGATGAGATGCTGAAGGCCGAAGCTGAGAAGAAGATGGTAATCAGTGACCGCTGTTTCTACTCCAGCGTGGTCTACCAGAACGATGACAAATGGATATATGAGATAAACAAACATGTGAAAAGGCCTGATATGGTTTTGTTGTTGGATTTGGATCCAGAAACTGCCCTAAAACGTTGTGAAGGAAAAGACTATTTTGAAAACAGGGTTTTCCTGGAAAAAATCCGGAAAAGATATCTTAAACTAGCAGAAAAAGAAGGATTTTATGTGATCAACGCCGAAAATGGTATAAATAAGATCCAGGACGATATAAGGAGGGTAATGTCTCCCAAAATAGGTAGATGTGTTTAATTATTTGATTAGAGCATTTGATCTGTAATTTTGTTTAGATTTGTTTTAATTATTTGATTTAGGAATATTCTGATCTTATTAACTGTTTTTAAAGGGATGATCCTTAATTTTTAAAGATTCTTAAATCCCAATTTAGTACATAAAAATTAAGTATTAATTTACCATATAATATCATTGGTGTAAATTTTAAAGTTATTCATCAGTTTAAAATGATTTAAATATAAAGGGGTGTTTATATTGGTGGAAAAGGATGAACTCATGGATATGATCATAAACACGCCTCTGGAGAAAGTCCAAGGTCCTAAAGACCTTTGGGAAAAGCATATTTATCTGGAGGATGAAAAAGTATTGGTTGTTGGCTACGGAGAGGAAGAAAGCTTCTGTGAGGAAAACACGGAAGAAGAATGTGTTACCACCTATTCCTGGTACTGGGAACTCCGAAATTCTGAAACATGGGAATTGATTCAGGAAAATCATGACACTGACTTAACATTTTGCTCACCCTCACAAAAAGAGCCCTGGAGCGATGAAGATACCTTTGAAGGCTATGGAGATATCCCCAATGATATATGCACCTGGAGTGATCAAAACCGTATAGAAGACATAGCAGAAGATATAGTTGAAGAAGTCCGGGGATGGATGGATAAAACTTGATTGGAATATCTGAATAAAAAAAGATACTTAAATTAGAATATCCTGAATGAAAAGAGATATAAAATCTTTATTTATATTTTTAGATGTTTATTATATTTTATTATCAGATCTATAGATTTTTATAATCCCTTTTCAACAGGTTCTATGGTATGGCCACGCCTATCAATTTGTATTATTTAATTTTCTTCAAAGAGGCATATACTACTTAATCCCCTTCAAGTTCTTTTATTCTCTCATTTAAAGCTTTGACAATGTAATCCCTGGCGTTTTCTAGGTTTTCCTTTTCCCCGTGTAACACCGGACCATCATCTGTCTGTTTAACTTCTAAATCAAATTCAGACATAATATTAGCCAGTATCTGGCCCGTAATTCCTGCTGGGATCATCATTTCATATTTCTGGTCATCATCCATAGGATCATCTCTCTTTTTTTCCATAGACATTTTTTTTTGATCTTCTTTGACTTGATTAAAATGTTTTATATTTAATTAGGTGAGTTAATTGGATTTAAGAGTTAATTGGATTTAAGATATTCCCGTACAGGCTCAAGAATTTTGATCAGATGGCTGGAAACGGCATTTTTAAGGTCAAGAGGGTGTAATTCTCCCTTTCCATATGATTCTAAAAGTTTTTTATAGTCCAATTCTAGATTACCCCCGAATTTAGGGGGTCTTTCTAGGGTAATGGTGCTCTGTTCGGTGAAAATGAAATACTGGGCAATTTCCAGCACCGGGTTTTCTTCTACCTGTCCCGGAGGGCAGAAACTTTTTTTAACTTTTTCTTTTATCTCTTCAGGAGAATCATCGATGGCTATGAAGTTTTCCTTGGAGGAAGACATTTTATCTGAGCCGTCGGTCCCGTGTAGAAGGGGGGTGTGGATGCATACTGGGGCGGAAAATCCGATCTTGGGCAGGTTCTCCCTGGCCAGCATATGTATCTTACGCTGCTCCATTCCACCTAAAGCCAGGTCCACCTGGAGGAACATCATATCCACCACCTGCATCAGGGGATATATGACCTCCGCCACCTTATGATCCTTACTCTCCCGGGTTATCTGGGCCATACTCCGCTTGGCCCGGGCCAAAGTCGTGGAAAGTGCAAGTTCGTAGATTTTGTAGGTGTAATCTGACTGGGTCTGGAAAGTAGAACCTAAAATAAATTCAGCTTCATCACTCAAACCCAGAGCCTTAAAGCACCGGATATTATATTCTGATATTTCTTTTATTTCCTCCAGACTTCCTTTGTTGTTAAGGTAGGCGTGGAGGTCTGCCAGTAAAATTTTAACCTTAAAACCCGCATTCTGCAAGTCGATCATCTTTTTAACTGTAATGGCATGTCCCAGATGGACCTTTCCCGATGGTTCATAGCCAATGTAGGCGATCATGTTGTTGCTTTCAATTTTTTCCCTGAGCTCCTCTTCTGTCACTACCTCCAGGGCTCCCTTTTTCACCAGTTCTATTTTAGAGTCTGTGTCCATCCTATCACCGTAATATATCACTGTTATATCCTTTATACACACTTTCACTTCAAAATATAAAAAATTTATAATATCATTATAATCTTTTTTGATTCATTATAATCTCTTTTTGATCTTCTATTTCTTATAAACTGGACTTATTATAACTGAACTTTATAAAATTGGACCATCATAACTGTTTATAAACTGGACTATTATGACTGAAATTTATAAATTGGGGGGGTTTTTGTAAATTTGGAACAGAAATCTATACCTAAACTTATCCATAGTTTGGAACTGAAATCATGTTTTGAGAATGTAGAGTGTGCCTTCTATTTCCACGACCTTCAGTTCTTCTCCAATCTCATATTTTAAAAGTTCCTGATCAATTTCCATGTCCATGGGCTGATATGTGTCTGGATGGAGTATTTGGATGGATTTTGGGGTTTTTGCAGTTATCATAGCGGATTTAATGTCTTCTTTTTTGGCTATGACCTTAATTTTTTTGTAGTCTCGCCATGATACTGAAGCTGTACCGGATGACTCCAGGTTCCTGAGGTGGATTTTATCACCATTAAAATCTGAAACCTGTGCTTTTAGACCTTTATAACTTATAAAATCGCCCTTCTGGAACTGAGGCAGTCTTAAAGAGATCCATACACGGTAAAGGTCTTTTCCAGTGTTTTTATCCCGCCCCATTAGCCGGGGTGATTCCTTTATTGTTCCTCCCAGGATATTTTTAAGGGTGCTGGTGAGCTTCTTTGCCACTTTAAACGAACCAACATAGTAATCCACACCTTCTTTTATCTTTAACCTTTGAGAGATATAGGCCATTCTATTTTTTTTAGAAATCCGTTCAACATTTTCTTTTATGGCATTATCAGACCTTCTGATTTCTTCTGGTGAGGGAAGTCTTTTATCGGCTCTGATCTGGATTACTGCTTCGTAGTATCCAGAGGCAAACTTACTGCAATCCGGACAAACCTTTCTATTTAGTATAACTTTAACTGGACACTCCCGTTGCACAGGCTCTCCTAAGACTAGGGCATTCATCCTTAAAAGACATTCAAAGGTTGAACCAGATATATTTAAGATTTTTATAGATATGTCCAGATTTTCTGCATTTTCATTTGCCTTTACATTTTCCATTATACCTGAAAAAATGATATCTTCAGAGGAGAGAGATGAATCGATCCATCTCCTTCCCTGGAGGATTGAACCGCAGTGGGCACAGATTGTAACTTCTATAGTCTCTGGAACACTGACTAAGTTAATTTCATCTATAAAACAAGATCTGCAGAGACCATTGAAAAGTTTTTCATTGGTCTTTCCGCATCTGGGACAGAACATTTCTATCAGAACATTCAATGGATTAAAGGATATTGAAATAGTTTTACAACGGGGGGCTTTAGCTTTACAATGTTTTAAGTGGGGCTTTAGCACCGCAAGCCTCGCATTTCAGGATGAAGATGCGGTCTTCCCTTATTATGCGGGTGTCAGGCCGGTTGCACTCATGACACATGATGAACCTTTCAATGTACTCGTCTATCCTGTCATTTATAAGGTAATGGGTGAATTTTCCCTGCATTATGGCCCGGTTACCCTCCAGGTTGCCGGCGGTACCCAGTTCCCGTAGAAGGAATTTCAGTATATGTTGGGGGTCTCGGTTCATGGCAGCCGCAATTTCTCCAAAGTTCTGGATTATAGTTCGATTTCCCTGGATCATGGAGTAAGCTTTGGGTACCTGGAACCTCTTGGTATCCAGCACCTTTGGGGGTAGTTGTTCAATAGCTCTGTCTAATAATTCATTATAATCACTCATTTAATACCTCCTTAAGATTTAAAAGTTATATTATTACATTTGAAAAAATTATATTTTGTAAGATGAATTTATCTTCGCTATTTGTAAGATGAATTTATCTTCATTCCTTAATTCTAAGATTTATGTTTTTTTATCTAATATTTTGGTTTAACATCAATTAATTAATTTTAAATTTATGTACGTCAGCTAATTAATATTACATTTATGTAAGTCACCTAATTTAAGGATTCTTGAATCATACCACCTTATAATAGCCGGGTTTAGGTTCATATATGGTTCCATTTCGTTTTAAGAATCTTATTATTTCATCAGATTTTTCTTCATCCATATTATATCTATCTGAAAGTTCATTTAAAAGCATTTCCTTGGGTGCTTTTCCACCGTACTCGTCTTCAAGCTGTTTTATAACCTGGGCTACTTTTCTGAATTTGTCCCGGTCTGATTTGGGTGTTCTTCCCTCCACCTTGTCAATATCCACTTTACCGGTTTCAGGGTCGTATCCCACCTGTTTGAGACATTTTTGTTGCAGTGAAATGGCTCTTTTGGCATCGTATTCTGTGACCTTATCTCCCAGTCTGATGCGGGCACTGGCCTCGGATAATCTTACCAGAGCTTCCAGTTGACGGGCGGTAATGGGTACCGGGGCATCTTCATCATCTGAACCTCCCCTCATACCTACATAAAATTCTTGAAGCACCTTAATAGCTTCTTGAGTGAGTTTAGGGTGAATTTCTTTTCTTGCATAGCCTATATATTTCCTCATAAGTTCCGGGTCGATTTCGAATGGTATGGAGTTGTCTTTGTGTATGCGGAGTATGTGGGCGGCCAGTTTTGTATCGTTTTCAACATTTGGTTTATCTTCAATAACAAATATCAAATCGAACCGGGACAATATGGTTGAAGGCAGGTTTATCTGCTCTCCTGTAGGTTTGAAACGGTCAAATCTTCCGAATTTAGGGTTGGCAGCTGCCAGTACAGAACATCTGGAGTTCAAGGTGGCCATGATACCGGCCTTGGCAATGCTGATGGTCTGCTGTTCCAGGGCCTCATGTATGGCTGATCTGTCTTCTGGTCTCATTTTGTCCAGTTCGTCCACACAAACATTTCCCTTGTCTCCTAAAACTAGTGCACCGGCCTCTAAGGACCATCCTCCCAGTTCATCCCGCACTGCAGCAGCGGTCAGACCAACACCACTGGTACCCTTACCGCTGGTGTAAATACCCCGGGGAGCCAGCTTTGACACATATTTAAGCATCTGAGATTTACCTATACCTGGATCTCCCACTATGAGTATGTGGATATCTCCTCTGATTCGGGTTTTATCCTCCAGGAGCTTGGCTGATCCACCGAAAAGCTGGAGAGCTATAGCCTCTTTAACGTCCCGGTAGCCCTGTATGGATGGTGCAGTAGAATTTATGATCTTATTGTAAACATTAGGATCAGCTGCCAGTTTCTTTATTTCTGCCTCATCCTCAGGGTCGATTTTGAGCTCTTCATATTCCTGTTCTAACGGTTCGATGTAGTTTCCGTAGATATAATTCTTGAAGCGCTTGGTCTTCTCATCCCGTACGGTTTTGAGGTTTCCGGTTATTCTTACAATATCTCCTGGAGCTAAAGAGTCAACCAGGTCATCTTCTAAAACTAACAGTATTTGCTTGGGCTGGTCTCCCCCTGAAAGGTTTTCCAGTGGTTCCTGTACTTTGGTGGTCTGGGTGTCCATGAATTCTGACTCTTCCTGCAACAAACGGAATGATCTGCCGCCGCAATCCTGGCAAAGGGCTGGTTCGCTTATTAAATTAGTTGTTTGTGGAACTTCTTGGAGTCTCATACAACTTCTGCATTCAAAAAGTGCATTCACAATTCTGGGACGAATTTCATCGGTCTTACGCACGATGCCGTCTACTGCAACAAATTTACCTATATATTTGCTCCTCAGGTCTTTGAGTGGAATGTTGTTTCTGATGTGCTCAAAGCGGATGTGTAGATCAGCATTTTTACGCAGGGGGTCGATGTTTTGGATGGCCTTCTGGGAGGCCTTTATAATCTCCTCTGGTTTCTCTATTAAAAGATCCGCAAGGTCCGGGTCAAACATTTCAAGCTGGGAATAGTCTACCACCACAGATCTCTGGTCTGGATACTTCTCCAGAGCTTCAAAGACGGTATCCTTATATTTAGTGGAAAAAAACTCTTCAAATTTAGCTACTGAAGTTTTTGTTTTATCGGTCTGGATTTTAGCTGAAGTTGCCATTGTTGATAATATTCTCCTTCATATTATAAAAAACCTTTATTAATATCTAAACTTATTAAATGACTATTTAAAATTCTTTGTTAATGCAGGTTTCAAAGTTTTTAAAGTCCCTAAAATCTATTTAAAATTTTTTTAAAAGGTTTTACCCTTCTATGATTAATTTTGGATTAATCTAAAATTTTTTATAATAAATTTATATTAAAGATGATATTTATGGAATATTAAAGATGATATTTATGGAATTCTAATTGATATATCTAACTGATTTAGGTATATTTATGATATACTACCATATAATTTACTTGGTATTAAATTTAACAATTTGCAACATGTATCAGATTTATCAATTTAATATTTCTATAAAATTTAATTTCAATATTGTAAGGTCATAATATTGTAATAATTCATCAATTTAAAATCAATTTAAAATCAATTTAAAATATTTTATAGAAAATTCATCAATTTATATTCTAACATGCTTTATGGGGATGATAAAATGAAAAGATCACGATTAAATTTATTTAAAACAACTTCAATGACCATATCTGTTTTGGGAGTTATTATGATAGTGGCTACCATAGTAGTTTTCGCTTATCTAGGTTTTCTAGCCCTTTCATCAACTATATCTTCAGATGTGGGTACAGGTTCCGCTTACGACCAGGTTGCAGTTTTAAAATCAGATTATAATAGCTTAAGCACCGAGTACAGTAATGTTAAGATATCGGTAAATAATGCAGGGAGTCAAGACTTAAGCAGGGCTTATGCAAACGCAGAACTCGAACTGGTTAAGGCCCAATCTGCCATAACTGATGCAGAAAGCGCTATTTCCTCTGGTAAATCCAATGAAGAAATTAAAAACAGGATCGAAATTGCTAAAAAACAGCTCGAAGTGGCTAAAGCCAGTTTAAGCAGTGTTAGAGCTATGTTTTAGGTGAATATGGTTGGGGAATTAATTAGGATTGATTTAAGAATTAATCAGGTTGATTAAGATTTAATTGGGATATTGATAATCAAGGATTTTAATTGGGATGTTGATATTATAATCAAGGATTAAAAAAAGATTAAATCAAGGATTTAAAATATTTGCCTCCCTTGAATCCGCGAGCGATGAGGTACATTTCCTTACTTCCCTTACGAGATGAAGGTGGTTTGGTGGTTTTAACCGTTTTAAATAATTTTTTTATCTTCTGAAGGAGATCTTTGAATTCTTCTCCAGGGAAAACCTTGATGATCACATTTCCACCTGGGTTTAAAGTAGAAGCGGCGATTTTAATTACCCCAGTAACCAGATCTATGGATCGCAGGTGGTCTATGTCTTTTATCCCTGTAAGTTGGGGGGAGGCATCAGAAAGTATTATGTCGGCCTTTTTACCCAGAACGTTTTCTATTCTTTTAATGGTTTCATCTTCAGTGAAATCACCCCTTATCTCCAGGAAATTACCTTCTTCAAAGGGTTTTATCCTCTGCAGATCCACTCCAATCACCATTCCTTTTTCTCCTACAAATTCCAGGGCCACCTGGGACCATCCACCAGGGGCAGCTCCCAGATCAACCACGTAACTCCCTTTTCTGATAATCTTAAACTTTTTGTTAAGCTGGAGAAGTTTATAAGATGCTCTGGATCGGTAACGCTGCTTTTTAGCCATCTGATAGTAGTGTTCATTTTTCCTTTCTGCATTCCATTTTTTAGTCATTAGATTCAGGTCCTTTAAAGTTAAGCATTTTACAGGTTGGGTCCCCTATTTTAACGATCTTACTTTCTAGTGTATTGTTCAGAACTTGGATGAGCATAACGGACGGATCCGACATTCTAGGAACGGTGGGGCTCCCAGGGTTTAAGAGAATGAAGTCACCAACCTCTTTTATAAATGCCCAGTGGGTGTGTCCAGTGATCAGGATGTCCACTCCCATTTCCATGGCGATGTATTTCAACTGCTGGGTATCTCCCCGGGGATAAACTTCACCGTGGTCAAGACCTATCTTCAGGCCTTCAATGGTTATAACCTCTCTTTTAGGTAGATCCAGGCCGTAATATTGGTCCATGTTTCCCCGCACACATTTGATTGGGGCTAATTCCCGCAGCTGGTTCTCCACATCTTTGGATACCAGATCTCCTGCGTGAAGGATCATATCAACTCCTCTGAAGGTTTCAAAAACTTTTCCTGGAATCTGGGATGCCCTCTCGGGTATGTGGGTATCGGATATAACACCTATTAACATGGTCATTCCTCATGTGGATCAAAAATCATTATGGTTATATTTTAAGATATACAAGATTAATATAGTATAATTCCACTGTATACTATAATTCCACTGTAATTAGTATACTGTATTAATATAAATTCAACTGCTAATAATATTACACCTTAGAGTATGAATATTTTAACTGAGTGATTATATGCATGAGATCATAATTTGCGAGAAGCCAAAGGCATCTGAGAAGATAGCGAGCGCACTATCTGGTAAGGCGATTAAAAAGAATTATAAGAGAGTTCCCTATTATGAACTCCAAAATAATGGCAAGAAAACAACAGTTTTAGCTGCTGTGGGTCATCTTTACTCACTGGCACCCACCAAGAGGGGTAAGAAGATCTTCGATGTTGATTGGGTACCTCTCTATGAAAAGGATAAAAGCAAGAAATACGTCAAAAATTACATAGATGCCATAAAAAAACTTTCAAAAGACGCTGACACATTCATCCATGCCTGTGATTATGATATAGAAGGAACACTTATTGGATACAATGCTTTGAAATACGCCTGTGGTGATGAAAGCGTTAATAAGGCAGTTCGTATGAAATTTTCCACTCTTACCACTGAAGATATAACAGAAGCTTACCAAAATCCCATAACTCTTGACCTTAATCAGGTGGACAGTGGAATTGCCAGGCATGTTCTTGATTTTCTCTTTGGAGTTAACATATCCAAATATCTCACAGATTCGGTAATGAAAGCAACAAAAAGATACATACAGCTATCCGCCGGGAGGGTGCAAACTCCAACACTTTCCATACTGGTGGATCGAGAAAAAGAGATACATAAATTTATACCAGAACCTTACTGGCTCATAAAAGCAAGATTAGAAGGTAAAATTACTGCTGATCATAAAAAGGGAAAAATCTTCCAGAAGGAGGATGCTGATGGTATTCTGGCAGATGTTGAGAATAAAGATGCTAAGATAAAAAAGATAGACCTTAAAAAAACCAAGAAACCTCGACCATTTCCCTTTGATCTGGGATCTCTACAATCAGAAGCCTACTCTCTCTTTGGATTCAACCCCAAAAAAACCCAGCAGATCGCCCAGAATTTATATACTGAAGGTTACACTTCCTATCCCCGCACATCTTCACAGAAGCTTCCTAAAAGTATTGGATATCCTAAGATACTTAAAAAGCTCAGCAAAAGCGCTGCATTCCGGAAACAGGTGGATAAACTTAAAAAACCTTACAAACCTAATGAGGGTAAAAAGACAGATGAAGCACACCCAGCCATACACCCTACCGGGTCAATGCCAAAGGGTTTGGCCAAAGATTCTCAGAAGCTCTACGAATTAATAACCTATAGATTTATCAGTGTTTTTGGTGAAGATGGCCTGGTAGAAACCATGAAAACTGATCTTACCATTGGAAGCCAGAACTTCATCTTCACCAGGAAGAGGACTGTTAAGATGGGATGGCAGGAACAATATCCATTCAGAAAGGTTGAAAATGATGATTTCCCCCCCATTAGCGAGGGTGATGTTTTAAAGGTTAAAAAGATTATATCTGAAGAAAAGGAGACCAAACCCCCGGCCAGATACAATCAGGCTTCTCTTATTCGGGAGCTTGAAAAGAGGGGACTGGGAACCAAATCAACCAGGGCTAATATAATTTCCATTCTCTACGATCGAAAGTATGTGGAGGGTAATAAGATAAAGGTGAACTTCCTTGGTGAACATCTTATAGATACTTTGAAGAAATATTCTCAGAAGATAACCAGTGAAGAGCTTACCAGAGAGTTTGAAGAAAAACTGGAGGGGATTATGGGGGGTGAAGCTCAGAAAGATAATATTATAGCTGAGGCCAAGGTGGAAATAACCTCTATCCTGGATGATATTGAAAAAAACAAACTTAAAATTGGTGAAGAATTATACGATGCTTACCGGAAGAGTATGATTGTGGGGGAATGCAAATGTGGAAAAAACCTTATTTTAATCGACTCACCCAGGGGAGATCCTTTTGTTGGATGTTCGGGGTATCCTGAGTGCAAATCAACTTATTCACTGCCCCGGGGAGCTGTTATCCTTAAAACTAAGTGTGAGAAATGTGACTTGCCCCTGATATCCTATGGAAAGCCCAGACAGCGAGCATGCCTGGATCTTAAATGTGGTCGTGAGGGACGGGAACCCACAAATGAGGTGGTAGGAACCTGTCCTGACTGCGGAAATGAGCTTATAAAAAGATCAGGACGTTATGGTGAGTTTATAGGGTGTAGAGGATTTCCAAAGTGCAGGTTTACCAAATCTATTGAAGAAAAATCCTAATTTTTCTAGTTACTGCCACAAAATTTGATTTATTTTGATTTTTCTTTGTTTTTTTCTTTATTTATTTGTCTTTTTATTCTGTTTTTCATATTTTTTTATTTTGACATATTAATTATCATATTCCTTTATTATTCATTTCCTGAATTTAAAAATAATATTTCTTGAATCCAATTGATAATGTTTTAATCTCTTTAATCCTCCTACTTGAAATCTTCATCATCAAAGATAAACAGTTCTTCTACACTGGCCTTTAACACCAGTGATATTTTGTAGGCTAATTTAAGGGAGGGGTTGTACTTACCCTTCTCCAGGAAGAGGATGGTTTCCCTTCTGACCCCTACTTTATCTGCAAGTTCAGCCTTAGTAAGGTTATATTTAGCCCTAAACTCTTTTATTCTGGTTTCCATCCACGTCGCCTTTGATGTTAAGTACAGTGTTAATTACCAGCATGCTTATGTTATAAATCCACATTTCTATTCTTATCTGTCATAAACAATCAGTTCTGCAGGTTTTTCATCTTCACATTTATACAATCATATTTGATAGGGTAAATATGACTATAGGGACAATATAGTGAAGGTTTCCACCACAGCAGCCACAAAAAGAACTATTAAAACCAATACATAACTTTTCAGGTTGTTTATCCCGGCTTTTTTTAGAGCTTTCCATCTACTTTTCTCTTCCAACCTTGCTGGTTTTACAATTGCCAGGAATAAATCGATGCTTGCTGTAAAGGCTATTACATAAGCTGTTCCTTCCAAAATCAAGGTAGGGGTCACGCTTATGAGAAGTATGGTGGATTGATAGTTAATAGGGGCATATATGAGCCCCCAGAGAAATGGCCTTATAATAAATATTATTGTACCCAATCCAACCACGTTGGGGATGGTGATGGTTAAAAGAGTTCCTGAAACACTGTTTATTCCGAAGATGGTTAAAATTATGGTGAGTACTTTACCAGCACCTATCGCCTCCATCAAACCGGGTGCAAAGGACGAAAATGAACTTCCCACTGTTTTAGTAGTTCCAATGGTTAAATCAGGGTTTAAAACACCTATTAATGCCCCAATAATTACTAAAAAGAAATAAATTGCAAAACAATAAATAAATCTCTTTTTGTACCGCTCAACGTAGAAACTGTATATACTTTTTATTCCATTAAACATTTTTTTTACCTTTGAGTATATGATTCTCATTTATATAGCGTAAACTGCGATTATGGCCAGTGTAACCAGGATTATGATTAGAACCCAGAGTCTGGTATATTTTGGTTTTCCTGATTCATCGTTTTCAAATGAGTAGGTTACGATGAAGCCCATATAAATAATGATATAAAGGATTATATCTCTTGATAAAGTTTCTGCTGGAACCAGCAGGATATTTTTGAGTACAACAGTTAGAAAGATTAGACAGGCGGCAGCTGTCAGCGGGACTACTAATTTATCATTCATTTTTTTCCTCTTGAGATTATTTCTACTGAGAATAACTATATTCCTTAAACAGATCTTCAATTTCCTTTAAACAGATCTTCAATTTTCCTTTTTAAACAGATCTTACAATTACTATATGTTATATATTTGTAACATTATGTTAAGTAAATGTAACATAAATAGTATTTAAAGATTTTCCATTACTGCTGTTGAAAGGAAAAAGATAAGGTGTATAACTGTATAAACTAAAAAAACATAGCTCAAACCAAAATATGTATTAATATTTAGTATAAATCAATAACTTGGGTTATAGTATAATTTTAACATAATCAACCAAACAGCATCAATATGATTCTATAGTCAGTATAACAGGATCACGAGGTAAAGTATGAGTGCAGCAGAACTTATATCAAAATATAAACCGATAATTATCATCATTTTATTGTTTACACTAGTATTTGCCCTTAGAGCTGAGGCAGCAAACTTATCATCGGTATCGGATCAGGCTAAACCTATTTTTCAGGACGATAATGGGGTTCCATATTTCAGTGAGATGGACTCCTACTACAACTATCGTTTAACTCAGGATTATCTTGATCACGGCTATTTAGGGGATACCAAAATAAATGGCACTGACTGGGATCTGCATTCTTACTATCCCCCTGGAAGATCTGCTGAATATCCGCCCTTGATAGTTTACCTCACTGCATTTGCCTATAAATTCCTGAATATTTTTGGTAACGTGCCTTTGGCAACGGTAGCCTTTTGGATGGGTGCTTTCATAGCATCATTATGTGTTATACCGGCTTATCTCTTTGTAAGGAGGATTACCAATGATTATGGTGGAATAGTGGCCGGTATCTTAGTTGGCACAGCTCCAGCCTACTTCTCACATACCTTTGCCGGATTTTTTGACACAGACATGTTCAACGTACTGTTACCCCTCCTGGTGGTATGGTTCTTTGTGGAGAGTGTCCGTGCCAGGGATATACGGTCCAGATCAATCTTCGCAATTTTATCAGCCATTTCCATGCTTATATTCTCCCTGGCCTGGGAAGGATGGTGGTACATATTCTATCTGGTGATAGCAACCGTCATAGTCTATCTTTTAGTTTCTAACTACCTCCTGAACATGAAAACCATCAAAAGTACCAGGGATTATACCAGTAAGAAGGACTGGCTCCTGGATCAACCGGAAATTTTTGCTCTGTTGACATTCATTATTTTAAGCTCCCTGTTAATCATACTCACTGCAGGGTTCAGCGGATTTACAGGAACCTTAGCCCAAGCATTAGGAGTTACCAATCTCCAGTCAACGGTTCAGTCAACATCCTATCCCAACGTATTTGTTTCTGTAGCAGAACTTCAGGTACCGTCTTTATCTCTTGCTGGTATTATGGAAGTAATAGCTAATGTTGGAGGGATCATAGCCTTCATATTTGGAATTCTGGGGGTTTTCCTACTCTTCTGGCGTTTAAGGACTAAAAAGCTTGAAAAGCTTGAAAAGCCTGATGAAAAAGACAAAAAGAGAGATAAAGGACAGAAAAGAAGAAAAAAAAGATCACAGCGGAAGAAAAAAGAAATCTCCGATGAAAATGCCACTAAAATTACCATGCCGGAATTAACAGCTAACGAGAAAAAAAATTACCTCTTATACGCTATTTTGTTCTCATTGTGGCTTATACTTACAGGTTACGCCATGACAAAAGGTGTAAGATTTGCTGAAACCTTTGCGGTGCCCATAGCCTTAGGTGCAGGTATATTTGTGGGTTTAATGGTAGACTATCTCAAAGTTTACATTAAAAATCCACAATATCGCTCCCTAACCATGGTTCTTATAGTAATTGTGGTGGCTGTTATACCAGTTTACAACGCATACGCCATCTCAAGTTCCGTTACCCCTGGAACAGATGACTACATGGTGAATTCTTTGACCTGGATAAATGGAAATACCCCTCCAAACACTGTTATAACTTCCTGGTGGGACTTTGGTCACCTGTTCACAGCGAAAGCCGATCGTGCGGTGACCTTCGACGGAGGATCCCAGAACAGTCCCCGGGCTTACTGGGTTGGAAAAGCCCTTCTAACAAATAATGAAAGTTTATCTGCTGGAATTCTAAGGATGCTGACAAGCAGTGGAGATGCAGGTTACCAGACTCTTGATAATTACACAAAAAACACCGGAAAAACTGTTGAGATCTTAAACAACATACTTGGCCTTGATAAACAAACAGCCCTAACCACCATGACCACGAAATACGGTCTAACATCTGAACAGGCCCAGAATGTACTGAAATACACCCATCCAGATAATCCTGCTCCTCACGTGCTTATAACCAGTTCAGACATGCTAGGAAAAGCTAGCTGGTGGTCGTACTTCGGAAATTGGAACTTCCAGACCAACCAGACTCAGAGCTATAATTACGTTACAGGACAGGCAGTGGTTATACCGGGCAATGAAACAGGATTAAATAACAGCATTCTCATAGCAAATAACGCTGTTTTTGGTCAGATTGGAAACAATATTTCAGCAGGGGTTGTAGATGTGAATGAAATTCAAAATAACACAAACGATACCAAACAATTTATTAGCAAACTTTCAACGGAACTACAAAACGGTAACAGTTCGCTAGTGCTAAAACCTCATAAACTAATAGTAGTTCAGGACAAAACCATTACCCAGAACCAGATTATATCTGCAGACAGCCAATTTTCCATTGCAATAATAAAAGATGGTGAGAGTTATATGACCATAGTTTTCAACAAGGAACTTGAGGACTCCATGTTCACCAGGCTGTACCTGTTGAGAGGACAGGGCCTTAATCAGTTTAATTTAGCCTATGAACAGCAGGGAGTCATGGTATGGAATGTGAGTTAATTTAATTCACATTTTCTCTACTTTTTTTTGATTTAAATTGAAAGATATTATTCATTATGAATTAATTTTTTAAGTAGATTAAATAGAAATTAAAACAAAATTAGTAGTAATGAAATTTAATGAATATTATAATTACTTAAATTGAATATTTATATCTTAATTACTCTAAATTTGTATATTTATATCTTAATTACTTAAATTGCATAGTTATATCGTAATTACTCTAGTTAAATAATATATACACGGATTTAACGGAATTTTATGGACAAGTAAACTGTTTTATTAACTTAAAAATATTCAAACTAATTTATGGGAGTTTTATGGCCATTGATGATAGAATTAGTAAGATCGAGGAGGAAATCAAAGATACTCCTTACAATAAGGCCACTTCCCATCATATAGGGAAGCTTAAAGCCAAATTATCCCGTCTTAAGGAGGAATCTCTTCAGAGAAGTAGTTCCGGTAGTAAGGGTAAAGGTTTCCATATTAAAAAAAGCGGAGACTCCACGGTGGTCCTGGTTGGATTTCCTTCGGTGGGAAAGTCCACCATCCTGAACCAAATTACCAATGCCGACTCCAAAATTGGGGAATACGAATTCACCACACTGGAGATCATACCGGGAATTATGGAGTATCAGGGAGCCAAGATACAGATCTTTGACATCCCAGGGATAATCACCGGAGCATCCAAAGGCAGGGGAAGAGGAAAAGAAATACTTTCCGTGTCCAGAAATGCGGATCTGATAGTAATGATCCTGGATGTTTTCAATCCCCAGCATTTAAATGTAATAATGGAGGAGCTCAGAAACATAGGGATAAGACCCAACGAGTCTGTCCCAGATGTCACGGTAAAAAAGAGGAGGATGGGTGGTATTAACCTGTCATCAACCATTCCACTTACCCATATTGATGATAAAACCCTCAGATCCATCTTAAATGAATATGGAACACACAGTGCCGATGTCCTTATCCGGGACGATGTCACTATAGACCAGTTTATAGATTCAATGGATATCAGCTGCTCTTACATTCCCATGCTGGTGGTGGTGAATAAAATCGACCTTGCGGACCCTGAACATCTCCAAAAAATGAAATCAGAAATGCCAGATGCAGTATTCATAGCTGCGGACCGGGGATTGAATATAGGTGAACTCAAAAAGGAAATATTCGAGAAATTAGAGCTTATAAGGATCTATCTAAAACCCCAGGGGCGTAAAGCAGATTACGAGGAACCTTTAATAGTAAGGAGGGGTTCGACGGTGGAAGATGTGGCAGCAAAGCTACACCGCGATTTTGTGCGGAACTTCCGGCAGGCCAGAGTTTGGGGTATCTCGGTGAAATTTCCAGGTCAGAAGGTGGGATTGGACCACCAACTACAGGATGAAGACGTGCTAAGGATGATATTAAAGAAAAAATAATTAATGAAGTTTAATTTAAAATGAAGGTTAATTTAATTTATGAATATGTAATTATGAATATAAAGAAGATATCAAATTGAAAAGATATCAAAATCGGTGAAAAAATGAAATTGGATGACATAAAAGTTTCAAGAGCTATCGTGGAAGGATTTATGGAAGATCTCCTGGATTATATGGATATGGACGTTGCCATAGGTGGTGGGGGTCCGGCAGGACTCACTGCAGGATATTATATGGCTAAAGCAGGGCTTAAAGTAGCTTTGTTTGAGAGGAAGCTCAGTATGGGTGGTGGAATGTGGGGGGGAGGCATGATGTTCAACAAAATCGTTGTACAGGAGGAAAGCAGGAGAATTCTCGATGAATTTGGCATCAAATCCCATAGATATGAGGAAAACTATTACGTGGCAGACTCCATAGAATCGGCGTCCACCATCTGCTCCCGGGCCTGTCAGGCAGGCCTTAAAGTCTTCAACCTCATGGAAATTGAGGATGTGATGATCAAGGAGCAGGGAGTGGAAGGACTGGTCCTAAACTGGAGTTCGGTGGAAATCGCAGGGTTGCACGTTGATCCCCTCACAGTAAGATCCCGGGCAGTGGTGGATGCCACAGGACATCCCTGTGAGATAGTTAAAATCATCGAAGAAAAGACCGGACCAGAACTGAGCACAAAAACAGGTAAAATAATGGGAGAGAAGTCCATGTGGGCTGATGTGGCTGAAAGAACCATAATGGACAATGTAGGAGAGGTCTATCCCGGTTTATATGTAACTGGTATGGCGGCCAACGCCGTGCATGGCTCACCCCGGATGGGACCCATATTTGGAGGTATGCTTCTTTCTGGGGAGAAAGTAGCTCAGATACTCGTTGAGAAGCTTAAATAGGTTCTAGGGTTCATCTAACTTTAATCGGGAAATAATTAAAATATAAGGAATTAATAAAACAATCAGATAATTAAAAAAATAAATAATAAACAATAAACTTGATAATTAAGAAATAATATGTAGATAAATTTGATAATAAGAATGATTATGTAGATAAATTTGATAATAAGAATGATTATGTAGATAAATTTGATATTGAGAAT
>JADGNH010000027.1 GCA_017883605.1 Methanobacteriaceae archaeon
ATTCTAGGGTTATTAGTGAAATAACACAGAATTCTAGCGTGATTAGACAAAAGATACCTATGATCATTGAAGACCAGTACGATCCTCCGGTAGTAGCAACCATGGCTCCCCTGAGATCTAAATACGCTAAAGACGGTGGGGCGAAGTTTGTTACTGCCATAGGCAAGATCCTGGAAAAGAAGGGTTTAATAGATTTTGAGGTAACCATTCCAGATGAAAACAAGCCCTTAACAGTGAAACTAGAAGATTATTCCCAAAAATATCCGGTGAGAAAACACCATCTGAATTGGGTTGATGGAGGCGATCAGATCGCAGGATTGCATCCTGATACCTATTTACCTTTTTTTTTAAATATTTCAGGTTCCATAATCTGTAGGCTCTGCAATGGTGAAGAAAGCGTGGAACAACTAATTATAAAATCTAAAGAACTTTGGCCCAGTGAGCCGGAAGAGGTTCTGGTCAAAGATTTATTGTCTTTTCTACTTCTTATGGAGGAGATGGATCTAATTGAGTTTAAGGGTGATTTATTTTGAGAGTACTGCTGATTAATCCTAGTTACTGGACTGGAGGGAAACTACCTCTAGGTTTTGTCAAAGTATCCAGCGTACCCCTGGGATTGGGATACATTGCGGCCATGTTAGAATCTGAAGCTGTAAAAACCAAAATCTTGGACATGGACATGTCAGATATTAAGATAGAAGACTTGAAAGAAAAATTAGATAAATTCCGTCCAGATATGGTGGGTATAACCTCATTTACCAGCAACTATAGCAATGCAGTTAAGATAGCAAAGGCAGTTAAATCACACAGACCCGAAGCATTTATAGTATTGGGTGGTGTCCATCCCACATTTGTACATACTGAGGTACTAAAAACAGTTCCGGAGATAGACGTGGTGGTCCGCTATGAAGGTGAGTATACCATGCGCGATCTGGTAGATGTTGTAGAGAAGGGTGGAAAATTAAATAAAGTGAAGGGCATAACTTACCGAGAGGGAGGTGGAGTATTTTCAACCCCTCTTCGCAGCAAAATCAAGAACCTCGATGAACTACCTTTTCCTGCTCACCACCTCTTAGAACCATCAATAGAGGCGTATCTAGATAAGACCTACCCAGATAAAAATGACAAAACCGAGAACAAAAAGAACATAATAAGAAACATCCCCATCCTCACCACCAGAGGCTGTCCCTTTGGATGTATTTTCTGTTCCACAGCTTCCTTGCACGGACATCAATACCGAAAAAGGAGCAACTCAAACGTGGTTGATGAAATAGAGTATATGCAGGATAAATACGGCATAAACAACGTTTCTTTTGTGGACGATAACTTTACAATGCAGAAGGAAAGGGTTTTTGATCTCTGTCAAGAAATGAAGGAAAGAGACCTCTCTTTAAAATGGGGCTGCAGCACCCGAGCCGATCTTTTATCTGAAAATCTTTTAAAGACCATGAAAGATGCAGGATGTGATAACATATTCTTTGGTATTGAATCTGCATCTCAGGAAACTCTAGGTATAGTTAGAAAAGAATTTAAAATAGATCAGGCCAGGGAAGTGGTCAAGTTGACCGAAGAGATAGGAATCAAAACCCATTGTTCATTTATTTTGGGACTACCTGGAGAATCATTGGAATCTCTAAACCAGATGGTAAAATTTATAGAAGAGGTGAAGCCCTCTGGAAGGATCCTTCCCAACACCTTAGATATTCTACCAGGAACCAAGCTTTACAACCATATAGAGGATTATTTCCCAGATGGCCCTGATATTCATCACGCCGACATAGTCAAAACCCAGTTAGAGATGTTTCTTAAGTTTTACGAGATCAATGCCGGTATCACTGAGCTTACCAAGATAATACCGCCAGACATACAGGTCTGTTAAAGCGTTCGGTTCACATGTAATTTTTTTAAAATTTAGGTTTATACGTGGGTGTTCTTGCTGCTGCAGATGATTCTTTTTGGTTTTTTGAATATGAATTTGCTTTAAAATCTAACATCTCCAGCTAATATGTCCCCATGGAGTTCAAATAATCAAGTTCTAACTCAATTTTCGATTGAATATGTATCTCCTTCTCTGCCAAACTTTTTAAAACATCCCATTCTTTAATTATATCTTCGTAACTCCTGTTTTCCATAAATTTTATGGCTGAATTCATAGTTTCTAAGGTAGTCTTGTTACACCACTCAGTTAAGCTTTTAACGGTTTTAATGTAGTTGGAGGTATCGTCCATATACCAGAAGAACTTGTCTAAAATAACGGAGTTGAATTGGGCAAATTGTAATTTATCCAGCAATGATCCGTCCTTGAAGAGCATGTCTTGGAAACTTTTCCTGAGAAAAATTTCCATAAGATCAATTCTTTGATCTTTGTAACTATAATTTGGAGAGCTTATGGTTCCTTTGAGCCTTCCTTCTTTCTTCAGCCTCCTTGAAATAGGTGTACCTGCATAAGGAAGCATCTTGGTGAAATGGACTGATACCCTTCCGTCTTTTCCCAATATTCTGAAGAAAGCCAGGTTATCCTTCAGAGATTGGAAGGTGGTGTCTGGCTCTAAGAGCATGAAACCATATTCAAATTTTATCCCCACCTTATCTATTACATCCAGAGCATGGTGCATGTCTTTCACAGTATAGTGCTTATTAAATACCTTTAAACCTTGATCAGAGCCTGATTCCAGGCCAAGGTAGAGAAAAGTCAGGCCCACATCTTTCAGCCTACTGCATATGTCTTCGTCAATCTCATCGATACGGCAGGCAATTCTCCATATTATATAGCGGGATAATCTTTTCTTTTCCAGTTCTTTGGCAAATTCTTTCATCCAACGTTGTTGTGAGGGACCTTTCATGCTAAAATTGTCATCTCTAAAGTTGAATATGCGTACTCCTGACTCAAAAAGATCCTCCATTTCATTAACAACATTTGAAGGAGAACGCGAACGCCTCATAGTGCCTGGTGCATCGCTATAAAACTGACGGATGCTGCAGAAACTGCAATCGTAGTAGCATCCCCTACTGGCTAAGATAGAGGCCATACCCAGCCCCATATGCATTCTAAATTCATCTCCTCTTAGAGGAAAAGGGATAGAATCAAGATTTTCTATCAAAGGTCTGGGAAGCGTAGCTTTGATCTCACCATTTGAACGGTAGGCCAGACCTTTTATCTGTGACCATTTTTCGGGTTCATCCAGATGATGATATAGATCTAGCATGGTTTGCTCCCCCTCCTGGCGCACTACCGTATCTAATTCTGGTATAAGTTTTAAGGTCTCCTTGAACTCCATGGAAGGGAAATGCCCCCCCATAGTGAAGTGACTTTTCACCCCCTCCTGGCGAAGATAGGTCATAAGCTCGGCAAATTCAAAAAGCATCCTCTGGAAAATTAAAGAAAAACCAACCATTCTGGGACTCTTTGCCTGAATATGCTTGAGAATGGTGTCATTTGAAGAGTTATTATAAGATTCTATTCCAGTTTTTACTCCATATTTGTTTAAAAAGGCAGCTATATAGCGCATTCCCAGATTTTCTTCATCCTCGTAACCTAAAAGAAGAACGTCACATTTAAAAGTATCACTTTTCATTTTAAGCCCGTCTAATTATTCTTTTTATCTATGAATTCAGATATAAGTTCTAATCCCTTAAAGTTAAAAACTATTATAAACCCGGAAAATTTTAAATCTTCCAATCCTATTATACATATATTTAACAGATTATTTATTTCATTCTATCTATTTTCAATGAGATTATGAATTAATTTCGAGATATATTAAACAACCATGCTACTATTATACTCAATTCTTATTTTATCATAGTTTAACAGGGTTATTTTGAGGGTGGCACTGCAGAATAAGTAAATAGGTCACATACTTAATTAAATATCAGTTTTATTTTTTTGAAGCAATTTTAAAACATTTTTGATCCTTTGGAATGATAATACTCCCCTCTTCGGGGTTATTAATCTCTAAATAACAATTTTTGAGGTACAAAAATCCGGTTACGGTAGCCATGGTTGCATCCAGCTCATGTTCCGTAGCATTGGCCGGTATTTTGAAAATTTGGCTTAATTCATGTTCTAAATTTTTCAGCCCAGCATCTTCTGGCTGGTGCGGGGATGAGTTTCAATCACTGTATACTTTTTTCTTAATTGGGTGGCCAGGGCCATTCCCCTCAAAGTTAACATCATCATACCTCGAAAGGTAAGGGGCAAAACTCGGCCGTAGGGCCTTATATCCCGCTCTGCCTGGCGGATATGCCCGCCCACCGCACATTCACAATCTTTTTCCAGGCAACAGCGGCCCCTGGGAAGTGAAAGCGGGGCATCAACGGCGATCAGGGATGGTTTTATTCTTTTTACTTCTTCTAGAATTTCTTCATCACTGTACCGGGTTTTTAAATGGAGATACCATCGTTTAAAATATACATTCCACTTGGATTTCTATTTTACCCGCTAAATCTATTCCAATTATTTTAATAGTTTCTGCATTTATCTGCACCATTAAAAAGCTAGTTATGAAGATTGGGGTGAATGAATTTTTTTGATCTCTCAATAAAATTTCAAAATAATCTAAGGTCCTTTGGTTGCTGTAGCCAGTCTTGGTGACATAAATTTATTAGAAATTATATATAACTAAATGGGAAGGATACTTAGATATTCTCTGATTTTAAATGAAAATCCTTCATTAAGATATTGGGAGAATTTAAAATGGTCGACAAACATTTAGATTGGAGAGAAAATGAGAGTGGGCTTTCTAAAGTTAAAGGCATTGCCATTGATGAGATTGTAGACACCATAAAGGGGTCAATGGTCAAAATGCAGGAAGATATGGAATCATCTGGAATTAGAATAAAAAGGATAGAACTAACTTTAAAAACACTTGCTTCTGGAGAAACTGGGGCAGAAGTAAAATTACAGATTCCTATATTGGGTGGATTAAACCTTAGTTCAAAAATTTCCAGTAAATCAATACAAACCACTGTTTTAGCTTTGAAACCCGCAACGAAAAAGGGTGACGAAAAAGACATGATCAAAATGGATGAGAAACTCGAAAAAAGTATCTTAAGTTTAACTGAAGGTATAAAGGCCGCAGTTAAAAATCCTCCGCTCCTTGAAATGGAAGAAGCATCCACAGAGTTTAATTTTGTTTTAGCAAGTAATTCTGATATTTCCATGATAATAAAGAGCGGTTTTGAGTCGGAATTGACCAATAATCTGAAGATTCTATTTGAAAAAAATAAATAAATCTAGATTAAGTAAAAAAACATCAAATTCAGGATGTATTATAAGATCAACACAACTCAAGATAAGTAAAATTACAAACAGAATTTCATATCCCATATTTTCCAAATCATTTACTCTTATTTTTCAACTTATTATCCAATCCTCCTAAAAACTCCACCATTAACCGGTTAAAGAATTCTGGATTATCCTGATTGGAACAGTGCCCCGCCTCCGGTATTACCACGTATTTGCTCTGTTTATCTCGTTTTGCCCATTTTTTCATTGCTTTGCGTATATTGCCTGTTTTATCATGCTCTCCATATACCAGCAATAAGGGGCACTCCACGTGGTAGTCTGCTTCATAGTGGATGCACTGGGAGAGGCCATCCCAGATCTTGATAAACTCCTCCCGGGGTAATGCGTTGAAGGCTTCCTTTAAGTATTGTTTAGTATCAGATTTTATGGCGGAGGCCTCTACCATGGCCTTTTTAAGGTTTCCGTAGGGCCACAGTCTGAACATAAGGGGCGAGATACTGACAGATAAGGATTCAAACCGGGACAGTTTGGCGGTGATGCAGGTTCCATCAATAATGATCACAGCCTTCACCCTCTCCGGATGTTTAAAGGCCAGCTCCTGGATTACGTAGGTGCCGGAGGACTGGCCGATAAATATGGCGTCCTCCCTTCCCAGATCATCTAAAATGCTTACCGCATCCTCTGCAGCATCTTTTATGCTAAAATCTCCTTCCAGGGGTTGGGACTGGCCATGACCCCGCATATCCCAGCGGATGATCTGATAATCTTCCCTCAAAACCGGCATCTGTAGGTTAAACTGCAGGTGATCAACTGCCGCACCGTGGGCCAGAAATATCAGAGGGTTCTCCGGATGGCCGGAAAGCCAGTAATGGACCGTGCAACCGGGCCTTTTTATCTCTTCCAAATGTTCATGAAATGACATGGGTTATTAATCAGAGAACCTGTATTTATTCTAATTATATTCTAAATATTCTAATTTTATTTTATTCTAAATTCATATTCTAATTTTATTCTAATTTTATTTTTTATTCTAAATTTCATCTAAAATTTTATTTATGTTCAATAAGCTCGATTTCCACTCCATCCGGGCCATCTAGAAAGGCGATTCTCGGCCCGCCAGGCGCACCGAATGGTCCTCGGGTTAATTCTACTCCTTTTGCCTTGAGATGGGCCACTTCAGCATCCATATCCTCGACTTCCATACCCACCAGAAACAGGCCCTTTTTATCAGTTTCTTCACCTTCGATGAGTTCGATAGTAGATTCGCCTTCTCCACGGAAGAAGGCAATGGTCAGACCGGGCCGGGGACTGAAACGTCTTATCTCGTCCATTCCCAGGGTTTCAGTATAAAATTTGGCAGATTCTTCCAGGTTTTCCACAGCTATAGCGGCGTTTTTCACTTTCATATGTATTATGTCTCCTAATGCTTTGATTTTAAATTTATCCATTAATTCCCTTAAGTATTCCTGCTTTGAGGAATCAAGGTCCTTTTTTTATGGCCAGTAAAAATTGTAGATAAAAGAAATAACTATACCTCAATGCAGTTTTTATGATAACTTTAGTTTTTAATATGATAATTAGTTTGGAAATACATGATAGATCAGTTTTGAAATTTTCCTAGCATCTGACCATATATATCTCGTAACTTACCATCAGACTTCTGGTACATCCGTTTAAGTATAAGTTCCGGGGTACTTTTGGCAAAATAGTTCATTCGCGGTGTTCTATCTACAATAAGGTTGTATTCATCATCTAAACCTTGGGCTTCGATTCCATCCACCCTTACGTTGGTGTATTTAAGGATTTCTCTGGCCATGTGGGTTACGATAACTGCGTAGGAGTTTGAATCTTTTATAAAGTCCATAAAACTGGCTATGATCTTCACTGCAGCTTCCAGTTCAGTTATGGCCTCCAGTTCATCTAAAAGAATTATTTTATCTGTTTCTCTGATTACTATGGGCATAAATGTCCTTAGAAATGATTCAAAGGCCCCGGCGTCCAGAGAATGTTTTTTGGAGAAAAAATAAACCTCATCCACCAGCTTGATCCTGGATTTTTTAGCACATACCGGCAGTCCCATCTGGGTCATTATAGAAATCTGGGCCAGAGTCTCCAGGAGGGTGGTTTTACCTCCGCTGTTTGCACCGGTTAGTAGAACCACGTTATCTGGTGATTCCAACTTGTAATCAATTTTTTGAAGGTTTAAATCGTTTTCTAATGCTAAATTTAGATGGATTCCTGCTTTAAAACTGAATCCGTCTCCAATTTCCGGAGGGTTTAAGTCGTAATAGTATGCGAAGCATCCCAGGGCAAATTCATAGTCGAAAAGGAGAATTTCATGGATTTCAGCTTCCACTTCATCCTTACGCTTTGAGAGCATGGCTGCTGCTTTCACCTTATTTTCAAAGGCATTAACCTGTTTTTTGGCAATTTCTTGCCTTTTAACTCTTTTTAATTCATTTTCATCTATTTCAACCGGATATTTGGGGATAAATGGGTCAAAAGAACATCCTGTTTTCTTTTTAACCTCATCTCTGGCTTCTTTTATAACTTCATCAAATATGATCTGGATTTTATGGGGCATTTCTTCGTTCAGAAGATTTAAGACCTCATCACCCTTGAGATCAATGGTTTTTATGGAATTTTTAAGCTTTAAATCTGCCTTCTTTTTGGCAGCTTCCACTGCATCATCAAAAATCTCCTCATCCCCCTCAAATGATTCAAGTGAATCTAAAACCTCTAAAATTTCTCTTATTACTGAATTTCGTCCTAGAATTTTCTTTATTTTCAAAACATTCAAAAGAAGATCATAATTTTCCTGGTAATATAAAAGAACAACATCTGGAACGATTTCAAAATCCGAGGAATCACGGTTTACCATGGTCACGTTAAAGGCATCCCCCAGTTCTATCATTCCATCAGAATAAAGGTAAACTATTAATTCGAAGTCTTCCAGATTTTCAATTTCATCTCCAGTTATTATGGAGCAGTAACTATTAAGTCCCAGGTCCATTAGTCGATGATAGTCCTCTTTGGATTCAACCAGAATGGCTTTGGAGGGATTATATTTTGGTTTGGGATTACCGGTAGGATCTATTTTTTTAAGCAGTTTTCTTATTTCATCTAAGGGGAGATGCGACACAGTTTCCTTAGCCTTTACCACAAAAGTCATATTTTCTGTGATCTTTTCTTCATCTTTAACAGGGTTTAAAAGTAAAATCCTGTTTTTACCATACTGGGTACTGGCGAACTGGAGAATTCTATTCACAATATCATCATAAATCTGAGACGCCCGTTCCGTCTTGAGAAACTCTTGGGTGGGATTCCCTAAAACTGCATTTATAATTTCGATAGCCCGGCGCTGACTTACACCGTCTATCTCTGTTATACGGTCAACCTCAAAATTCTCCACAGCCTGAAAAAATTCTGCTTCTCCACCCAATTTTGAAATGATTTTATCTCTTAGTCTATCGCCGATGCCTTTTATATTTCTTAAATCCATCTGTTCATCATTCATACTTTGATATCCCGTTCCTTTAGTTTTTATAAAGGACTTAAAATAATAAATAGTTAAAATAATAGGGGTTCTAGATCTATCAGATTTAATAGGTTTTTTAGGCTCTAGGTTTATTTTATTTAATAGGTTTTTAGGCCTTTATTAGATTGATTTATTAAAAAAATATTTTTTTAAGCTTAAACTTGTTTATTTACTTCATGTATGATTCTGGAGAGGGGGGATCTTATTTCCGATGATTCTGCGGATATTTCATCAGAGTGGACCGTTTCCAAAAATTTTTCAAAAGTTTCTCTTTGTAGTGGATTATTTTGGAGGAATTGCTTGGTATTGATAATTGAAGATTCTTTTTTGAGGGGATTTATTTCCAAAGCTTTTTGGTAACATAATTTTGCTTCTCTTATCTTTCCCATTTCAAAAAGAATCAATCCCATGTCTATCCAGGCCTCAAAATAGTTCGGATCCTGGGATAAAATATGGTTGTAACATGCAGCGGCCTTTTGAGGCCGGCCCATGATATAAAAGAGCAAACCTTTATTTCTCCAGGTTCCCATATTTTCAGGATACGTAGATATGCTTTTATTATAGTATTCCAGGGCCTTATCTGATTCTGCCAGGTCATAACACAGATTTCCGAGATTATATAGTATTTGGGCATTTTTCATGGCCTTGTCTTCTATTACTTTTGATTCTATTACTGGAATGGTCTCAGAAATTGGATGGTGTACTATTTTATTTTCAAATTCTTTCAATTCTATTTTCTTACGGGTTTTTTCTATTTTCTGGGTTAAGTTGGCAGTATTTTCTTCGTTTTCTCGGAGAAGTTTTACCAGCTTTTGTAGTTGTGAGGGGTTTGGTTCTGGGAAGTTTTTGATGAAGTTTTCCAGGTAATTTTCCAAATTTTGGGGTTCATTTTGCATAATTTTTTCTTTAAATTCTTCATATTCCTGTTTTTTTATTTCTTCCTGGATTATCCATTGCAACTCTTCTTCAGGGATTTTTATCCCTTTAATCTCCAAAAAATCCTTCATTTTCGTTATATCTCCCAGTTCATACTGGTACCTGCACTTATTAACAAAGTTTTCTATGTACTTGTAATCGTCCTTAGAAATCAATAAGCCCTTTTTATCTTCAAGACTCTTCTTTTTGAATCCCCTTACAATATTAATAGATTTTTCATGGTCTACTGATATTGATTTGAGCATATCTTCGAATTCTTTTAATTCTATCTTTTTGCGGGTTTTTTCTATTTTCTGGGTTAAGTTGGTGGTATCCTGTTTGTTTTCCTGGAGGAGTTTTTCCAGGTTTTGGAGTTGTTGAGAGTTTGATTCAGGGTAATATATAATAAAGTTTTCCAAGTAATCTTCCAGGTTTTTGGGCTGTATGATATCCTCTTCAATTTCCCCTCGGATTTTTTCTTTGAATTCTTCATACTCCTGTATTTTTATTTCATCCTGTATAAGCCATAGTATTTCCTGATCAGTAAATTTCACTCCCTTAAACTCCAAAAGGTCCTTCATCTTCTGAATATCTTCGAAACTATAGTCATAATTGGATTTTTTTCCAAAATTATCCCTGTATTCGTACTTAGATCTTTTTACAAATTTTTCTATGTACTGATAATGAACACTCTGGATAAATTTGTCCTCTTTTTCTTCAAAATCTGATTTTTTTACAGTTTCAGCTTTTAAGGGCTGTTTTCTTTCTACTAAAACTTTTTTATCAATACTTTTTTCCACATCAGCATGGTCTTCGGTTGGTTTCACAGTAGCGGGTTTTCTAACAGCGGCGGGGGGTTGTTCGGTTGGTTTCACAGTAGCGGGTTTCACTGTGAAGTTTTCAGATTTTAAATCTTTTATGTGATTGAGAGAGATAATGGCACTCTCCCTCACTCCAATGTCGTTGCTTTTCAAATCAGAAATAAAGGGGGTTAGAGCTATTCTTCCCAGGGCTATTATTGCTTCTTCTTTTACTTCTTTGTCCGGGTCTTTTAGGGTTTGGGTTAGGGGTTCTATTGCCTGGGGGTCTCCTATTTTTCCGAGTGCTTCTGCTGCTCTCCATCTTATTCCGATTTCATGGCTTTGGAGGGCTTGGATGAGGGTTGGCAGTGCTTTGGGGTTTCTTATTCTTCCCAGGGCGGTTATTGCTTCTTCTTTTACTCCTTCGTCCGGGTCTTTCAGGGTTTGGATTAGGGGTTCTATTGCCTGGGAGTCTCCCAACCTCCCCAGGGCACGGGCAGATCCCTGGCGGATGCGCTCGTCATCTTCATTTAAAGCATAGATTAAACCTTCTAAATCCCTTCTTTCTTCCATAACGTCTACCCTATTCTTTAAAATGTCAAATAACCTCATTTTATCACCGTATTTTTGGATTTCATTTTAGTTCCCTGATTTATCAGAAATACTCAGTGTTCTTAACACGTTCCTGATTTATTATCAATATATGGAAATTTATTATCAATAAATATCAAAACTATAAAGTTCTATTTTATTCTATATATAAACTTTTTATAAATGTTATCCAAATTTATAGTTCTTATAGTATAGTAAGGATGAGGTTCATTTAGGATCTGAGTTATTTAATCCCTTCAAATTTGATGTCTATCCTGCTGAAAATCATAATAAAATGCTTAAAATTTGCAATAAAACTTATTATGTTTCTTTAATACCTTTGAGGAGATTTCCAGTAGTTATTCCGCCACTGCTTATTTTTTTGATCTTGAGTTTCAGTTTATTTAAGCGTTCACCCCTATCGCCATCGTCCTGATATGTAATAGCATCACCGTAAAAGGTGGCCATATCCCGGGCATAAGATCTGGTTCTGGTTCTGGCATCTATGGTCAGGATATTCAAACCCATCCCACACAGATCAGGCAGGTGATCTATTAAACAGGTTTCCACAGAGTTTAAAATAACTGTTCTGCCTTCATTGTCAATTATAATAGGAAAAATTCTTGGGGTCACGTCTTTAATTCCATAGAAATCATTATGTTGCATTATTACCTCTTTTTCAGATTTAGAGGAAAGTATACTGTTTTCAGATATCATGGCTTCCAAGTTGCCTTGTACCATAAATTCATAAGCAGTATTCATGCCTTTATCTCGTGTACGGGATATAATTAATGCTATTTCGTATTTTGAAAGTTCAATCGGGAGAGTGAGACTTTGAAACGTCTTTGAAAGTTCCAATACGGTCTGATGATTCCATACGTTAAGTTCCATAGATCCAGAAAGCTTAACACACGAATTAGAATTATTAATGGCTCTTGCAGCACCCATACCGCTTACCATAACTTCTACAGCACCTTCCTCACAAAGAGTGCCGATTAGAGGAACAGAATGGCTTAAATAAAAATTACTGGTGATTCCAGGCCATTTCCAGATTAATAAAGCTCCATTGGACTTGCAAATTTCATAAGCCTTCAATATAAGTTCCAGGATCTTATTATGATAAGTTTCCGGATGAAAAGCTTCAGGGGCGGACTTAGGGTTAAAGTGTTCCCACAGAAGTGGCTGGAAATAAATACGTCGGCAGCCACCATCAAGGGCTCCTTTTAGAGTTTCCAAACTGCTGGTGTACACTGCAAGGGTGATCTCCTTATTATTGTTTATATTTAATTTTTTAGGAGATGAGTTTAAATCTTTTTTTACCAGGGTTAAACGGCTATTTGCAAGCTGAACATTGTTTTTCTGGGGTTTATAATTGTTTAAAATTTCATTTTCCGCTTTTTTTAGAAAATCCCGTCTAATTCTGTTTAATTTACTGATGGGGGTGAAAAGGTTGCCGGGGTAATCAACTTGCAGGTGTCTGATTTTGAAAGGGGTTCCCCCGGTCTTTCTGATCTGTTTTTCAATCTCATATTTGCTTAAAGGACTTTTAATGGCTTTGTCCATTGTGAAATCTGCTTCTAATCTGCTTTTATACTTTTTACCATCAGGGCCTGAAAATTCACCGTAAATAAAAGGTCTATTTTGTTCATCCCATTTTACACTCAGATCAAGGGGTAAGGATAATTTATGCTGATCTTCCCGGATTAACTTCTCTTTCTCCTTGATCAGAGAAGCATCACGGGTGATACAGACCTTTGAACCGGTTTCCACTGATCTCCTGGTATTTAGAAATATTTTATCCCCATCATATTGCGGATTTTCTTCTAATACCATTCCGTACCGTTTTTTTTCACTATGGGGAGATATAAAAACAATTCCATCCCCTTTTTCTAGTTTGAATTTGATTTCTGACCTAACCACCGGCTTTTTTGTTTTATTTTTATAATTTACCACTTCTCCCAGATACAATCCTCTGTTTCCAGGGGTTTCACAACCCATAACGGCAGTTTTTCTATTTTCCAGGAGATATCCGGTGGTAAAATCACGGTTAAATGCTAATTTAAGTTTATAAACCTCATGTTCGTCCGGTTTCCAGTTCTGTTGAGACATGGAGTCTAGAGCTTCCCGGTATATGCTGATCACCGTGGCCACGTATTCTGGAGACCTCATACGTCCTTCTATTTTAATGGAATCTACTGCTAGGTCTGAAATTTTATCTAAACTTTTGTAAAGGGATAAATCACGGGTTGAGAGAAGGTAATGTCCATTTAAGGGGAGGGCAGCCAGCTTCTTCGGCTTCCCATACTTATCCCTTTTTCCTTTTAACAGTTGATAGGGCTTCCGGCACGGCTGGGCACACATTCCCCTGTTCCCGCTGCGGCCCCCTATAAAAGATGACAATAGGCATTGCCCAGAATAACAGTAACATAAAGCTCCGTGGGCGAATATTTCCAGTTCTATTTCATTTTTATTTATTTTATTAGCTATCTCTTCTATTTCAGTAACTTTCATCTCTCTGGACAGCACCACTCTCTTAAAACCAAAATCACGAGCCCATTCAACCCCTTCTAAGTTATGAATGGTCATCTGGGTGGAAACGTGCATTTTCAATTCTGGAATCAATTCCCGGCACAGGTGGGCTACCCCCACATCCTGGATAATTACTGCATCTACCCCCTTTTCATAGAGCCATAAAAGGTACTCTGCAACTCCTTCTAATTCAGAATCCTTTATAAGGGTGTTAACAGTCACATAAACTTTAACACCTCTTAAATGGGAATATTTTATAGCTTCTTCCATCTTAAATTTGTCAAAATTCTCTGCAAAGTGTCTGGCACCGAACTTTTTCCCGGAAAGGTATACTGCATCTGCTCCCGCAGCTAAAGCTGACTTTAAAGCATCTAAAGAACCTGCAGGGGCTAAAAGTTCAGGTATAAATTTATGGGACATTTAAATATCCTCAAATAAAATATTCTTAAAGAAAGTATTCTTAAAAAGTTCTTGATCTAAATCACAATGTTAATTTATTTTTATATTTGTGCTGACTATTTTATATGCTGATTATTTATTAAATATAAACTGGAATTTAATTACCGTGAAAACCTGAAAGTTATGGAAGGAAATTAACTATGAACCCATATTTAGAAATAATAAGGCCACTAAATGCAGTTTTGGCGGTCATTGCCGTACTTTTAATGGCCATTATCAGTGGAAACTTCACCGGGGATGTTTTCATGGCGTGCCTGGTGGTTTTTATAGTAACTGGGGCTGGTAATTCTGTGAATGATTACTTCGATCACAAGATCGACGCCATTAACAAACCAGAAAGACCCATCCCCTCTGGCAGGATCTCTTTAAAGGCTGCGGGGGTCTATTCTCTGGTATTATTTATTGTGGGGGTAACCCTGGCATTTGCCATAAGTTTAATTCCCGGTATAATATCATTTTTAAGCGCAATTTTAATGATTTTTTATGCCTATAATCTTAAAAGAAGGTGTCTTATTGGAAATATGAGCATCTCCTTTTTGACTGGATTGAGTTTTGTTTTTGGAGGGGTGGTCGTGGGAGAAATTGTTGTTTCAGTTTATTTAGGGTTTTTTGCCTTTCTGATGACCATGGCCCGGGAGATTGTGAAGGATATGGAAGATGTGGAAGGTGATCGAATGGAAGGGGCAACTACCTTACCCATAGTTCATGGAAAAAGATTATCTTCTATATTGGCAGCATTTTTCATGATATTTGCCAGTTTAAGTAGCCCAATACTCTATTTTGTTGGAATTTTTAATATCTATTATTTGATGGTGCTTATTGTTGCCATAGCAATCTTTCTTTCCTGTTCAATATCCATATTAAGGGACACATCAATTGAAAACACCAGAAAAGTATCAAAAAGGCTTAAAATAGGTATGATGGTGACTTTCGTGGCTTTTGCAGTGGGATCTCCATTTTGGACGTTTTTATTGTAGATTTTAAGGTTTTATTCGAAATATCGGCCGTATACCTTTATATCTGAGTAGTCACCCCTCCGGAATCAGTTTCGGGAATCTTTTTCCGCGGAGGTATTAACAGGGAACTGATTAATCCCATCAGGAGCACTATGGTCACCACGTTGAAGGCATCTTTCATGGCCTTGATTTTTTTAGAGTTATCCCCTTTTAATGCTGTATTTATTTCATTTAACCCGGATGAATTTCCAATTCCTAGTTTTCCAGGTATATCCTGGAGATTTACATGTGAACCAGAGGGATAACTTGCAGAGCCGGATTCTAAGCTTCCAAAACTACCTAATATCAATATAACACCAATAACGGCTGTTCCCAGTGCCGAGCCCAGGTTGATTCCGGTGTTCATTACCCCTGAGGCATCGGGTTGCTGGTCACGTCGGGCCACCGCGAAAATTACGTTGGCAGAATGGGGGAAAACAATTCCCATACCAATACCCAGTAATAATATCCCGGGCATCATATCCAGAATAGTGGTATAGGGACTGAAAATGATGCTCAGATATATGCTGCCGGCTATGGCAGATAAAAATCCTAGAGAGAGGATGTAACGGGCCGGTAATCGTGTTGAAACCTTTCCAGCGGTAAAAGAAAGGGTGAAAATACCTAAACTTAGAGGGATCAATGATAAACCAGTGGTTAATGGGTCAGCCCCTAAAACGAGCTGTATATATACGGGAATGGCAAAAATAACCCCGCCAATGGTGAAATTCATTATTAACCTTGCCAGGTTGGCTAAGGTAAAAGCACGATCTTTAAAAAGGGTAATGTCCAGTAAAGGCGATTTATTTTGTTTGATCCTCTTATTCTGGTTGAAATAGAAGATTATAAGAAGAGTTAAACCGGCAATCATGAAGTAAAGAGCTATATTCCAATTTTGGGGATGGTTGAGTATCAATATGCCCATTACTATCAGAAATATGCCGGATGCTGAATATATGGCTCCTAAAACATCGAAATCAGGCCATTTCATAATAGGGGGGAAGATTGCTATTTCTCGAGAGAACAGGAGTATGATAACGATGACTACCAGTTCCAGTCCAAATGCATAACGCCAGCTGTAGTACGCAGTCAAAAAACCACCTATAAGGGGTCCTATGGTCCCAGCACCTGATGCCATGGAGCTGATTATCCCTAAAGCAAAGGCCCTTCTCTCCCCCTCATAGCTGCCTGATATTATGGAAGTGGTAGCTGGCATCATCAAAGCCGCTCCCACACCCTCCAGTATGGACCATCCCAGGAGGAGCATGGTGCTGTTTATACTTAAAGTTGCAATTACTGCCCCCACACCATAGATAGAAGCACCAATCAAGAAAGTTCTCCTTCTTCCCAAAATATTTTGCAGTTTACTCCCGGGAAGCATTAAACAGGCCATTACCAAAGCGTAAATAGCTATTATAGATTGGATAGTTTCAATGTTGGTGTGCAGGTCTATTATCAGGGTGGAAATAGCCACGTTCATAAAGGTTTTGTCTATAACTATGATAAAAACCGATAAGGTGACGACTATAAGTGTTAACCAACCGGTTTTTGATTTTCCTTCCACTTGGATACCGTCCTTGGAGAAATTTTCATAATAGATTTTTTTAAGGAGCTAAAAACTTTTTTTAAGATATATATTCTCTTTTAAAGACATAATTTCTTTAATGGCATCTAATTTTTTTCTAATCCAAACTAATTCTTTTTAAAGACAAACTAATATTTTTCTAAAGACAAACTAATTTTAGACCTGTTTTTTAGAAAGTTTAAAATTAAATAAATAAATAATAGTTAAGAAAGTGAGGGTTTATAATGGCAACAGAAAAAGAAGAAATGAAGATCAAAATAATTAAAGACGGCCCCTATCGGGTTACCGGCAGATTACCATTATATGAACAGGTAATAATAACTGATGAGGCGGGCCACACCCGAGAACTGGTTGATAAGAAAGAATACCCTGTGCAAGATACTTATATCCTTTGCCGTTGCGGTGCATCTAAAAATAAGCCATTCTGTGATGGAACCCACCTGGAGATCGGTTTTGATGGCACTGAAACAGCCAGCAGAAAACCTTATATAGAAAAGTCAGAGATATTTGAAGGTCCTGAATTAAAATTAACCGACGTTTATGAATTTTGCGACCATTCCCGCTTTTGTATGCGGGCTGGTGGAATAAGAAATCTTATACAAAAGTCTGACGATCCAGAGGCCCGGCAGACAGCCATTGAAGAGGCCATGATCTGCCCCTCTGGGCGGCTGGTGTTGTGGGATAAAAAGACGGGTGAACCATTTGAGAGAGAATTTGAACCGTCCATTGTGTTGGTGCACGATAAACAAAAAGGCTGTGAAGGTCCTCTCTGGGTGAGGGGTGGTGTTCCTATTGAATCAGCAGATGGGAGTATCTATGAATCCCGTAACCGGGTAACTCTCTGCCGCTGCGGAAAGTCTGAGAACAAACCATACTGCGATGGTAGTCACTGGATGAACAGCCAGCAGAAGCTGAAGTTCAGGAAGAAATGGGGGCTGGATAAACCATCAGATTAATATTAGGCAAACTTATGGGTTCCTTTACTTAATTTAGGTTCTATAATAAGTTTATATTCTTTTCAATGCCCATATCATCATTGCTATATTTCACCTGAAAAACTTCCTCTACATAAAAAAGGTAATGAAATGTAATAGGTATTTTTAATTTTAAGGATTTAATAGGGGTTTATTGGCTTCTATTTTAATTATTATGCTCTAATTCTTTACTTCTTTTTTCTATTCCTTTTTGAACTTCAACTGATTTATTCCAATTTCTTTTATAAAGCAACGGTTTATTTGCATTATTATTAAACTTTCAAAATCAGGTTGAAAGCTTAATAAGGAATTAGTAATATCCTGCTTTTAATAATGTGAGAATTTCGTTAGATATTTGCAAAGTCCTAGCATGAATCCTAATAAGTACATTAAACTTAATATCCTCCCTAAAACC
>JADGNH010000113.1 GCA_017883605.1 Methanobacteriaceae archaeon
CCTGAAGAAGTTCCAAAGAAGTACTTAGATATTCTCCGATCTTTTTTTCGTAAATTTGCTCAACAAAATCTTGTTCTAACATTTAAATTGTTGGAAATTTTGGAATTATTTGAATCTCAAGGTATTGTTGCAATTTCATACAAAGGACCTGTGTTGGCGCAGTTAGCCTATGGAGATGTCTTATTGGGAAATTTTGATCATCTGGATCTACTCATCTGGGAAGATGATGCTCAAAAAGTCAAAGAACTACTCCTTTCTCAAGGTTATAAGCTGGATCTTCATCCTTATCCTGGAAGCGAGCATAATTTTATTAAATCCCAACCAGAAAACAATTTTATCCAGGAAGATACTGGTATTATTATAAAAATAAGATGGAAATTTGTAAAGACCTACTTTTCTTCGCCTCATGATTTGGAAAGTTTATGGAATGTTGAAAGATTAAAACCTGTTTATGTTAATGATTTTAAGGTTATGGCCCTCTCACCGGAAGATTTACTTTTAATTCTATCTATTCGATTTGTTGAAGGTCGTTGGAAATCTTTAAGCCAGATTTGTGACATTACCGGGTTAATCCAAAGAAATGATGATTTAAATTGGATAAAAATTTTAGAGCAGTCTGAAAAATTCCGTGTAAAAAGGATATTATCTATTAATCTTTCATTGGGAAAGGAACTATTGGGAATGAAACTTCCCGATGAAGTTTTGAATAGAATAGAATCTGATAAATCTGCAAGAGCAATTTCAACATCTATTAAAGAGAAGTTTTATATCAATAAAAACATTTCAACAGTGCATAAAGAAGCATTTTCACGTTTTAAAGTTAGAGAAAATAGATTAGATGGATTAAAGGATTATCTCAAAGTCCAATTATTAGATGAACTTAAACTGTTTGGTGGTCCTAAAGAACGTATACCTTTTATCCCGACCCCTGAAGAAGTCGTTAATAGAATGTTAGAACTTGCTGAACCCGGTCCCGGAGATATAATTTATGATCTTGGTTGTGGCGATGGAAGGATCGTGATCACTGCCGCCAGAGAATATGGAATACCGGGAGTGGGCGTAGATCTGGATCCTCGATGTATTGAAGAATCAAGGAAAAATGCAAAAAAAGAGGGGGTAGAACATCTGACAACTTTCATAAAAGAAGATGTTATGAAAGTTGACATATCTAAAGCAACAATATTAGCTCTTTATATGGGTTTTGATACTAATATTAAACTTATACCTAAGATTAAAAAACAAGTTAAGCCAGGAACACGGATTATATCACACCGCTTTCCTATGGGTGAATGGAATCCTGTTAAAAGTGATATAATGTATTACAAAGGTACTATTGTTCCCATTTATTTATGGAAAACCTAGTTTTCTAAATTGAGATCATGCAAGTAGCAGATAATATGGAAATTGGTAGATTAATATGGAAATTTCATCTAATTCAACAGTGGTAGGGGCAAAAAATGTAATATCCTGCGATCTGGTAGGGGAGCTGGCCTTACTTAACTTAAAAAACGGGGCATATTATGTGCTGGACGCTCAAGGAGCCGGCATATGGAATCTGATCCAGAAACCGAATACCCTGAAGGACGTTCTGGAAGTGCTTTTAAAGGAGTATGATGTGGATAAAGAACAATGTAAGCAGGATTTAATGGAATTAATTCAAGAACTTGTAGATAAGGGATTGGTTGAAATTAAAAGTGGACCTGTTAACTAAAAGCAGGATCTAAAACAAACTAGATGGTTATGATAAAAAATTATTTATATAAAAAAAATTATTTTTGATTTTCAAGGGTGTGATTGCTACTTTTATTTTTTTCACAGATAAAAATGATATCATTACCAATTAAGGTACCCCAAGTTCCCTTCCAATAACCCTGCCAGCCAAAAATACGGTTGAGGAAGGATATATCTTTTGTTGGTAATTTTTTGGTGCTGAGAATTGACACTACTTTGAAACCTGAATTTTCAAGTTCATTGATTTCCTTTTTGACCCAGGAGACGTCGTTAACTTTTTTTGAAAACTGGAATGAGGGAAACCTCCGGCCTTTAATATCAAAAGCAATAAACTGGATAGATTGTAACCAGTAGTTCCATAAGGTAAAGGCCAGCACCCCCCCTGGCTTAAGAACCCTTGCACACTCCGGGAAACATTTATCCAGTTTAATATATCGAAAAGAGTGGTAGCCCCCGATTATGGTGTCGAAATAGTCATCGGGAAAGGGAAGATATTCTCCCACACCCCGCACCAGATCAAATTTTCTTTTATTAATCCCTTGTTTAAGAAGATTTAAAGAAGGTTCAAGGCCAATATAACAGCCACCTTCCTTCTCAACTTCCTTTTTCAACCGAGCAGTACCACAGCCCACCTCCAGAACCATTTTTCCATCTGCACACTGTTCAAGCAGCGGTTTATCAATGGCCTGCAGACGTTCATTGTGGGTATGTTCTATGTAGCTGTCATAATCGTATTCTATATTCTCCCAAATTTCCACCATTCCTTTTATGTCCTCATCTAAAATAGCAGGTATCATATCCGGGATGCCATCAATAATCTCATAAAAAACGTTGCAGTGGGAACACTGCAGTGAATCATTTTGGGGGATAAGTTCACCTTTACATATAGAACATCTTAAAAAATTGAGAGAGCCTGTCATTTATTCGAGTTCTCCGTCAATGAAATTTATTTCGAGTTTTTCAGTTAATGGAATTTAAAAAATATAAACATAAATATTTAAATCTTCTATAGATTATTTAAAGGGGATGGTTGGATTATTTAAAGGGGATGATTGGATTATTGAATGAGATAATGGATTTGGGGTTATTACAAGGTATTTATTGGTTATTACATGTTAATTTCATGATTTGTTGAAATTAAACTCCTTTGAAACGGCTGAAAAGACTGATACTACTGAATTTAGAACTGAAATACAAAGAGAGCCTTGAAATTATTCTAAAACTTTTTACAGCAATTCTTAAAAAAAAGTAAACTAAAGGAGATATAATGGCCATTAACCGATTGAAATAACGGTTAAATAAACTATCAAACCTAATGGTACGGTTACCTCGCTCTAACATTACCGCCTTTCCCCTGACTTGAGAGGGCTTGAAAGGAAGATCAGGAAGAGGCAGATTATCTCCTCTGGTGACAAAAAACGGATCACCGTTGATCTGCTGTTTTTTTATTAATCGGTGCAGAAAAAATTGGCCTTTGTTCTGGAAAAACAGCAAATCTCCCAGGCGGATGCTTCCTAATTCGGCAGGTTCCAGGGTAATTATGTCTCCCCCTCTGATAGTGGGGAACATACTACCCCCTAAAGCTCGAAACCGTAATTTTTTACCCCTTTCCAGGGTTTCTCTCATCAATTCCATTTCCAGGCTTTCTTTTTCACTATCTCTTTCGTACATCTCTTTTACACACTATGTACCCCTAAAACTTTAGGTATTCAACTTCTCTCTCAAGAAGTTCGGTGGAATTTTATTCCACAAATTAATTTATGATGTACCTGGAATAGTCGTCTTGCAGACACCAGCGTCTGGTTGCTTAGCGCAGGTCAGCACTGTTTTTTCAAATAGTCTTTCTGATTTGATTTGGGGTTTTTGGTATTTTTTCTTTTCATCCATTTTCTTCACCTCTCAGTTGGTTTAATAATAAAGCTTCTTGACAAGTTCTTCGGGCGGGGATCATAACATCACCCTCCTCTATATAGCTAATTCCAGGACAATAGCGACAGTCATCAATAAGTTCGCATTGGGAACAAGCGGGTAATTTAGAGATGCGGAGTGAACTGATATCTAACATTTGTGGTGAATGATACCATATTTCTTCTAAAGATTTCTCTTTTAGATTTCCACAGGGAACTTTAAATTGGACACAGGGGGAAACATCCCCATAAGGTGAGATATATAAGAAACTATGAGCCGCAGAACAGGGGATATCATTAGCAAAACGTTTAAGGTGGGGTTCTATCGGGTCATCTAATGTTAATTCTAATAATGGATCAGCAAGAACTTCCTGTAACTCATTTGAACTGATTTGGAATTGAAGTGGGGATCTGTCCCCATCAAATTTGGGAGTTACCTGGAAGTCCACTTTAAAGTCCGCTCCTAATATTTGGGCCAATTCATGGACTTGAGGATAATCATTTAGGTTCTGTTTCATGATTACAGTATTAATTCTAAGTTCTAAACCTCTTTCCCTAATTAGTTCTGCAGCATTAATAACTTTTTCCAGGGATCCTGGAACACCGGTTATCCCGTCATGGACTTCGGGATTGGTACTGTAAATACTTAGGTTTATTAGATCAGGATTCAAGGCTGCTAATTTGTCTGCTACCTTCTCATCCACCAACAGACCGTTGGTCATAATTCTAAGGGCAAAATTTAACTTTCTGGCATACTCCGCTATTTCAAAGAAGTCTTTTCTGGTTAGAACTTCCCCTCCACTCAAAATAAGAAAAAGAGTATCCATTGCCGCTAATTGATCCATAATATCCTTTATTTCAGAAGTTTTTAGCTCATCACGCTCTTCTTTTTTCACATAACAGTGTACACAGTTGGTATTGCAGTTATAGGTGAGGTCAAAGTGGCAGGATAAGAGTATTCTTTTAGCAATTGCCTTATCATTTACAATATTAAATAAACTCTCCTTTGACATCTTAAGATTTCTCCAGGGGATGTGATGACAATGTTATCATATCTTTATTTAACAGGTCATTTATGAAGTCCACACAATCATTTTCAGAGGTTTCCCGGTCGATCTCAAATTCTTGTGATAACCTCTCTACAATATCACTTAAGGTAGCCTGTCCATCCAGCTGCTCCCATATAAAGGTAGCCACGGGATTTAAAGTGTGAAAAGTGCTCTTTTTGAGGTTTACTATCACTACTTCTCCATTTATGATCCTGTATGCAATATTATTCTTCTTTATACTTATATATTTATTCATCATCAATGATCCTCCAAAATGATGGTTCGGGCAAAAAATGAAGCTCATAGCACGGAACGCTTCCTGCAAAATCTATGCAAATGTTAAAAAGTTGTTGTGTAAATTCTTCATCCTCTGAATATAATAAAACGTTAGGTAGGAGCAGTTCTAAAACTTTCATGGTATTAATATTTTTTTTAAATGAATTTTTGTCTTTTTTAGGAAAATAAACAGATTTTATAGGGACATGGGTATTCATACCCCCTATACCCAATTCCCCCCAAAAAGGAGTTCCAAAGATATGGTAACTGCCATTTACCTTCTTTACCAGCGATACTTCATCGGTGAGCAGTACGGCATCAGGACTGAGTTGGGTTATGGTGGTCTTACCAGCCCCAGATTCACCTGGAAAGAGATATCCTTCACCTTTCCTTATCAGACTTGAAGCGTGAACTAAAAATCCAGATTCATTTAATAAATGAGTAGAATATACAAAACGTAAAAATGAATTAAAAGCGGCGGGTAATGTGCATTTCACCAAACATTCTCGTGTTTCCAGATTAAATTCAGCATAGAGATTATGCCAGAGCATGATTGCTATGCCCTCTGACCTGTTGATCCTTATTTCTGGAGATTCTTTAAGGGGACTGAAGGTAAATACCGCATCCCCCATGGGTAAGATATTCACCTCTATTTTTATCGGATTATCCACCTTTTCCATAGTGAAATTTGAATATATTTCCCTGATCTGATTCTTAAAGTCCTCATCATCGACGTGTACCAGTAAGGGAATATCGCCAATACTTATTTTCAGGCTGCTGTCATCTTTCTTATTCTCTATGTTCATATTACTATATTCCCTTATTTCTTACTATATTTCCCATTATTTCTTTATTATATCCATGATTCTTATTTTTCTTTTTCTTCTTACCTTATAAATTTTTTTGATTTTTTTTTATTCTTTTTGATCTGTCTGGTTTTTTTAATGAAAAATGTTAATGAAAAATATAAGTCCGATTTTTTTGATTAAGACCAAATTTTTTTAATTAATAAATAAGACCAATTTTTTATAAGAAATAATAAGAATAAGACCAATTTTTTTAAGACCATTTTTTGAAAATATAGGACCATTTTTTTTGGGATAGAACATAGATTAGTTTTGGGATATAGCGTAGTTTTAGTATTTAATTGTTTATTTTTCGATGATGATAAATCTTTGGATATTTTAGCGGTATAATTGGGATTTTTGATGTTTAGAATCTTATGGAAATCTTTTTTGGCTACTTCCACCGAATTTAATTCAAAATATATTAATTAAAACTATCTATTTAGATATTTACCATGTAATAACATTTATTCACATGATAAAAGAGGGAATTACAGAATAATTTGAGATAAAGGACTTTTTAATACTTT
>JADGNH010000114.1 GCA_017883605.1 Methanobacteriaceae archaeon
AGAGGGATAATCCATGGCATTTGATGAAGCAGGTAAAATATGGTTTAACGGTAAGATAGTTGATTGGAAAGACGCTAATATACACGTTCTATCTCATGTGGTTCATTATGGTTCAAGTGTATTTGAAGGGATCCGCTGCTATAGCACCCCACGCGGGCCTGCTGTTTTCCGCCTTAAAGAACATGTAAAGCGACTTTTTAACTCTGCCAAGATTTATCGAATGGATATAGACTACTCCCCGGAAGAGTTCTCCCAGGCTGTCTTGGACACCATAAAAATCAATGAACTGGAAGAATGTTATATCCGGCCGGTTATATTTCGTGGTTACGGACAGTTAGGTGTTTATCCCTTGAAAACCCCTTTAGAATGTGTAATAGCAGTCTGGGGTTGGGGAAAATATTTGGGAGAAGAGGCCCTGGAAAAGGGAGTGGATGTAGGAGTGTCCAGTTGGCGTCGTATGGCACCGGACACCATGCCTAACATGGCAAAAGCGGGCTCAAACTACATGAACTCCCAGCTGGCAAAGATGGAATCAATTTTCAACGGCTACGACGAGGCCATAATGCTGGACTATCAGGGAATGGTCAGTGAAGGAAGTGGAGAAAACGTTTTTCTGGTTATGGATGGTGTTCTGCACACCCCACCGGCAGCATCTTCGCTGCTTCCCGGGATCACCAGAAATTCTATAATTGAACTGGCCCGGGATCTGGACTTAGAGATCAGAGAAGAGCAAATACCCCGGGAAATGCTTTACCTGGCCGATGAAGTTTTCCTTACTGGAACCGCCGCGGAGGTAACACCCATCAGATCCATAGATAAAATTTCCATTGGTACTGGTAAAAAAGGAGAAGTAACTGAAAAACTTCAAAAAACCTTTTTTGATGTTGTTGAAGGTGGGGTTGATGATAAATACGGCTGGCTGACCTTCGTGGAGTAAAGAATACATGAGTTATGACTTAAATCTTATAAGTTATAACTTAAATCTTATAACTTATAATCAAGTTTTATATGTTAACCAACTCTTTATGATACAAATGATTGAATATAATGATTGAATCCATAATTAAAAAAAAATGTTTATTAATCCTTGGATAAGTTCAATAATTAAAAAAAATGTTTATTAATCCATGATTAATTTAATAATTAAAAAAAAAGGCATATTAGTCAAATAAAAATTATTTTTATAAAATCTGGTGATTTAAATGGATATAATTCAAGCGATAATACTCGGAATAGTGCAGGGTCTGACCGAATTTCTACCTATAAGCAGTTCCGGTCACTTGGTCCTGGTGCCATATGCAATGCACTGGGAAAACCCTGGTTTAGCCTTCGACACCCTCTTACACCTGGGCACCCTGGTAGCGGTGGTGTGGTATTTCTGGAAAGATATTGTGGCTATAATAAAGGCCCTGATCTCCAGTATCCTGGACATCTTCCGGGGAAACTTCAAGGCAGGTTTGAAGGAAGATTCCTTCAAAAAACTGGCCTGGCTTTTAGTGGTGGGCACTATACCTGCTGGTTTAATGGGCGTACTGCTCAAAAGCCAGTTTGAAAGTCTTTTCACCTCCGTGCCTGCAGTGGGTTTCTTTATGATTATAACTGGTATTCTCCTTTGGGGTGCAGAAAGGGTGAAAAGAGGAGAAAAAGAAGTTAAAGATGTTTCATTCAAAAACGCTTTAGCAATAGGTATTTTCCAGGGATTTGCCATAGCTCCCGGCATATCCAGATCAGGAGCCACAATTTCCGCCGGTCTATTCTCAGGATTGGAAAGAGAATTGGCAGCAAAATTCAGCTTCCTGTTATCAATACCTGCCATTATAGGTGCTGTTGCTATACAGGCCAAGGATATTACCAGCTTCGATTTTAGCCTGGCAGTTACTCTGGCAGGCTTTATATCGGCCATTATCTTCGGTTACCTGGCCATTAAACTGCTTTTAAAAATAATTAAAGAGAGAACACTGATGATATTCGCCTACTACTGCTGGATAGTTGGCCTTTTAGTCTTAATTCTGAGCTATGTATACGGATTAATATAATCATTTAATTTTAAGGTAAAATCTACTGATTTTTATTTAAATTTCTATTTTCTTAAAAAGACTGGAGAATTTAATGAATAGAACTTTAGAGATTGTAAAATGAGCAAAATTTATAAATGAATAGAACTCTGGTAGATTCTAATAACACCATATAAATTAATAATTAACCACCAGAACCTTAAAGCACCGTAGCAGAATAAACCCCGAAATAGAAGTCATACCAGGACACATAGGGGTGATTCAGAATATAAACCCACCAGGTGCTCCAAAAAACCTCAAGAACTGCTGCAAAAGCCAGTAAAACTATTATTTTCAGGATTAATGGTATGAAATCCTTTATAATATCGTTTTTAAATTTTTGTGGTGATTTCATTCTTACCGCCGTTATAAAAGATCCATAAAATTTTAAAAATGCATCTATGGACAATAGAGCGGCTAGAAATTCCAGATAGAGGTGAAAAGAACCGAAAAGTATCAAAACAGCCTTTAAAATTCCCACCTTCACCATCAAGAAGAAAGTGACGGCGCCTATTGAACTGAAAAGACCGATTAAAATGGATGGAATAATTGCAATTCCGGTGAAAATACATATAAAGCTCGTCACAACATTGTTTAGAAATATACCGAATGAAACAGCCCCCAAATATTTCACAAACTGGTCAATAAAATATTTAATGGATATTGAATCAGGAACTTGTAATCCAACCTCCATGGTGCCCAATAAAAATCCACCGTTAAATAGGGAATGAGCATACTGTGGGCTAAGAAATGCAAAAATGAATCCTAAAATATAAAAAGTTATGCCTGCCAAAAGCGCGTATTTCGATGGTAAAAATCCGTATATAGCACTCTTAAGCGATTTTGGCTTGAAATTTAGTGATTTAGACATACTATCCAGATCATTCTATTATTATGGGGAACTATTGATGAAATAGTGAACTATTGATGAAATTTATAAAGAAATTTTTTTACTAGTTTTTTTTAGTCTTACTTTAATTTTAACTTCTATTAATTTTACTTCTAAAATTATTTTTTAGTTAAGAATCTCCCCTAATTTAAAATATCTCCCGGCACAGATCCTCTGTTCTCTTCCTCAGGTCATCAATAGAAACACCCTTAAGCAAGGCCGCCATCATGGCCCCTCCCGCCCCTACACCCTCCTTAACCGATCCGTTGAGGTAGTTTTTAAGTCCGGTGATCTCTGATTTCTCAAAGCAGGGATCCACTGCAAATATAGTGGTATCTGAAATCTGGGTGGAGATGTAGTTTATATCAGATGTTTCATCCTCAGCAACGAAGATGGTGGTGGCTATGGCCAGCTCGTCAAAGTCAAATTCAGGGGCTGCTTCTTTAATAACGGCACATACCGCGGTCATCTGGGTGCCGCCAGCGAGGATAACCGGTACCCTGCTTCCAGCCGCTATTCCAGCCACGGCCGGGATCATGGGATCACCCACCGCTTCCACTGCTTTAAAGGGGTCTGTTACCAGGTCTCCTGGTTTGAATCCGGCAGCCTTTAAACCTTCTCTTACCACCCTTTCCTTGAGTTCATGAGGATTTTCAGGCATGCTGCCACTGACTTTATGACCGGCATCGTAGCCCATGGCAGTTAAAACTCCCAGTGCCGTGGTGGTGCCTGCTGGGGTGCTTTCTCCTATAATCAGATAATCTGTGATTTTAGAGAGATTTTCTCCCAATATTTTACCTTTATTAAATATTTCTTCCGGATTTAAGACCGCCTTACCATGTTTAATGTCTCCTCCCGGCTCGTCATTTATTTTGATATAGGGCAGGTTGGGTTTAACTGCAGCCCCGGCATCAGCTACTAAAAATGGGATATCAGAAAGTTCCAATGCTGCTTTGGTTATCACCGCCGGTGTGGGGGCGCTTTCCCCGCCAATCACGGTTTGAGGTATCTCCAGAAGGCATTGTGGCTCTCCGTGAACTATCAGCTCCACATCCGCTGCTGGCGTGTAATCGGTAAGTTCAGCTGTGGCCCCGGCGCCGGTTATTCCCGGAATTTTGGCTGTTCTGGTGCTGGCAATGACACAAATAAATAATGAATTCCTGTTTTTAAGTTTTGTGAGGATCTCTGCTGATCCGTAGTGCTTTATGGTTTCCTTCATAACGTTCACCTAATTCTCCTTGGAGTTTAGTTAGGGTTATATTCTTCTTGAGGTTTAGTTAGGGTATAATTAGATATAAAGAGTAAGTGATAAAATTATTGATTATATAATCAATGAAAAATGATATTCAAAGTAAATCTAATATTAACATCTTAATCTTTCTAAAAAAAGAAAAATATGTTTTTAAATTATTTTTAAAAGATAATTTTAAACTTTAATGACCAATAGTTAACTTAATGAGTAAAATAACGTGTTTAAAATGATATGTATAGGAATCGAAGGCACTGCAGAGAAGACCGGGGTGGGTATCGTGGATTCAGAGGGCCGTATCCTGGCATCCCGCGGTAAGTCCTTGATCCCGGAAAGCGGGGGAATACATCCCCGAGAAGCTGCAGAACACCATGCCAAATCAATTGTACCCCTTATAAAAGAGGCCTTATCTGAAGCGGATTTGAAGCTCAGTCAACTGAATTTGGTTGCATTTTCAAGGGGACCCGGCCTGGGACCGGCCCTCAGAACAACCGCCACCGCAGCGAGAGCCCTCTCCCTATCACTGCAAATACCCCTGGTAGGGGTTAACCACTGCATCGGCCATGTTGAGATTGGAAAACTCACCACCGGGGCTGAAGACCCGGTAACCCTCTATGTAAGCGGTGGGAACACCCAGATAATTGCCTTTGACTCCGGACGCTACCGGGTTTTTGGGGAGACCCTGGACATAGCCATTGGCAACTGCCTGGACCAATTCGCACGTTCGGTGGACCTGGGCCATCCAGGAGGACCCAAAGTAGAGGATCTGGCCCAAAAATCAAAAAGATACCTTAAACTCCCTTACACCGTTAAAGGTATGGATCTCTCCTTTTCAGGTCTTCTTACCGCAGCCATAAGGAAATATGAGGCAGGCAAACCCCTGGAAGACGTGTGCTACAGTCTACAGGAGACTGCATTTTCCATGCTGGTTGAGGTTACGGAACGGGCCCTGGCCCATGCCAAGAAGCAGGAAGTCCTGTTATGCGGCGGTGTAGCGGCAAACAGCCGGCTGCGTGAAATGCTCTCTTCAATGACCAGTGCCCATTACGCAGACTTTTATATACCCCCTATTGAATACTGCGGCGATAACGGTGCCATGATCGCCTGGATGGGCCAGCTCATGTACCAGCAGGGTATGCAGGACACTGTAGAAAATAGCACTGTAATCCAGAAATACCGGACCGACCAGGTGGACGTGCCCTGGATGAAAAGTTCAAATAAACATCTGAAACTGCCACCAGAGCTTCTAGAGAAAGGTGCAGAGGCTAATATCTACCCCGGCCGGTGGATGGAAGAGGAAGTTGTTATTAAAAAAAGGATTCCCAAAAGTTACCGGATAGACGAAATTGACCATTACCTCAGGAAAAAAAGGACAAAAAAGGAGGCCAAGCTTTTAAGTGAAGCAAAACGCTGCGGTGTTTCCACCCCCCTGATATATGACATAGAAAAAAAGGAACACTCCATTGTAATGGAGAAAATTCAGGGACCTCAGGTTAAAGAAGTTTTTGATGGTTTTAGACTTTCAGATATCAAATTTGACGGTTCTGAACTCCCAACTATTAAAAAGATCTCAGAAAAAATAGGTGTAAACATAGCCAGACTGCACAACTGCGGAATAATCCACGGGGACCTCACCACCTCCAACATGATACTCCAGGGAGATGAACTGGTCTTCATAGACTTTGGCCTGGGAAAGATGTCCGAACTGGTTGAAGATAAAGGGGTGGACCTTTTGGTGTTTAAAAAGGCTATTTCAGGAATTCATTATAAAATTGCAGAGAGCTGTTTTGATTCTGTTCTGGAAGGATACCGGATAGCCAGGGATTATGATCAGATCGTGGGTAAAGTAAGGGAAATTGAGGGAAGGGGACGTTATACCAGCGATGATTCCTTTTAAATGTTTTTAGAACGTGACTATGGCTTAAAATCTGTTTAAATTTATTTAATTGTTAAATAATTCCGTTAAAATCTATTAATTGTTAAATAAAAAATTTGTTTGAAGTCTTTTAGTTGTTAAATAAAACTATTTGATTAAAGATTTTATTTTAAATTTTATTTAAAAAAATAATAAATAATATTAATTTTAAATATAGCTTATTGATTAGAAAATGATGATGTTAGAAAAGCGCGGTTAAATAATGAAAT
>JADGNH010000115.1 GCA_017883605.1 Methanobacteriaceae archaeon
TCTCATATAGGCCTTTTTTAGTCTCATATAGGCCTTTTTTAGTCTCATATAGGCCTTTTTTAGTCTCATATAGGCCTTTTTTAGTCTCATATATATCTTTTTATTCTACTATAGATCAGTTCTCTTTTCCCTCTAAAGCTCCCCCTAATTTCAAGTTTCAGGGATGATGCCATGGATGCGAATATTCCACACTTTTCAGGGTCTGATGTTTGGAGCTTCTCTGCTGCATAAGCTGCCATGAATGTGTCCCCCAAACCCGTGGGATCATATATATTCTTAGGGGGAAATGCTGGTATTTCATAGCTTCCACCGGTTATCCTTGAATATATGAATGCTCCCCTATCTCCCCTGGTTATTATAACCTCCTCCGGACCAAAAGATGTGAGTTTTTCTGCAATCTGCCTCAACTCAAATAGCTTTGTACCGAGAATAATCCGAGCCTCAATCTCATCCAAAAATAACAGCTTAACATACCCTAAAAATTCTTTAAAATCCTCCCAGGGCTCTAAGAAAATTTGACCATTTTTAACCTGCCTCAGATAACCCTGGGCCCCCAGATAAATAGGGATCTGAAATTCAGAAAGATATCTCAGAGTTTTCAGGGGAATATCATAAGGGGATAAGGGGCAGAGCAATACCGCATCAAAAAATTTTAAATCCACCCGAAGAATATTCTCAGGTTTTATAGGATTTTTTGGGACTTTAGCTTTCTGTATTCTGTGATTGAGATCATGGTTGGGGTAGATATTTTCAAATTCCATGGTCTGAGGTACGAAAACAGGTAAAACTTTTATATCCTCCGGTAGAAAATTTAAAAGTTCTTTATCATCTGCAGAAATAGTTATAACGCCTGTTGTATCTATTCCCAGGCTTGAAAGGACGTTGGACTGGTGATATACTGCTCCACCCACAGAATGGCATGAAGATCCGCCCTTTACAATGGTATCCCTGGTAACCGGCCCTATCAACATAAATTTTGGCATGCACCTATCTTTGACGGGAGATGCTATAAGCTTAGGTATTTTTTGGGAAAATTTTTGGAATTTATCCTGTTCAGTTTTCCGAATTTAAATCCTGTTCAGTTTTTTGAAAAATTAGCTCCCTTTTCAGAATTTATGCAAAAATTTCCCGTGGTGCAGTGCAGAACCCACCAGGAATTTAGAGATGCCCCACTGGGAGATTAAATCTATATCGCTCTCGGTGATGCCGCCCCCCAGTATTATTCTACTTTCCAATCCCCTGAATTTGTTTATAAGGTTTTGATCCACACCTTTTTCTGTCCCAACCCTTGAAATATCCAGGAGAATAATTTCATCCGGTTTCAGCTCCCTGATCTTTTTTAAAATCCCGTCAAAATCAGTTTCAATATACCTGCCCAAAACCTTGCCGTTCTTTACATCGATGCTCAGAACGATCCGGTCCCTATCAGGTGAGGTGAAAATTTCATCCAGATCACGGAGGTTTTTAAGGGTTTCTGTGGCAACAATAACCTTATCTACAAATTTTAAAGCCTCTTCCACGCCATGAACATCGTTTACACCGGCATCCACCATTACCGGAATGGTTTCATTTATCTTTCCAACCATTTCCCAGTTGGAACCGGTTCCTTCAATGGCGTCCAGATCAGCCAGGTAAATTCTCTGGGCGCCGGCCTCCTTCAAAGACTGTGCAATCTTATCAGGGTTTGAGGATGGGTGAAAAACGGTTTTAAGCGGCTGGTAAGTTTCCCTCATCCCTGATTTGCCGGAAACTGCCACTCCATTTTTAAGGTCAAGTACGGGTATGATCATTTTTATCACAGGGATCTTAGCCCCCCACCATAATCAACTTACCGGTGGTAGGATCTCTTGTAAAATCCTTATAAACAATTCCCCATCTCCAAATATCCCTGGCCTGATCCTGATGAGGTCTGGGGTGTGGACCAGTTTTCCATACAATGAAAACAGTTAGAAATTCAATCCAGGAGTTAAAATGACCCAAATACCAATATCGCTTATTTTTCGATGATAACATCTTTATGGAGAAGGATCTATTTGAAAAGATGAAAAATCTTTTTCATAAGATAAGCTCCCTAAAAACCTCCTTAGGATGTTTTAAACTATAAAATCTAAAAAAAGATTTAAATTCGCTCAAATGTACCAGTTAAATGTCTACACTTAATTAAAAACTAATTCTTAAAATATTAGATTAAAAAACTAAAATTAAATACTAAATTTTAAAATACTGAATAAAAAAAACTAAATTCACAATATAAAAAAAACCTAAAATTAAAAAACTTCTTTTTATCAGTGAATATCCATCTTTTATTGTAATAGGAGATTTATTTCTCTCCCTAAAGGAACATCAATTCTTTTCCATTAATTAATATGATCGTCTATCAATAGAAAGATTTTAATCGTCTGTACCAACAGAAAGATTAGCTAAAAATTTATCAACCATTTCCAGAGCCTGATCCACCGCTTCATCAGCAATGCTCTCATCGGCAGATGATAGTTCGTCCAGATCCAGGTCAACCAGGACATTCACATCCAGACCATCTTCGTAGCTCAGCTCCACATTTATATCCAGGTTGAGAATCTCCTTTTTGGAGACCTGGGAAAATATAAAGTTTTCTGCGGCTTCCACCGCCATTTCTGAGATTTTATCCAGTTCAGGGTCTGTGAGTTTTCTCAATTACCTGGCCCCGGTTGTAGTCCTGAGCCTTCCATTGCCGTTTGGAGGGATGTCTGCATTTCCTGCAGTCTTTTCATCACCCGTTCTTCCTGGCGCTGGATTGTTTTCTCTCTAAGCTCCAGTGTCTCCAATTGATCTTCCAATTCTTTGGTTATATCCTCTTTTTTTACCTTTACAAGCAGGTTTCCAGCGGTTTTATAGACATCTGAGTCTTCTTCAACTTTCTGAAGCTCTTCTAAGGCCTTTTTTGTTTCCCTGACCTGTAGATCCAGGTTCTGTTTCTGCATAGATACTGCCTGTGCCTGCTGCTGCATTTGCTGGAATTGAGCTATTTGATGTTGTATATTTTTAGGAACTTCCATTTTATCACCTTCAAATCTTTTTTTAAACAAATTATTAAACAAATTCTTGAATTTGAATTAAATTTTATTCATCAAGTTAAATTTTACTATTTTAAAGTTTCAAATTCAAAACATATCATCCTTCAAAGTTCAAATCATCTTCAAGTTCAAATCATCTTCAAGTTCAAATATATTCATTGTTAAGTTTCAAAATATCGTGAGACAGTGCTATCCACCTTAAATATGAATTAAGAGCTGCCCGAAGAGTTGTGGTGTCATCAGCATCTATTTCTATGGTTAAAATATTTTTTTTTAAATCAACCCGTGTAAAAGACCTATCCGATGGAGATGTGTTAATTTCAGGTTTTATGGATTCCAATATCACCTCAGCATCCCCTGAACTCTCAAATTCAATTTCAAGTTCGGTTTTAACACCCAGTAAAGACATTCTGTCACCATTCACTCAGGACCAATTCTGCAGTTGTGTACGTATATTTTGTTACCGGTGTTCAGACCCTGAGTATCATAAAATTCCAGGACAAATTTACTTCTTTTATCCCCCTTTTTAATCCATAAAAGGTTGGAATCTGATTTAATTTTGTTTAGATCATCTGATGGTTTTTCTTGGTCCTTTTCCTGGCTTTTTTTCTGATCCTTTCCTTGTTCCTGGTCTTCTAGCGGGATACCTATCAGTGGGATAATTTCGTCCTTTAAATCTCCTTCATATCTTATTCTGAGCTGATCCTTTTCAATCCTTCCCTTGAAAGGGGAAATTGAAACAGTTACATCTAAAGAGATGATATTCTTCCCATCAACATCATAAATGTCAATTCCACTGGGATTACCCTTACTTTCTGATATGATGGCTGTGCCGTTAAATTTCAGTTGAATTGATTTAATCAAAACGTCGCGGATACTCATCTTGCCACGGTTCACGTATTTTGAGTTTAAAACTCTTTCCAGGTTCCGACAAAAGGATCTGGTCCTTTGAGACGGCTTCCTCGACGTGGTTATCAACATTTATGTTGACCTATAATTTATGTTGCTTTTATATGTCTTTTTGCAGTTGGAACTTCTTTAAAGAGGATCCTGTACCTGCAGCTTGGACATTTAGACTCTGTATATCCTTTAATATCAACAAGAGTTCCACATTTAGCACATCTGTACACCTATAAACCCCCAACAATCCTTTTAATGTTTCTGGATGCAGTCCTGCCCATAGGGGTCGAGGGAAGGTAGGCTCCACCAGTGAAGACCGAGTCGCACTTGCGACATTTCCATATTCCACTTGAAACTCTCTTAACCGCCGGTCTACTACACTGAGGACAGGTATGCTTTTTCTTCATATTTTCTTCTATAGTTTTAACGGTTCTTTTTGCCTTTCTACCGTATCTGGGCCCAAATCTTCCTGTTATGCCCACTTTCTTTGTTCTTGCCATTTTATCACCTTAATATTGGTTATTTATGTTTAAATTCCCTTGTAACTCTAATTCTAGATTAATCATTATTAGATCAACTTTTTCTAAAATTCTAGATTATTCTTATTAGATCAACTTTTCTAAAAAAAATTAATTATTTTTGAAAAATTAATTATTTGAGGTGCTCCATAAGCTCTTTAGTTTTGTCTTTGGATATGTTGATAGCTTTCATTACATCATCCTTGGTTATAGGCTTTGATCCACCCTTCTGCATGGCGCAGATGGTGCCATCTTCCTTCATTCCAATTGATATTCTGGCATCCAAAACATCTTCCTCCTCTAGGGAAGGATCTATTACTATTTCTCCACCTATCTTGGCAAAGGTGCACATTAAAGCTTTGTCTTGGATGGGTAATGGGATCATTTTTTCATAATCTATAACTACCTCATCACCTTCACAGCTGGTTTCTGGTATGTGGGTGTTCATCAGGGCAGCCATACTTCCTAAGACCGCTGCGTCAAAGAGGTTGCCATCGTAATCTATGATGTGCAGATCAAGGAATATCATCCAGACCTTTTCACCGGGAATTATGGCCAGCTTCTCCAGATCAATTACCTTAGACTCTCTCATACAACGATCTGTAACTCTGGAAAGTTCCACAGAGCGATCGTCAGGTGGGCCTGATTCAAATGTAGGGGAAGCCATGGGTAATAACTCGGAGTTGGTCATGAGAACTCCCACGTTGGGTGTGTCTGGGAAAGGCGTGCCTATCTGTGGTTTTGCGCCAACAACTATCTGTGTATTGCCGATTTTAACCCGGGCAGAACCTTCAGCCTTGTTAATGAAGCCGATTTCCAGGGATATTTCACGATATTCGTCGAATGCCCTGCCATCAGTTCTTTCTCCGTTCTTTACAATGTTAAATATGCTTTCTTTTATGATTTCAGGAATTATAGTAACCATCTTAATCACCATACCTCGCTATTATGGCTTTTTTCTGTTCTTCAGAGATCTTTTTACATCCTTCCACAGCCAGATCCAGGGCTTTTTCAAATTCTTCAGGGGTTAAATTTCCATCGCTCTGGAGGAGCGTTATCTCTCCTGTTCGGGGCATCATGGCTATTGGAACGTCTGCTTCCCCTTCTTTATCCTCCCATTCTGAGAGATCCAGCACGATCTTTTCATTGGCTTTTCCAGCGGCACAGGATACAATCATATCCTTCATGGGGACACCGGCATCTGCAAGGGCTACTGATGCTGCAGTGATCCCTGCACATCTGGTTCCTCCATCTGCTTGTAATATTTCTATGAATACGTCTATGGTTGATCTTGGGAATTTTTCAAGGAAAACCACCGGTGTCAATGCCTCTGAGGTTATCTTTGATATTTCCACTGATCTGCGGTCTGGTCCTGGCCTTTTTCTATCATCCACAGAAAATGGGGCCATATTATATCTGCATCGTAAAACAGCCCTGTTAGGCTGCATTATTCTCCTTACATGGAGTTCTCTTGGCCCATAAACTGCAACAAGGATTTTATTACCCCCTAACTCTAGGTAAGCTGATCCGTCTGCCCTTTTTAAAACTCCAGCCTCTATTTTTAACGGTCTCAATTCATTGGAGGCTCTTCCATCTGCCCTTTCACCGGCTTCTGTACCGGTGTTTATATTGGTATTGGTTATAATAGTAATCACCCCTTATTGGATTAATTCCTCTCCATTTTCCTCTTCTTTCTCTTCTTCTTCATCTGGAACTGGTTCTTCATTTGGAACTGGTTCTTCATCTGAGACTGATTCTTCATCTGAGACTGATTCTTCATCTGAGACTGATTCTTCATCTGAGACTGATTCTTCATCTGGAACTGGTTCTTCATCTGAGACTGATTCTTC
>JADGNH010000116.1 GCA_017883605.1 Methanobacteriaceae archaeon
CCTTTAATTATAGAACATCACTAGAAATATTCCGTAAATTAAAAGATCAACAGGCAGAATCCCTGGCAATTAATATAATAAACAAGCTCTCCAAATAAATTTTTTAAAATCCATTTTTAAGATATTAAATTAAGTTATATTATGCTGTTTTTGAGTTATATTATGCTGTTTTTGAATACGTAGGCCAATATTATTCCTAAAGCACCAAATAACATTCCTATTAACCATACCAGGTGTACTACCCTTTCTTCGCTCATAGGTCTTCTTAAAACCGATCTTATAAGAGAGTTAAAACCATCTGAAGGTGCAAATAGTTTACCGTCGTCCCCAATCTTTGTAGGGGCATGATCCTGTCTTTCCATTACCCCTGCACTGTAGAACTTTAATAGGCTGTCTATTATGTTGGGAACCAGTACTATGAAGGCGATCATTTTGACTCTGCCTATAAAGGCAATGACCACTATGCAGGCCCCGATTATAAGGGTTCCCACATCCCCAGGAAATACCCGGGAGGGGTGTCGATTGTAAATTAAAAAGGCCAGGAGCGCACCTAACATGACAATGGCTATGACGGTCACGTCATATTTTCCCAGTATTATGCAGGATAGGGTGAGGGAGGTCATGGCAATGGCACCCAACCCGGATTCTATACCGTTAAGACCAGCCAGCATGTTGGTTAAATTAGCGGCGATGGTCACAGCAATAGGTATCAGGAGTATGTATACAATCCCTACGTTGGGAGGGGCAATCAAGATAAGAGGAAGTCCAGCCAGCCATAATAGTAAAAGTTTTTCCTTGGAGGAGAGAACTATCAGGTCATCCACCATTCCCACCATTCCCACCAGCAGGATTACCAGGAGGGTTATAATCAGGGGAAATTCTGGTCTGGGGTCGAGGTAGATGGCCAGGAACATTCCAATGGTGAAACCGAAAAGGATACCAATACCGCCCATCTCCGCTACAATTGGCTTTTTGGGCTTGTGAATATCTTTTCCCACTATCGCTGCATCTTCCAGTTTTTTTATTAACCGGGGCATAACCAGATAAGTGGTAAGGAAGGCTACAATACCGCAGATACTGTAAATTAGCAAAAAATTTTGATAATCTGGACTTAATAGTGGTGCGGCCATTTAATCACTTTATAACATTAATCACTTTATAACATTAATCACTTTATAACATTAATCACTTTTTTATAATGGAGTAAACAGTTCTTAGAGGTATTTTAAATTTTTTAGATATTTGTTTAGCTGGCAAACCCTTTTTATATAGACTTTTAACCTCTATTTCTTTCTCTTTACCATATTTAAGTTTTCTTCCCCTTCTCAGCTTGGATTTATTAAAATAATAAACGGTTTTCAGGGGGATTTGCAGTGAATCTGATATTTCTTTGGGAGAGGCTCCCTTTTTAAGCATTTTTTGAATGTTTTCCACATCTGATTCTGTATATTTCCTGGATCTTCCCCTCCGGGCCAGGGGCTCCACTTCTACTCCCAGCTGGGAGAGTGCGTCAATATATTTCTTAGAAGTTCTCAGATACAGGCTTTTGGGGCAGTTTATCTTCTTTAAGTGGGGATGTTCCTCCAGAAGTTCTATAATCTTCCGGGAGGATAATGGTTCAGTTACATATACTTTATCGCCCAAAAAAAAACACCTTTTTATATCTGAATTTTTTTATAATCTTCATTATCTTTATTTTTTTGTTCCAACTTATTTTTCTTATTTCTTTTATTTTCTTCATCTTTTTTTATTTCTTTATTAACTCCGGAAATTTTTTTATTCTTTTATTAACTCCAGAAATTTCTTTATTCCTTTATTAACTCCAGAAATTTCTGAGCTTTTCTGGTGGTGGGCCTTTCAAATGTCTCAAATTTGTCTTCCTCAGCTTTAACTTCAGCAGTGCTTACATAGAATATGCAGGCTGCTTTTTTGAGGGGTATATTTCCAACCATTTTCAGGATGGCCGCCCCTAAAGCAGGGGGATTCATCTTAACGTGCAGGCCCCTTATCTTGTTTTCTAATTCAAATTTTTTGGATAGAACTTCCTTTAAATGGGGTATGTATACAATTTTCTCCCGAGAATATTCCTTTAAAACATCCACCACCTGCTCCTGGAAATCTTCGAAGGCGCTGATCTGGTTTTTGTCCAGATGGGGGCGCAGATTGGGGAATGGACCAGATGATTTACTTCTTCGGTCGTGGGAGGTGGAGAGATAGTACCTTATTATATCCCACAGGATCAGGGTCCGAGGCAGGTCCACGAAAAGGTCATTCTCCAGTTTATCTCTCATCTGGAGGTCGTGCAGGAACTCCTTGTCCCAGGTACCCTTTCTATTTACCAAACCTTCTTCAACTAGCTTTTGAGTTAATAATTCCTCTTTCAAGGTTTTGCGATGTTCTGGATCTTCTTCAATACTGTTGGCAGTTTTCACCACATTTTTGAGGGCTTGGTCATAAAATTTAATTTTGGCAATATTTTCAGCGGATCTCTCTAAAACCAGTTCAAAAAATCCCTGGACCCGGTTTTCTGCAAATTTTACATATGCCAATGATAGGGCGGTTTGGACGTGTTTATCATTTATTATGGACGGTTTTTTTCGGTGAAATTGTAAAAACTCTATACGGGCGTTGGAACCATACTTTTTTCTAACTTCCCTTTCATAGTCCAGCTGGTCGGTGGCATCCATATTGACCCTTTTCCTGACCCATCTGCCGTCTTCAAAAACTTTCACCACCAGGGATAAGGTTTTGACAATTCCTCTTTTTTCCTGTTTCAGGATTTTAACCATTTTTCGGAAGGCTTCTCTACCTAAGATTGAAAGTTCTGCCATTTTAACCATGTACTCTCCGGATAAGGGCAGATATTTTATGATCTCTAATCTGTAAACCCCCTGAGGATTCAACTCTAATTTCAAGTGGGGGGAACTGCAACTGCATCCCTGGGAAATAGCCAGGGATATGTCATGTCCGGAGAATTTCTGCTGGCAGGAAGAACAGGTGATGTTTGAAAATTCTTCTAGATTACCAAGAGCTATTTTATGTGAAGCTATAGATGATTTAACCCGGTCTAAAATGTTTTTTTTAGCCGCTGCCCTCATCCGGAAGTGCTGGGTGTGGCGGCTGACATCTTGCAGGTCTTCTGCCATCCTATCACCGGAGGGTATGGGTCCGTACTTCATAATGGAACGATAGGGAGCTTTATAGCCCTTTATTTCCATGGTTTCCCTCAGATCTTGCAGTTCCCGCAGGTTGTCTTTTAAATAGCTGTGAATTTCCAGAAAACTTTTTAAAGTTTTAATGTCATCAGCATTCACAGTTTTCTGCCTTATCCTGCCCAGGAATTTCTCTGCCCTTCCAATGAGTACGGATTCGTTCATTTTGTTTTTTCACCAGAATATGCTTTTTGTCCTTGTTTGGCCTTAGCACTTTATTTTTCTACCAAAAAAGGCTTTATTGCTTGCTAAAAGCCAGTTATTTATTTTTATTTCAAAAAGCGGCTATTTATCTTTCCCTTTTCAACAGCAGTTATTATTTGCCTTGCTAAACAGCATTTGTTTATTTCTTTTTAAAGTAGCTATTTTATTCCACCAAAGCAACTATTTTATTTTTTCACCTATAGAGCCTTCAGTGGTTAGAATGCGCATGTTTTCCTGGGTGGCCAGTATCATTCCCTCAGATTTTATCCCGAAAAGCTTGGCCGGCTCTAGATTAGCCAGGACAATGACTTTCTGGTTTAAAATTTCTTCTGGAGAATATTTCCTGGCTAAACCAGCCACTACCTGTATTTTTTTATCTTTTATATCTACTATGAGCTTTAACAGGTTATCGGAGCCTTTAACATTCTCTGCCCCTACTATTTTCCCCACTCTGAGATTCAGTTTGGCAAAATCTTCTATACTTATTTGATCCTTCATCTTATCAGATTCCTCCAGATTTTTATAAAGGGTATCCTTTTCATCATTTATGGTCTGGTCTTCTATTTTGGAGAAGAGGGGTTTAGGTTGGGATATGGGATGCCCTGCCGGCAAGAACCTGGCTGCATCGTCCCATTTTAAACTTTCTGATTTTAAGTTCATGATTTTCATGATTTCCGGTGCTTTAACCGGGAGGTAAGGGGTTAAAACTACGGCCAGCGTTTTGGAGAGCTGGTTGCAGAGATAAAGACAGTTAGCTGCCTTTTCTGGGTGTGATTTTACAGTTTTCCAGGGTTCCTGGTCGTTGAAGTATTTATTTCCGTACTTAGCTAGCCTTATTATCTCTATAAGTCCTTCTCTGAATTTAAAATTCTCCAGGTGCTGGGAGACCACTTCCGGTAAAGTCTCGATTCTTTCTTTGAATTTCTGGTCATATTCATCAAAGGATGAGGTTTCAGGTAGCTTGCCCTCAAAAAAGCGGTTGGTAAAGGTGAAGGTGCGGTGCAGGAAGTTGCCTAAAACATCTGCCAGCTCATCGTTGACTCTTCTTTGGAAATCATCCCAGGAAAAGTCCGTGTCCCTGGTTAGGGGGGCGTTGACCACCAGGTAGTATCTTAAAATATCGGATTCAAATTTTTCTAAGAAATCTGAGGTCCATATCACCCAGTTTTTGCTGGTGGACATTTTACTTCCCTCCAGGGAGAGGTATTCCCCGGCAACTATGGTGTAGGGAAGCTTACAACCGTAGGCCATTAAAAGGGCCGGCCAGAAGATGGCGTGGTGGTAGATGATGTCCTTGCCAATGAAGTGCACGGTTTTATCGTCCCAGTAAGGACGCCAGGAACTCTTTTCTCTCCGTGCCCACTGGGCCGCTGATGATATGTAACCCAGGAAGGCCTCACCCCACACGTAGATAATCTTACCCTCTGCACCTTCTAAGGGTACAGGTATGCCCCATTCCATGTCTCTGGTTAATATCCAGTCTTTTAATCCTTCCTTAATCCATTGCAGGGTGTAATTTTTGACGTTAGGGGGTAGGTTTTCGTTTCCTTCTATCCACTCTTTAAGATCATCCTGAAATTGGTTAAGCTTAAAAAAATACTGATTTGACTTCCTGATCTCCGGTTCTGATTTGCAGATTAGACAGCTGGGTTCCAGAAGTTCTATAGGATCCAGATGCCGACCACATACCTCGCAGTGGTCTCCTCTAGCCCCTTCACCACCACATATGGGACATTTGCCCTCCACGTAACGGTCTGGGAGAAATCGGTCGCATTCATCACAGTAAGGCTGTTTTATGGTCTTTTCGTAAATGTAACCCTTTTCATATAAATCTAAAAAGAAATTCTGGGATATCTCATAATGAATGGGATCTGTGGTCCGTGAAAAATTGTCAAAAGAAATATCACACGATTCTAAATCCTTTTTTATCATCTGGTAATATCTACCTGCCACCTCCTTAGGCGGCTTGCCCTCCTCCTCGGCCCGGACGGCGATGGGAGTGCCATGCTCGTCAGTGGCACATACGAAGAGCACATCGCGGCCTTTCATCCGGTTGTACCGGGCGTAAATGTCTGCCGGGATGTAGGTTGATCTTAAATGGCCTAGATGGGTGGGGCCGTTGGCATAGGGTAATGCACAGGTGATGAATAATTTGCTCAAATCTATTCCTCCTTATCATACTGCATAAGAGATTAATGCTAAAAAACTCTTCCATTACAAGTTAAGAGTTTCGAATAATCAATGAAATCTTTCATAAAAGTTTTAAATCATATATATGTTACAGCAACTTATAAAACCATATTTTAAATTTTTATTATAAGAAGTTGATGATGTTGATTTTGAGTTAGTAAAATATTATAAAAAAAATGGTTTATAGATAAAGGATTTGAATAAATTAAAAATGAATTTTTAAAGAAAAAAACTTTTTTTGAAATTTCTACCATTTTTTTTGAATATTATATACAATCAGTGGTGTATATTTTAATTTCAGGTTTCAATTTGGACATTAAATATTTAATAAATAAGCTCTTCCAATTATATATTATAAAAAAAATATCCGCTACAAATAAATTTTATATAAAACATTCACTAATTCCGGAGTTTTATTTTATGCTATTGGTCTTTTCGTTGCTGCGCTGACTGCAATTTATATGTTCAGGCTGGTTGCTTTGACTTTTTATGGAAAGCCAAAGTATAATGGTATCAGGTATAAGGAAAATACAGGTACTTGCCATTTAAGGCATATACGGCTCTGGAAACGAGTTTCAAAATTGATGGTATCAATATCTTTTTCCAATATACCAGAACTCAATTCTGGGCATATTTCTATATTTCATCGCAGGAAAAGGCTGAATTAGATCAAACTAAAATT
>JADGNH010000028.1 GCA_017883605.1 Methanobacteriaceae archaeon
AGCAGCCATAGGGGAAGATGTATATAAATCAGAGAAGACCCCAATAGTAATGTTACAGGATTATCACCTCTATTTAACACCTAAATTGATAAGAGAACAGCATCCAGATGTTATTATGAGTCAATTCGTCCACATACCATTCCCCCCACCAGAAATATTCCAGCAACTGCCCAATCACATGCAAATCGAGATATTAGATAGTATGCTGACAAATAATGTCTTAGGATTTCATATTCCACGTTATATGAACAATTTTCTGCAAACAGTTAAACTAATTCTACCAAACGCTTCGGTGGATGACATGGTGGGAGACATTCTATACAAAGGGCATGTCTGCCATGTAAGAACCTATCCTATAAGTGTTGATATGGAAACACTGCAGACACACGCACAAGATCCAAATGTCATTGCTAAGGAAGCAGAAGTAGATGAAATGATTGGAGACTGCAAGTTAATCTACAGAACAGACAGAACAGACTTATCTAAGAATATTATCAGAGGATTCCAGGCTTATGACATGTTTCTTGAGAAATATCCGGAATGGAGAGAAAAAGTTAAGTTTGTAGCAACTTTAATGCCATCAAGACAAGATATAAAGATCTACAGGGAATACACCGATAAAATACAAGACATAGTTAAGGAAATCAACGAGAAATATGCTACTCACGACTGGCAACCAATTAAATACATTTGTAGGGGAGATTACGACTTAGTAATTGCTCTTTTGAAAAGATATGATGTTTTAATGGTTAATCCTATATTAGATGGAATGAATATCGTAGCCAAAGAAGGGAGTGTCGTAAACGAAAATAATGGTGCATTAGTCCTTTCTACTGGAGCAGGGTGTTATGAAGAATTAAAAGATGGGGCAATTTGCATAAATCCTTTTGATCTAAGACAGACCGCAGAATCAATCAATAGGGCTTTATTAATGGATGAAACAACCAAAACCCAGATGATTGCCAAAACAAGGACAGCCATCCAAATAAATGACCTAAATAAATGGGTATCCGATCAATTAAAGGACATTGAGGCTGTTATGCATGAAAGACCAAAACTTAAATCTAATGAAAACCCTGAGGAAGCTCGATTCGAAATGAATTAAATTAAATGTTTCTGAAGATAATTTGAATAGTCCCTAAATAAAAAAAACTAATGATTTTTAATTCTAACAGTTGAAAAGGATAGTGTTTAATGTCGATTCAACTTCATGATTCCTTAAAAATAGCAGAAAAAGAGAAGGCTTTGCCAAAAGTTATTGCATACAACAGAATTGATGGCCCAGGATCTAGTTTAGATTTAAGCGAATTTCAGCAGACGTTCTGGAAATTACCAAATATACCAGATAAAGATGATCCTGCAAGAAAATGGACCTGTAATCTTCCAAGAACAGTAGGTATAACCATAGATACAGGAACTAAAATTGAGGCCCATCCTTTTAATCCTGATCTTATAGGTGTTAAATCTGTTGAATATAAAACTGAAGTTATTGCTTCCCCCGGTGAAGTAATTCCAGTTAGAGAGAACTGGTTACTTAAAATAATTGAAATATTTGACATTAAAGGTGTTATGTTTGTTTTAAAGAATCTAAGAGAAGGTATACAATCTTCAGGGCTTGGAGGATCATCAACAGCCACAATTGGCGTGTGTATACTTGCAAATGAATTAGCAGGACGACCGTTCTCGAAGATTCAATTGATTTCTATGGCTTCTCGTATTGAACAGGGTTTTGGAGTAAGTATCACTGGAACCCAGGAACAATCCAATGTTATTTTTGGAGGAGTAACTGATTATGTCTGGTTTCCATGGGGAAAACCTGGATATCCTGGTACAGGTTATGGTGAATCTTTACGATTTGAACTGATACCACCAGAAGATTACGGGCTTTTAGAAGGGAGAACGGCTATTTTTCATTCTGGACATCCTCGCCTAAGCTCAGAAGTTAATTTAACATGGAGAAACGCTCTTTTAACTGAAGTTGGATATAACTTACATTCTAAGAAGATGAAGGTAGCTTATGAGTTTCGTGAGGGATTAAGACTACAAAAGTGGGATCATGTTCTTGAATCAATAGAAGAATATCGCAAAATACGGACAAAACTATGTGAAGGTTATATGGAAAGTTCCAGGGATTTATTGGAACGTGCTAAAAGCTTTAACTGTACAACTTTCCCTCTGGGCGCCGGTGGAGGGGGTGGAGTCCTTTTATTTTCTCCAAACCCAGAATCTTTAGAAAAATTGCGCGAGGATCTTAAAGGGATTTATAGGGAAATCCCCTTTAAAATACGATCTAAGGGTCATGAAATTAACAATGTAAAACTATAGAAGGTTAGGGGATTACGACCGTATCTTGGATCTCAAATCATTTATAAAATCATAGTAGCTTAAACGAAGTAAATAATGGGGTGGTTTTTAGGTGTATGAACTTCTTGTCTTTTTCATCATACTGTTGGTTGTGGCGATTTTTTCTGGTTTAATTGGTAAGCTGCCAATTAGTTTTCAGATGATATTTGTTGTTGCTGGGATGTTGATTGGATGGTTGGTCACTGGATATGTGGATGTAACCAAGCCCCCATATTCAACCATAATTTTTTTAATAGCAGAGATAGCTCTTGTTCTTGTTCTTTTCAGCGATGCCTCCCGGGTAGGATTAAAAGCCCTTGAAAATAATCTGAGCACCAGACTACTCACCATTGGTTTACCTATTACTATCGTTTTAGGAGTAATAGTAGCGACTTTAATATTCCCCGGTATTCCCTGGTGGGTGGCAGGTATTATAGGCGCTGCTCTGGCACCAACTGATGCGGCATTAGGACAGATAGTAGTTCAAAATAAAAAAGTACCAGAAAGGATACGTAGTACCATTGAAATTGAAAGTGGATTAAATGATGGGGGTTCGGTTCCTTTCCTTCTGGTTTTTATAGCCATTGGTTTAGCTGCAGAAGCCTTTAAACCTTCAGTATACTTTATCCAAGTTGCTTTCCAACAGATCGGGTTTGGAATATTAGTGGGGCTAGGTGTTGGACTTGCAGGGGGTTGGTTGGTTTTAAAAGCCCGGGACAAAGAATGGATCACTCCAGAATTCCAGAGAATAGCATTTTTGGCAATGGCTATACTTACATTTCTGATAGCAGATGCATTAGGAGGAAGTGGATTTATAGCTGCCTTTATTGGTGGTTTAGCATTAGGATATATTGTTAAAGATGCTGGTAAAATTCTAATAGATTTCTCCGAGACAGAGGGACAATTATTAAACTTGGGAGTGTTTTTCCTTTTAGGAATTGTAGTGCTTCCCTTGCTCTTTAATATAACTTGGCAGATACTCATCTACGCAATTTTAAGTTTAACAGTAATCCGAATGCTACCAGTAGCCATATCATTGATAGGCACTAAACTAGGCCGTGATTCTGTATTATTTATTGGCTGGTTTGGTCCTAGAGGTTTAGCCTCCATAGTACTGGCCCTTTTGGCTTTAGATGAATTAAAAGTATTCCCTGGAGACAGCACCTTTATTACAGTTGTTTTCGTCACCGTGCTTTTAAGTGTGTTTGCCCACGGATTGACAGCATCTCCATTTTCAGACATCTATGCCAGAAGAATGGGTAATAATAACCTAATAGGAGATAAGGAGGAAAATGATTCATCTAAATCAAAAGGTAAGTAATTATAGATAATACGATTCATTTTAATTACCAACGAAATATTTTAATTACCAACGAAATTTACATAAAATCGAATCAAATTTTTATTTAATTGCCTAAAATATAGCGACTTTGTGGGGTAAAAATAATCGAGTTAATGAAAGTTTAGATGATTCAACTTTGACCAACTATTTTTTTCCTGGTTTTTATCGTTTTTTCTAAGGATATGGTGAATTGGTATCTATTTCAAAATGGGAGAATGCTTTAACTATGCAAAATAAGAGCTATTAATACTTCTTGAAATAGTTTTTTTGTTTCCATTATTTTTTTTTGCAAGGAAAAACTCTTTAATAAGGTCATCCTTAAGCTATGTCTAACTAGAAAAATTCATAGTTTTATATATCTCATGAAATAATAAAGAAGAAATCTAATTAGTGTGATAAATATGAGAATGGTAATTGTTGCTGGGACTCCTGGCTCGGGAAAAACAGCGGTGCTGATGCATGCCCTCCGGAGTCTTAATGAAAGGGGTTTAAAACCGTCGGTAGTTAAGATAGACTGCCTTTACACCGATGATGATAAAAAGTTTGCTAAAATAGGGGTGCCCACCAAAATAGGCCTCTCCATGGATATGTGCCCTGATCACTACGCCATCTACAACATAGAGGACATGATCAGTTGGGCCGAGGAAAATGAATCTGATTTTCTGGTTGTGGAGACAGCAGGTCTCTGCCATCGCTGTGCCCCCTACACCATGAACTGTCTGGGAGTTTGCGTCATAGATGCCACCAGCGGCCCTAACACCCCCTTAAAGGTGGGTCCTTTCCTCAGCACCGCTGACATTGCAGTGATAACCAAGGGTGACATGATATCCCAGGCTGAAAGGGAGATTTTCCGGGAAAGAACCCTGGAAGTGAACCCTAAATCTAAGATAATAGAAGCCAACGGTCTTTCAGGTCAGGGCTGTGCTGAACTGGCAGATGAGATGATGAAATCCGCAGAGGTTTCTCTGGATCAGGAAAAATTAAGGCATTCCGCTCCTTTGGCGGTCTGCACTCTCTGCGTTGGGGAAACAAAGGTAAACAAAAAGTATCACCGCGGAATACTGCGCCGTATCGACGGATTCCAGAGTTACGAAGGAGAATAAATCTTTTTGAAGTATCCAATTAAATTTTATTTGAAATAACCTCCGGTTTTGTTGTTATAATCTTATAAGAGTGTATTTAAAGGTATAAAAGGCGTATAAATTGTATCATAAAAAGGTGTATTATAATGGATAACAGTTCTACTAACTCAGAACACCCTAAAAGTGTGGAGAAACTACTTCCTGGTTTTAACTGCGGAATATGTGGTTATGCTCGATGTGATGAGTTTGCAGGAGCACTCCTGAAAAAATGGACCCAGCTTGAAAAGTGCAGGTTCCTCTACCAGGAAATATTTGAGGACAACCGCAATGCATTGGAGGAAATACTGAAAGAAGAGAAGATAATTCCTGAAGAAGAGAAGGTTGTGGGTCTCCTGGATGGTTATGAGGCGGATTTTATCTTGAAACCCCTCCCTGATGAAAGCTCCTGCCGGGAAGTGCTCTATCCCTTCACCCGCAAGGAACTTAAAGAGGGAGATATCATAAGATACAGGCCATTGGGATGTCCTATAATCCACTTTGCCCGGATTTTGAATGAAGACAACGGTCTTATAACCGTGCACCTGGTGGGTCCCTGCCACCGGCTGGGCGAAGATGTTGAATTTGATTATCTGGATATTGGGGTGTGTATGGTGGGAGGATTTGAGGGAATAATCCAGGGAAAACTCCCGGCCGTCGGAGAAACCATACGATTCTTACCTGTACACTGCATGATGCAGAAGGTGCATTCTGGAGTGGTTGTTCAACTTGAAGGTAGAAGGGCCATAATAGAAGGGATAGACCTTAAAGTGTGGGCTCCCCCTATAAAGGGATAAATTCAGGAATTTAAGTCTATTTATTATTTGTTTAAAGTAAAATTATTTAATTATTTGTTTAAATTGATGTTAAACGAAATTTATTAATAATTATCTCATTAACACTATAACTAAAAGATATAATTAAGATCTGCCATGAAATCTTCCTTAAATCATGCACTGGAAACTGATGTCAACTTCTCAGATAATAAAAATGTCAACCTCCCAGATAATAAAAAAGATTATACTGCAGAATATTTTGATAAAGAGGGATATAGAACAATTTCCGTTAACACTGGCTACATAAAGCCGGGAGATTCATATGATGTTATTGTTGAAAGGGCAGCTGAGTTACTGGAGGATGGTGACTTTCTGGTTATATCTGAAACACCCATAGCAGTTTCTCAGGGGAGGTTGGTTGATGAGGCCCACTTTGAACCATCTCTGCTCTCCTTTTTCATGGCAGATATCTGGTCCAAGTATATTTGGGGATATGCTCTGGGCCCTCTTTTCAGGATAAAAAAAAGGACCATAAAAAACCTTAGAAGACTTCCTCCAGAGGCCAGGTCGCATAAACAACTTATTTTAAAGTATTATGGCATAAAACACGCCCTTAAACCTGCGTCTGAAGCGGGGGTTGATCTGAGCAATGTTCCCGGAACATTTGTTTGTTTACTCCCTGAGAATCCCCAGGAGGTGGTCAGCGACATATCCCGAAAAATAGAATCTTCTCTGGAAAAGTCGGTGACGGTGATGATCATCGATACCGATGCAACCTATCAACTCTTTGGATTTAAATTTACTTCCATTCCCCAGGCAGTGCCGGGAATAACAAGAGATTTAGGATTTTTTGGATATATTCTGGGAAGATTGGGAAGGATAATAGGACCAACTCCCCTGGCGGTTTCCAAATTTCAAGAAATAGATAAAATACTCCAAATAGCCAAAGTAGCCGAGGAACATCAGAAAAAAAATGAAATAAATGTTGAAACAGTTTATGACATGAAAGAGGTGTTTGAAGGAGAACTGGGAGGTGTAACTGTGGAAATGCTGGAATCAATCCCACATACGCCGGCGGTAATCGTCAGAACGCTGTAAAACCAGTTGAATATTGGTCTTCTAATCTGGTATTGTTCTTCTAAGACAATATTGTTATTCACTAACAAAAATATTGTTCCTCATTAACAAGATTTAAATACTTATGAGTTCATATAGTATGTAGTTAAGGATAGGAAATATTTAGCACCTTAACCCTGTCATCCTAAAATACAGCCATTTTATATAGAAAATGGTTTTTTGTATTTAATAAAGTGTAAAGCGGCATTATTAGCAAAACATATTTTAAGGGACATCATTTAAGTACAATTCACTAAAAGCTTAAGTTGATTTCAGGCTGAATGAAAAAAAAACTTACATAACTAAAATTTGATGTGAACATCCGCTTAATACTACTTAAGAACAAAAATAAACGGGATATAATGCTAAAAATTAACGATCCTATATATCAGCAATTACTAAAGCTAAGGAGGAAAAGAAATGATCGCTGATCCTATTGTACATGAGGTTATTACGGGCATAACTAATGATGAGGAGAACAGTTTTTGTATTATTGAATGCATGCTCAACGGTCAAACCACTGACGAAGAAATTGCAGAGAAAACTGAGATAAGACTAAATATAGTGAGAAGAGTTTTATATAAACTATATGATGCAGGAATAGCCACCTACAAAAGAAGTAAAGACCCTGAAACTCAATGGTACACCTACAGTTGGAAATTTGATCAGGAGAGAGTATCTGATATCATCGAAAGAAAACATAACAAATTATCCCAGGAAATCAGAGAATCACTGGAATATGAAGAAGATAACATCTTTTTTATATGTGCGGATAATGGATGTAGATACAATTTTGATGAAGCTTCTGAAAAAAACTTTGAATGTCCCGAGTGTGGATGTCACATGGAATATCAGGACAATTCTGATATAATCCTGAGATTAAAGGAGTTAAAGAAAAAATTGAAATAATTTGAATAATATTACAATTTTAGAGGGCCAACAGTTGAGTCTAAAGGTTTTAAAAGATCTAAACTGTTCCCCCCATATAATAGAACATTCAAAAGCTGTTTCTAAGAAAGCCAGGGCTCTTTCTCAGAGATTTGAAGTAGATTTAAAGCTCATAGAAATGGGCTCTATTTTACATGATGTAGGGAGATCCAAAACCAACAATATATCTCACGGGATAGTGGGCGCAGATATCCTGAAAAAACTTGGATTTTCCCAGGAAATAGTTAATATCACCGAAAAGCACATTGGCGCAGGTATACCTAAAGAGGAAGCTGTTTTATTGGGCCTGCCTTTCCGAGACTTTTTACCCCTCACCATGGAAGAGAAAATCGTGGCACACGCCGATAATCTTATACACGGTACTAAAGAGATTGAAATTGATTTTGTTATTGATAAATGGAAAATGAATTTGGGTAACTACAAACCATCCCTGGAAAGACTGATAAAACTTCACCAGGAGATTGTAGGTAATTATGGATAGTAAAGGGGAATTAAAAGGTTAAATAAGATTATTTAAATTAATTGACTATCTGGAACGATTATTTATTTTCATTAACATTTTACCAACTTTTTCTATCACTGACATTTTTAACCAAACTTTATTTCGAATTTTAAAAAGTTTTTGTTAATCAGATTTATTTTTCAAATTTAGTTAATCAAATTATTTTTCAAACGAGTATTTTTAAGTGTAAATTTAGATATTCTATATTGATAGAAATCATAGAATTATAATCTAATAATTGAAACCATAGATGGTAGAAATGGATCATAAAAGGATAATTATATTTACCGGACCTTCTCTCCATCCAGATGATGCCAATAAAATTTTAAATGCTGATTACCGCCTTCCTGTAGGTAGAAACGATGTGATTAATGCTTTAAGGGATAATCCTGATATTATGGGGATTATTGATGGTGTATTCCATCAAAAACCTGCTGTTTCCCACCGGGAGATACTTCAGGCACTGCATTCAGGGATAACCGTTGTGGGGGGAGCGAGTATGGGGGCCCTGCGTGCCTCTGAACTGGATGATTTCGGCATGATCGGGGTGGGAAGGGTTTATGAGGCCTACAAAAATGGTGAAATAGAGTCAGATGATGATGTAGCCGTGGTATTCAATCCTAAAACTCTGGAACAGCTTTCAGAGGCCCTGATAAGTATGAACTACAATTTTCACAGAGCTTCTGAAGAAGGTCTGATCTCAAAAAAAGATTTAAAAGAACTTTCAGAAACGGCAAAATCAATTTACTATCCTAAGAGGACTTATAAACGGGTCTTAAGTGAAGCAAATATTGATGTTAACCAGAAAAATTCTCTCAAAAACTTTCTGGAAAAAAAAGGAAAGGATATAAAGAGAGAAGACGCCATTTTAGTTCTGCAATATATAAAAAGAATTATAAGTCAGGAATAGGGTTAATAAGAGATAAGATTAAAAAGAGGGTTTGACCTGTGTTGAAAAGAGGGTTTGACCTGTGTTGAAAAGAGGGTTTGAACTTGTCTTAAACAGAGGGTTAGACTGTGAGATGGGTCTAAAATCGGATTGTATTATTTATCAATATTGGTGGATGAGATAATTTTGAATCTTGAAACAAAGCTTGACCGGATCAGAGATTGTCTGAAGAACAGAAAAGTTTTAGTTGCCTTTTCAGGCGGGGCGGACAGCACTTTGGTGGCCAAACTGGCCCAGGAGTCTGCTCTTAAAGCAGTTGCAGTAACTGTAGATAACGGGGTTTTACCCCTGGAGTGTATGGCCAATGCCCAGAAAATTGCAGAAAAAATAGGCATTTCCCACCAGGTTTTGAAGGAGGATTTTATAGAGGACCCCAGTTTCAGATCCAATCCATCTAGTCGGTGTTATATTTGCAAGAATAAGATGTACAGAAAGCTTGAGGAGTTTGCCCGGGATGAAAAGTTTGATGCAGTAGCTGACGGGACAAATATCAGCGATCTACTGGAAGACCGGCCAGGAATAATGGTTAATTACCAGAAAAACATATTAACTCCCCTGGTTAAGGTGGGGATGACGTCTGAAGAAGTCAAAGAAGCCTTAGAAATGTTAGATTTAGATTACTCTCCTTCTACCAGCTGTTTAGCTACCAGAATATCCGCAAACAGTGAAATAACTCCCAAAAAGATTAACAGAATAAGTTATGCTGAAACACTCATTAAAAACGTTGCCGGCGTAGATGTGGTGAGGGTGAGGGATGATAATGATCTGGCACGTATTGAAGTTTCTGATGTTGACAAACTTTTGGACAGGGGCATTTTGAGCCATATAAGTTCAGAATTGAATGCAGTTGGTTTTAAAAGGGTTACACTTGATATAAGTGGTTATGGTGATTCAAAAAGTGATATGGTGGTTTATAAACCCTGTAAAGATGAGAAAAATAAGATAATGTTTGAAACCGAGCTCCCCTATGAAATAGATATCCCGGATACCTGCCAGGAGCTTGAAAAATTAGGGGAGGTTAAATGCTCCTCTCAGATGGGCATAGCCATGATGGAACTGGAAGGTAGAAATGTTACCATCTTTAAAAAGGGCAAAATCGTGGCTAGAAGAGTTAAAGATAAGGAAGATGCTCAGGATCTGTTGGTGGAAGTATTGCCACACATCAGAAGAGTTATCTGATTAATATTTGTTTTTAGGGATAAATTTGAAATTGTATTTGAAATTGTAGTAAATTAAGAAAATTTAAAAATATTATGTAACTTAAAAAAAAAATTTAATTAAAAAAAAATATTCTTAAAATTTTAATTTAAAAATTTAAAAAATAGGTTTGTAAGTAAAAAAAAATATTTGCAAGTTGAAAATTTTTTAAAGGTTTCTATGCACCCGTTTTTCAACTTTTCTCCGAAAACTGGTTAGTTTCTTGAAGAATCCCCGTTCATCGCTTCCAGTTAATATTATACTATCCCCTTCTATCTCTAAATTCACTCCGTCGACTTCTACAGATTCTATATCGATTATTATCTCTGAAGCATCTTCCAGAGTGTCGTTGGCGGTGTAGATGTAGTATATATCGATTTTATGGTGTGGGTACACTTCCTGCAGGGCTCTTTTAATGCTGAGTTCCATCACGTTAAATATGGTCTCCAGTTCAGGGGCTCCCTCCCACCACAGGGTGGCCATGAGAAATTTCAGGTTTATGGTTTGTATGGATACTTCACCACCCATTTTGGCCACGATGGTTATTTCTCCTTCCTTGGATTTTATCTTTAAAATAGGTGGTTCTGACATTTTAATCGCTGATTGCCTTTATTAGGTCGGTGGCCCTTACCAGTCCTACTAGATCGCCTTCGACATCAATTACCGGTATTTGTTCTATTTTTCTCTGCCTCATCTTATTGGCACATTCTTTTACCGAGGTTTTGGTGGTTACTATAACCAGATCAGCTGCTGCAACGTCTTTAACTTCCTTATCAGAAAATTTAAGATGATTTTTTATAACATAGAGCACACTTTTACTGTCCCAGGACCATTTATCCCCTTCTGTACCTACGGAGGTGTTATGAACAGTTCTTTCGGAGATGATCTCACTTTCTTCTATGAAATCAGTTTCGGTAAGTATTCCCGATAGGTGGCCGTCTTTATTTAAAGCCAGCAGTACTCTGAGATTGAAATATCTCATTACTTCAAAGGCGATGTTGAGGGGAGTTCTTTCCCAGGCGGTGGGAATGTTTGTGATCATATAATTTTCAGCAGGGTCTTCCAGGTCCATTTTCCACAGTGCCTTGTTTATGATATCTGAGGCAGTGACCAGACCCACCAGTTCTTCTTTATCAATCACAGGAATCCTTCTTATACCTTTTTCTATCATTTTTTTGGCAGCATCTTGTACATCATCATCAGGCTCTGCGGTTACAATATCCCGGGTCATTATAAGGGCTATCTGTTCTTCGTCAGGGTTTTCCACCAGATCAGATCTGGTGAGTATTCCGACCAGTTTCTTGGTGCCGTTTTTCACCACAGGCAATCCTGATACTTTTTTTTCTCTCATTAGTTCCATTGCGTTGGAGCGGTTTCCCGGAACATGGATATAGTGTATTTTCTCTGACATTATCTCTTTTACCAGCATGGTTTACACCCCATAAAATAAAAATAGGATTTTTAAATTTTCTAAAGGTCTAGTTTTCAGACGGTTTAATTTTCTTAAATTTTTTTTTTAAGTTAATTTTTTTAGGATTTATATTTTTTAAAAGATTTAGTTTTTTAAAAAAGTTTTAATTTCATCAGTGAACGGCTAAAACTGGGCATTTTGCAGATCTTACCACTTTTTCAGTTACACTTCCTAATAAAAACCGGTCTAAGCCGTGTTTTCCAGAGGTACCCATGACTACCAGGTCAATATCTTCTTTTTCAACCGCTTTCAATATCTCGTCGGCTGGAGAACCGTCCTTGGTTTCCATGGTTATTCTGATAAACTTCTGGAGATCGAATTCTTTTTTAGTGTCTGTAAGAATCTTTGAGATATCATCCAACGATTTTTTTCCTTCTTCTTTTAATATTTCGGTTACCTTTACAGTAAGATCTTCTGCTGGCAGACCTACCAGTGAAGAAGTATCCACCACATTTAAAGCTATGATTTCTGCACCACTTTTGCCTGCAATCCAAATGGCATGCTTCGCGGCCTTTTCCGCATACGTTGAACCATCTGTTGGTAACAATATTTTCTGGTACATAGCATCACCTCTTTTATCAAATAGTATGTTAATAGAGCTAAATATTTCTATATAATTATTATAGAGTAAATTTTATTATAGAGTAAATTTTCTTTAATATCTTAATGGAGTTAAATCTTTCTAAACATTAATGAAAATGGTTATAATGTTATTTGTTGTCATCTAATATAAATATTCAATAAATGAATAACTTTTTTGATAGATGGATATCCGATTTTTTTTATGGAATATTGTTAAATCGAATATAAGGAATAAATTTTTTAGGAATAATTTTTTTTCAGGGATATTTAAGGATATTAGGGCATTTATGTTATAATAAGAAATTTTTAAGATGGAATTCATCAACAAAGTTTATATATAATTGTTAATTTTTGTTTTAAAAATTGTTAATAATTGTTTTGAAAATATATTTACCTTGTATACACTATTTCACCTTCTGTAATCAAACCTTTAATGTTCCCAGCATCAGTCCGGTTTATGATGGACAGTAGGGGATCCCTGGATATCTGCTCTACAATCATGATATCTGCTATCTTACCCTCCTCCACCGAACCCAGATTAAGGTTTAAGGCCTGGGCCGCATTAACAGTGGACATTTTAAATATCTCAACCGGCGGGAAATATTCCCTATAAAATCCACGGGTAACCTTCAGGGCATATTCCATCTCCCGCAGCAGGTTGGGAGAGTTGAACATTATATTGTCCGTGCCCAGGAGAAGATTTATACCGGCATCAAACATCTCCTTTAGGGGGGGAATGCCCACTGCCAGGGCACCGTTTGATCGGGGGCAGGATACCACTGAAACCCCTTTATTTGCCACCTGTCTCAAATCATCATTTACAGGGGAAGTTAGATGTACCAGAAGGTTAAAACCAGCCTCTAAAGCCCTTTCCACCTCACTTTTACCGGTGGCTTCCAGAGAATCTCTTTGCACCTTTTCATATTCGGCTACATGTATTGCAGACAATTTCCCCATTCTCTTACAGGTTTCAGCAATTATATGGGCTACATCATCGCTTATCTCTCCTAAACCACTGGGTGCTATCCCATCACATGAATTTAGAAGTTTTTCAATTGTTCTTTCAATTTTTACATTATTTTCAATTCCAACCTCATCTTCATGGATTTTGAGGAATGATTCATGACGTCCCAACACAATTTTACGTATGGGCAGGTTTTCTGAAGCTTTATCTAGAAGATCAATTCCTTCAAATCCTCCCTCACGAAAATCAACAAAGGTAGTAGTGCCAGTTTGCAACATTTCCTGCATGGATTCTCGCATGGAATTTATGATCATATCTGGCGGAGTTTTTTGGAGTATCTGGTGTTTCAACCCGCCTGGTGGCTTAACAATTTTATCTATGGGCTCGCCGTCACCCACATCCTTGGCCACAGAATCCCCCACGTGTACATGGGAGTTTATAAGGGCAGGGGCAACGATGCAACCCTGAGCATCTATTATTTTACCTTTTCTAATCCCATCTGAAACTTCAACGATCTCATCATCCTGAATTAGAACATTGGCCTTTATTGGCTTTAAATTCTCCCCGTAAAGGACGGTGGCGTTTTCAATGGTGATCATATAAAATAAGATATTTTGTTTTAACTATTTATTATTTGGTAAAATTAAGGTAATTTAAAATTTAAAGATATACTAAAAATTAGTTCCCCTTCGCATCATTAAAATTTCCTTTTCCTCCGTCATAGAATTTCCTTTTTTTATCATTAAATATATCCTAGAGTATTTTTTCACAAACCATGATACTCATTCAATGATTTTACCCCAATCTCACCCTTTCCAATCTCTTCAATGGCGTTAAGAGCTGCACGGGCTCCTGCCAGGGTGGTTACGTAGGGTATTCCCAGTTCAACAGCCCTTCTCCTTATATAATAGTTGTCGTCTGCGGACTGTCTGCCGGAGGGGGTGTTTATTATGAGGTCTATCTCCCCACCTAAAATGGCATCTCGAATGTTGGGAGATTCCTGGCTTACTTTTCGAATGATTTCAATTTTAACCTTGCCTTTAACTGCTTCGGCTGTTCCTCTGGTCCCTATAATTTCAAAACCTAATTCTTCAGCTTTCTCCACGATGTCCAGAATTTTATCTTTATCGGCGTCCTTGACACTTATGAATATTTTACCCCCCTGGGGAAGTTCCATTCCAGCCGAGAGTTGTGCTTTGTAGTATGATACTTCGAAATTCTCATCTATGCCCATACTTTCTCCAGTAGATCTCATCTCAGGGCCTAAAACTGAATCCGCCTCAGGAAGCTTTATGAAGGGGAATATGGATTCTTTAACCGCTACATGATCTATTTCCACTTCATCTTTAAATCCCAGGTCAGGGAGTTTATGTCCTATCATGAGCTGGGCCGCCACCTTGGCCAGAGGTATTCCCACTGCCTTGCTTACAAAGGGCACGGTCCTGCTTGCCCGGGGATTTGCCTCTAAAATGTAAACCTGGGGTTCTTCACCTATTTTAACCGCGTACTGGATGTTCATCAGGCCCACCACTCCCAGTTCCAGGGCCAGTTTATGGGTGAAATCTTTGATGGTTTTGATCACATCCTCGGGAATAGTCTGGGGAGGTATGACACAGGCTGAATCCCCGGAGTGCACTCCTGCTTCCTCTATATGTTCCATTATCCCCCCGATGAACACATTCTCCCCGTCGCAGAGGGCATCCACATCTATTTCAATGGCATCCTCCAGGAATTTATCCACCAGTATGGGGTGTTCTGGTGATATGCGTACCGCCTCTTCCATGTACTCCCGGAGTTCCTGGTCGTCGTAGACAATTTCCATGGCTCTCCCACCCAGTACATAGGACGGCCGCACCAGCACTGGAAAGCCTATCCTCTCTGCAGCTTTCCTGGCACCTTCAAAGGAATTGACAATTCCATATTCGGCTTGAGGTATTTCCAAACGATTTAAAACTCGGGTAAAGCGTTCCCGATCTTCTACCCGGTCTATGCTCTCATGGGGTGTTCCCATTATCCTTACACCCTTCTCTGCCAGGGGAACAGCCAGATTTATGGAGGTTTGACCTCCGAACTGGACCACCACTCCGTAAGGGTTTTCCTTTTCTATGATGCCCATCACGTCCTCCATGGTTAGAGGTTCAAAGTAAAGCTTGTTTGATATATCATAATCTGTGCTCACGGTTTCAGGGTTGTTATTTATGATTATAGTTTCTATACCTTCATTTTTCAGGGCCATTGCTGCATGGACACAGCAGTAATCAAATTCTATGCCCTGGCCAATTCTTATGGGTCCTGCTCCAATTATGATTATCTTTTTATTGTCTGATACCGCTACTTCATCCTCTTCTTCGTAGGTACCATAGTAGTAGGGTGTTTTTGCTTCAAACTCCGCAGCGCAGGTGTCAACCATTTTATAGGTGGGAATGATACCATAATCCTTTCGAGCCTTTATTATGGCATTTTCATCTTGTCCGGTGATTTCAGAAAGCTTTCGGTCAGAGAAACCTCTCCTTTTTGCTTTTTTCAGAGTTTCAGCCCTTAAGATGTTATTGTTATTCAGTTCTTTTTCAAAGTTTATGATGTTGAGTATTTTATAGAGGAAAAACTCATCGATCTTGGTTATGTGGTGGATCTTCTCAACACTCATCCCCGACTTTAGGGCGGTGTAAACCTGAAAAATACGCTCATCAGTGGCATGTTCCAGTTGTTCCTCATTAAATTCAATTTCATCAAAGCCGTATCTGGCTATGTCCAGGGATCTTATGGCCTTGTGCAGGGATTCCTCCATGGTCCTTCCAATGGCCATTACTTCTCCAGTGGACTTCATCTGCACGCCAATCTCTCTTTTAATGCCTTTAAACTTGTCAAAAGGCCATCTGGGGATTTTAGCTACCACGTAGTCTAGGGCTGGTTCGAAGGATGCGGGTGTCTCCTTGGTTATGTCGTTCTGTATCTCATCCAGGGTCATGCCCACGGCGATTTTGGCGGATATCTTGGCTATGGGATATCCGGTAGCTTTGGAAGCAAGGGCACTGCTCCTGCTTACCCGGGGATTCACTTCAATTACCATGTACTCCCCAGTTTCGGGGTGCACTGCAAACTGGATATTACAGCCCCCCTGAATTTTTAGGGCTCTAATAATTTTTATAGAGGCATTTCTAAGTTTTTGGTTGTCTACATCAGACAGGGTCTGAGATGGGGCCACTACAATGCTCTCTCCGGTGTGGATGCCCATGGGATCCAGGTTTTCCATGTTACAGACGATGATGCATGTGTCGTTTTTATCCCGCATAACCTCATATTCAAATTCCTTCCATCCAATGACGGATTCGTCTATTAAAACCTGATTTATGAAGCTCATATCCAGACCCCGGGTCACAACTTCTTTGAGCTCTTTTTTGTTGTGTGCAACTCCCCCACCGGTTCCTCCCAGGGTAAAGGCCGGTCTTACTATTATGGGATATCCAATTTCTTCCACAGCTTTCAGAGCATCTTCCGGGCTGGTGACAGCCCTACATTGGGGTATGGGCTCATTAAGCTTCATCATAAAATTTCCAAATAAATCACGGTCTTCCACATTGGCGATGGTTTCAACCGATGATCCAATAACCTTAATTCCCTCCAGGGCACCGATCTTCTCCAGACCAGTGGCCACATTTAAACCGGTCTGTCCGCCCATGGTGGGCAGGATGGCGTCTGGCTTCTCCTTTGCTATGATCTTGGCCACGATCTCCGGGGTAAGGGGCTCCACATAGACCCGGTCTGCCATGTCCATATCTGTTTGAATGGTCGCCGGGTTGCTGTTCACAAGAACAGTTTCTACTCCCTCTTCCATTAAAGATTTACATGCTTGTGAACCTGAATAATCGAATTCAGCCGCCTGACCAATCTGAATAGGTCCTGATCCAATAATGAGAACTTTCTTTATATCGTCGTCCTTGGGCATTTACAATTCCTCGTTATTATTTCTCTTTTTATTCTTCTATAATTCAGTTATAAGATTTCATATTTACCTTCAGTTATAAGATCATATTTACCAATGTTTAAGGGCTTTATCCTTATTTTAAAGGTTTATCCCCCTTATTTTAAGGAGTTTTTATCCTTATTTTAAGGGGGTTTATCCCTTATTTTAAAATATGTTTAAGGGTTATCCCCTAATTTTGTGAATTCATCAGATTTTAGAGGCTAATATTCCTTCAGAGTCTTCAAGAACTCATCGAAGAAGTAATCTGTATCATGGGGTCCTGGGCCGGCTTCAGGGTGGTACTGCATGCTGGATATTGGTAGTTCTGCATGTTCTATACCTTCTGCCGTGCCATCGTTTAGATTTATTTGAGTTATATTTATGGGTGCATTCTTCATAGAATCGGGGTCGACGGTGAATCCGTGGTTTTGGGATGTTATGGAAACTTTACCGGAGCGTAAATCTTTTACAGGCTGGTTAATTCCTCGATGACCAAATTTCATCTTGACCGTCTTCGCCCCGCTCGCCAGTCCCAGCAGCTGGTGGCCGAGACAAATCCCGAAGATCGGTATCTCGCTCGCCAGCAGCTCGGCGATGGCTTTGATCGCGTAGTCGCACGGCTCCGGAT
>JADGNH010000117.1 GCA_017883605.1 Methanobacteriaceae archaeon
AGATTTTCACATCCCCATGGATTATATTTTTACTATGCCTATTTTTTCAATATTAAGATATCTTTGAATTATCATGATTAATCAGAATTTATAATGATTAATAATAGAAAAATATATATAGTAAAAAAAACTGAGTAATCATCACTAAGATGAATAATAAAAAAAGGCAGGGAATGAAATGGTACGTGATACAGACGTCCTTCTCCATGAGAGGAGGATTTTCGAGCCCGATGAGGAAACAATCCAGAATGCAAATGTAAAGGATTGGGAAGCCGAAATTGAAAAAGGAAAAGATTTGGAAAAATACTGGGCAGAGAAAGCCCAGCAGTTTGAATGGTTCCAGAAATGGGATAAAGTGTTAGATGACAGTAACAAACCCTTCTACAAATGGTTTGTCAACGGTAAAATTAACCTGGCATATAATGCAGTAGACCGCTGGATTCACACTGAAAAAAGAAACCAGATAGCCATACTCTACGTGAATGAAAGGGGTGATGAAAGAAAAATCACCTACTACGAGCTATACCGGGAAGTAAACAAATTTGCCAACGCACTCAAGAATCTGGGAGTAAAAAAGGGAGATAAGGTATCAATGTATCTTCCCATGTGCCCCCATCTCATGGTATCCATTCTGGCCTGTAACAAGATCGGTGCCATACACAGTGTGGTCTACTCCGGTCTCAGTGTAGGGGCCTTCGTAGAAAGAATGAACGACGCCCGGGCCAAGATCCTTATAACTGCCGACGGAACTTTCAGAAGAGGAAAGATCATCGACTTAAAGAAAATATCTGATGAGGCCATGCTACAGTGCCCCACCATTGAAACCGTCATAGTCGTTAAACACACCGGAAACCCCATAAAAACCTCTGAACTAAGTGGAAAAGAAATATTCTACGACAGAGTTATAGAAGGAGAACCTGCTGAATTTGAACCAGAACCAATGGATTCTGAAGATCCTTTATTCCTCCTGTATACTTCAGGAAGTACGGGTAAACCTAAGGGAGTGCTGCACACCACAGCAGGATACATGGTAGGGGTCTCCACCACCATGAAAGACATATTCGACATCCAGGACAATGATCTGTGGTGGTGCACCGCTGACATAGGATGGATCACCGGACACAGCTATTTGATATACGCCCCCCTGCTTCTGGGAACCACCACCCTGGTTTATGAAGGTGCCCCAGACTACCCTGACCCGGGGATATGGTGGCAGATCGTAGAGAAATATGGGGTAACCAAATTCTACACCGCACCGACAGCCATAAGACACCTGATGAGATATGGAGACAAGTATCCCAATATCTACAACCTATCATCTTTGAAGATACTTGGAACTGTAGGGGAACCCATAAATCCTGAGGCCTGGATTTGGTATCACAAGAATGTGGGAAAGGAAAAGTGTCCCATAATGGATACCTGGTGGCAGACCGAAACCGGGATGCACCTCATATCACCATTACCAGTAAGTCCCCTGAAACCAGGTTCGGCAACCAGGGCATTTCCTGGAGTGGAAGCAGATGTGGTGGACGAGGAAGGTAATCCAGTACCTCTGGGTAAAGGAGGATTCCTGGTTATTAAGACTCCCTGGCCTGCCATGTTCCGAACCCTTTATAAAGATGAGGAAAGATTTATCGAAGCCTACTGGAAAGATATTCCCGGCGTATACAAGGCAGGAGACATGGCCCGAAAGGATGAAGACGGCTACTTCTGGATTCAGGGAAGATCAGACGACGTCTTAAAAATAGCAGGGCACAGGATAGGCACAGCTGAAGTGGAATCAGCATTTGTAAGCCACCCTGCAGTGGCAGAAGCAGCAGTCATCGGCAAAGACGATCCAATAAAAGGCCAGGTTATTAAGGCCTTTTTGATACTTAAAGAGGGATATCACCTTAACACAGATCTCATCGAAGACCTCAAACGCCACGTTAGACATGAATTAGGTCCTGTGGCTGTTTTAGGAGAAATAGAAGAGGTTCAATCACTACCCAAGACCCGTAGTGGTAAAATTATGAGAAGAGTATTAAGGGCCAGGGAATTGGGAGAAGATGTAGGAGACACCTCCACCTTAGAAGAGTGATTAAAAACAAATTTAATGAATATAAAGTAAATTCATGATAAAATAAACTAAATTTAATTTATGGGGGTAAAAAAATGGGAGAAGAAGAATATAGCACCATAACTATAGATGGTAACAAGCTATTAAAACATACCCAGGCAAATCCTGCCCCATTGGGACTGATAGCATTTGGACTGACCACAGTCCTTTTAAATTTCCATAATGCAGGATATTTTGGGTTAAGTAGTATGATACTGGCCATGGGCTTGGCTTATGGGGGAACAGCCCAGATAATCGCCGGTGCCATGGAATATAAAAATGGGAACACCTTTGCGACTGTTGCCTTTTCATCCTATGGATTGTTCTGGTATTCATTTGTAATCCTACTTTTGTTGCCGAAATTGAATCTGGCACTTGCTCCTGATGCAGCATCACTGGCAGCATACCTCTTTATGTGGGGAGTTTTCACTGCGGTGATGTTTGTGGGAACTTTGAAAATAAGCCGAGGATTACAGGTTATATTCGCTACCCTGGCCATACTGTTCTTCCTACTGGCACTGGGAGAGATAACTGGAAACGCAACCATAACCTTAATAGCTGGTTATGAGGGAATACTGACCGGATTAAGTGCGATGTACGTTGGACTGGCAGAGGTTATAAACGAAACCCACGGAAGAAAAGTGTTACCAACATAAATGTCACGGTCACCTACCGCCTCCGGAAAAGGGACCTGATAACCGGTTCTGGAGTTTTAAAGGCTTCAGAACCATATTTTTTTTATTTTAAAAACATTGGTTTTAATTTCCAAATCAAATATTGACCCTTTCATTTACTATGTATTTGGCCAGTCTTTTAGCCAGGGCCACTATGGTAAGTACTGGGGGTGCTCCAGGAGCTTCAGGAAAGACGCTGGCATCAGCCACAAAGAGTCCTGAAATATCGGTTTCTAAATTTTTATCCACCACATCCCCTATGGCAGCAGTTCCACCGGGATGGGCACCTCTCGCTGGGGTGGACACCAGAGTTCGAGGGTCAACTCCGGCTTCTTTAAGAATGGCACCGGCCCGGGCTGAGCCCTGTGATAAAAGCTCCACATCCCGGGCAGTGTTGTATTTAATCACCGAGTTAGGGGTTACCTTTCCTGAAGCCTCGTCTGTTATCTTCACCATCATTCCCAGAATATCCTTTTTCCTGGCTTTGAATTGCTTTAATTTTTCTTTAAGAATTTCTGAGAAGTGGGGGGTGATTATAACCTGGCTATCTTTTATAAGGGCATTCATCTGAATTTCTTTGTTGAATTTCACACCCTTAAGCAGACCCCCCACCGTAACAAAGGTATCAACAAAAAGGTTATTACCAGCATTTATACCTTCCTTCATCAAAATTCGGGGAGTTTCAATGGCACCTGCAGATAAAACCACCATATCTGCCATAAATTCCTTTTTGAAACTTTTAACGCCTTTAACTTCACCTTTGGAGGTGATTACTTCTGTAATCACTGTATTTTCCACCACTTCTGTCCCATATTTCTGGGCTTCTTCTAAGTATTTTAGACTGGTCCACTTGGCATCTTTTGAACAGCCGAAGGCGCATTTACCGCATGGTTCGCACTTTTCTGGGTCTATGAATTTCGGCATTTTATCCACATTGAAACCCAGGTTTTGGGCGGCATTCATTATTTTCCTGGTTCCCGGTCCAAAGTGTGAATCTGGAAGTGTTGTGACCTTCAGTTCCCTTTCCACTTCCATAAAATCATCTTCAAGCTCCACTCCCATTTTCTTCAGGGTGCGCTGGCAGGTTCTTACAGCGTTTCCAAGAGTTACCAGGGTTGTACCCCCTAAACAGGAGGTATTCATAATTTCAACACCGGTCTGGAAAGTTTCATAGTATTTATGGGCATTTTTTGGTTTTATTAACGGCCCTTTATCAATCAGGGTAACACTTATCCCCCTTCTGGAAAGTTCCCTGGAAACAGTAGCTCCTCCAGCACCTGATCCCACCACCACTATTTTCATCGTATTTCCCCCCATTTTATGAAATATAACCATAAATTTTAATTTTGTATATGTTAATTTAATTTTCTTCGTTTGAAAACCCGTTTATCCTTCTTTTTGGGTTTAAACCGTCCTTTGATAATCATTCTATTTTTCTTTTGTCTGGGTTCAACCGGTTGTGGTGTTTCAAATATTTTCGTTGCAATATACCCTCCTATGAAGGCTAAAAATGCGAATATTCCAATGGTCACGAAAAAACCAAGTACTAAGGTGAAAATCCCATCTAAAGCTGTTCCGATGCCCAGCTGAATGGGGTTGGGAAGCACATAGGGAAGTTGGGGTGGGGTGAGAAAGCTCAACATGAAAATTAAGACACCAAGTATTCCCCCGGCGAAAACTCCGACTTTATAACTTCTGCTTTCCGTTTTTGTTAAATAGGTGGCCAAAAATCCTGTTATAATTACGTTGAAAATTCCGCCAATCCATAAAAAAGGCAGAATAAGACCCAGGATAACGCTGATGGTTATGGCTATTTCCTCATCGAATTCCAGCATACTATATTACTTCCTTTGATTTAAGCTCATTCTTCTTTGATTTAAGCTTATTCACCTTTAACTTTGGCATACAAATTAATTTAGGGAAGGACCTGTTTATATTATTTACCATCTCATCTTAAAATAAGGCATAATCTGAAACTCAGTTGACATCAGATAAAAATTTTTTGAGGGGAACTTTTGCCTTTTCAATTTCATTAATACCAAGATGGCCCAGTTCAGAGTCATATATAAAGATTTTAGAATTCTTAATTGCCTGGGAAAGGGGAACTGCATCTATTTCAGGTGGGAAGTACTGGTCGCCTCTGATTCCTATAACCAAAACCTTTGATTTAATTTTTGATAGGTTGTCATGGATATCGTAGGTAATTGAAGCTTCATTTCGCCATACTACATCATTTGCATCCAGTTTTCTCCCTTCCTGTCCCTGATCATCCAATGCTAAAATCACCTCCCTCCCCGGAAATTCCTTATGGTAATATGGGGGTGAGAAAGCGAAAAGAAAAAGAAGTTTATTTGCATTCTCAAGGGCATCCGCCGGATTTTCCAGATATCGGCCGTTTTTATACTGAGGATGACTTTTAATCAGGGAGTTCATCAACTGGAAAATGGCCAGATTCCTGCCCTGCACTCTGGAGCTGGTGACTAACGGTATGGTGAAATCCATAAAATCAGGATAGCTCACTGCCCATTTAAGGGCCTGAAAACCACCCATGGAGGTGCCGACTACTCCTTTAAGATGCTTAATTTTCAGATGCTCATTTAAAAGGAGGTGCTGAACATTAACCATATCCCCCACGGTGTATCTGGGGAAATCTGCTCCCAGGGAAGATGTGGAGGGGGCTGATGTTCCAGGAGATCCCAGTGCTGTGGTGCTGATTATAAAAAATTTATTGGTATCAAAAGCCAATCCCGGTCCAAGAATATCCTTGAAACGTTTTATAGAGGAATAATCACCGGACCAACCATGCAGAAAGAGTATTCCATTGGTTATGTAACCTTCAGAATCTCGCACCGCATTGCCAAAAGTAACATATTCTACCTCTAATTCAGGGATTACAGCTCCTGACTCAAATTCAAAGTTTTTAAAAGTTTTATAGGATGGTTCTAACATGGACTTTTCCACTAATTTTTATTTTTTATATTTTAAACAAATTTTAAAAGAATATTGATTTGGTCATCACTAAAAATTTCAGGCAGTTCCTTAAATATTATCAGCTTATCTCTTCTCCATCCTCATACACGTGAATACATACCACAGGGCAACCCATAGCAGCGTCTATAGAGCAGTCACCATCTTCAAGTTCCAGTTCATCATTGTCGCCCACTCTCTCCGACCCTTTTAGATGTGAAAACCCATCCTCATCAATTTCAAAATATTCCGGACATTCATCAACACAGTTACCGCAGGAGGTACATTTCTTTCTTTCTATCTCTACTTTGAACACCATAATCACTCCATCTTATTATTTCAGATAATCTATTTCTTCATCAGATAATCTTAGTATCTTCCTCAAATATCTATTTTCTATCTCAGATAATCTTAGTATCTTCCTCAAATATCTATTTTCTATCTCAGATAATCTTAGT
>JADGNH010000029.1 GCA_017883605.1 Methanobacteriaceae archaeon
TGTAGATGTCTAAAATCTTACTATAAGTATAAACCAGGTTCTGATAACCAAAATACAATCCCAAACTGGTGTTATAGGCATATTCCGGGGCAACCTTTTTAGAGTCCATAAAAGACTTAACATCACCGGCGATCTTCAGATACTCAACTTTAGCCATGTTCCCACCCTTAATAACATCTTTGGGAACGGGTGCCGCACCGAAACTTCCGAGATCAATGGGTGTGGTGACACCGTTGTTAATCTGGATAACAGCAGTAGTTAACATCTCCAGAAAAGTAGGCATACTCACGTTAGTTCCGTTAATGGTCACATAATCAGGAAGTTTATGTTTAGTCTCTATATAGTTTCTTACCCAGGTAGCAGCGTTGGTAACTTGATCTAAAGTAAATGTGGAAGTATTTGCCTGCAGTGCTGTTATTTCTGGACCATCACTGTTCTGCGAGCTACTAACATTCTGAGTTTGATAACTGGAATTAGTAACATTATCAGTAAATTGCCCTTCAATATTGGGGCTTGTCAATTCACTAGTTTGGCTTGTTAATTCACTAGTTTGGCTTGTTAATTCACTAGTTTGATTTATGATGTCTGTTTGGTTATCCACCGCCGCAGATACATCACTAACATTTAAAAATAGTGCCAAACTGAATAGTAATAACACCACGAAAAAATAATTTTCGCGTAATTTAACCGCCTCCGTATCCCATAACATCCCTAACAATATAATTTTGGGATTTATTCCCTAGGATAATAGATTGATCACTGAACCATCATATATAAATCTTTTGATTTAATTCTGAAAAAAAGACACGCACAAGTGTTTTTTCTTGATTTAAGACACGTTATGACGTTATTGTAAGGAGGTGTAACTGATAAGTTTTCTTCATTGGTAATTTCAATAAATAAGGACATCTAAAATTTTATTTAATGAAAATAGCCTCCTCTATTATTTTTATATCTTAACTTCAATCCTCTTAATCATCAAAGATGAATATTTATTTAAACATAATAACTTTTGAAGTTAATTTCTCATTAAAAAAGATTTTAACATCATCAAAACTGATTAAAATCTATTCTGAGCCAATTTCAATAATTTTATATCTTTTTAATAATTTTATAAACTTATATTGTTTAATACCATTTCCAAAATCTATATCTCATTAAAAAAATTAATTTAAATCTATCTCTATTAATAGATATTTTCTTAAGATCATTAACTGATTAAACTGTTCAGGGATTCATTTGAAGAATTAGAATTTATAAACTTATTTAATCTATTCAAAACTTTCATTTAATTTATTCAGGAATATTTCGGCTGAGGAAGACCATGAAAATTTAGAGGCCTGTATTCTTCCTTTTTTTTCAAGTTCTTCTCGAAGTTTATCATCATTTTCCAGTTTAACCAGCACCCTGGCAAAATCAAATTCATCATCAACATCAATGTAACATGCTGCTTCCCCACAAACTTCAGGAATAGAAGTAAATCTTGTGGTGACAACGGGACAGCCCAGAGACATGGCTTCTAAAGGAGGAAGTCCAAATCCTTCGTATTTAGAGGGATATATCAATGCCATTGCATTGGAATAAAGGTAGGACAATTCTTCTTCTGTAACATAACCTTTCTCTACTACAACCCCCAGTTCTACTCCTTCATCCACCAAACTCTTAAAAGAAGGTGAATAATAGTTTTTAGAACCTGTCAGCACTAATTTACTTTTTAGATTTTTTTCTTTATGCAAGCGGATAAATACTTTCAACAAAGTTTCAAGACCTTTCCGCGGATCATATCCCCCTACATAAAGGAAATAGCTAAAGCCGGGGTAAGGGTAAGCATCTAAATATTTATTTTCAACAGTGGAGGCCAGATAAATTACCTCAATATCTACATTAACTGAGAAGTTTTCTATTATTTCTTTTTTAGAATACTTAGAAATGGTAAATATCAAATCAGAACGACTAATACTTTTTTGCATGCGTTTTATGTACTCTTCTTTATCTTTTGACGATTTGAAATAGTTAGGTATTGATAAAGGTAAAACGTCGTGTATGGTGATTATCACCTTACTTTTACCAAAAAGATAAGGAACATTACCATTCCAGGGGAAATGGATAAAATCAGGTTTATTTTTGTACACATACCAAGGCAAAGATAATGAGCGCCATAATCTATCACTTAAATTAGAACCAATTTGTTTAGATCTGATTTTTGATGGTAGATTACAATTTAATGGCCTTTTATGAAGAACTGTTATTTCTAAAGAAGGCATTAGTTCCATACAACTTTCATACAGTTCCAACATACTCTTGGCAATGCCAGTTGCAGGCTGCTCTAAAACAGTTCCATCCACAAAGATTTTCATATAAATCAACGTTCTCTTGGTATGGCTATGAAATTTTCACTATCAGAGGGTTTTACAGTAAAACCCTCATTTTCTAAATATTGTAGGAGATCCTTTACCTTATATCCGTAAGGAGCAGTGTTCAGTTCAGTAGCCTCGAAAAGAATAATAGGATTCATCTTTTTCAGAGTATCCTTTGCTCCACGAATTACATCAAATTCTCCACCTTCCACATCCATTTTTATGAAATCAATCCGGTCAATATCATTGTCTAAGACGAAATTGTCCAAAGTATTCACCTTAACTTCAATTACCCTATCAAGAGGGGCTCTTTTGGTATCCTGCAGACCTCCAACTCCTTCATGGCCATTTATTGGGCAATAAAATTCCATTTTATCTTCAGATGAGCCTAAAGCTATTTTTTCAGTTGTAATTCTTCCATCGTCCAGTTCTGGATTTATCCCAATATTATCCCCTAAACGGGAATATATGGTAGGATTAGGTTCAAATGAATAAACATGACCCTCTGAACCAACAAGATTGGCCATTAACAAGGATATGTAGCCAATATTGGCCCCTATATCCAGAACAGTCATTCCTGGCTTTAAATATTTTTTAATTAAATTGATTTCCTCCAACTCATACTTTCCAAAGTAGAAAAAATACGCTGAAACATCCTTAAACTCAACCATGAACTTAAATCCCAGGTCAGTTTTTATAATGGTATTTTTTGTACCCATTTTTTGGAATAAAATCCATTTAAATTTGTGAATTATCCTTTTCAGACTATCTGATGACATTAAAATCTCCCCATGATAAATTTCGATAAATTTTTTTTTAAATCATAAATTTTGTTTATAGCTCCAAAATTTTGTGTTCATAATTTAAAAATTCAGGCCCTATATCCTGATTTACGCCATATAATTAACCCTACAAGGAAGAATCCCACTATTTCATTGGCAATTAATGCCAGGGCTGAAGCCAAGGGCCCTATTAATGGCAAGAACCAGACGCTAATAACTAATACCGTGATGAGTTGTATTATATTTATCCACCAATAAACCTTAACCATTCCAAAACTGTAACCAATAACCCCTAATGGACAGACTAAAATAGAAATACAATATCGAATACACAAGACCTGTCCTAATATGATCCCGCCGGCATAAGCAGAACCAAATAGCCATGGCGTAAGCAGAGGGGCTAAAATGGAGTATACTACACCAATTACAGCGATGAAAATACTGAATAAAAAAGTTGTTTTTAATAATTCAAAGATTTTCTCTCTGGACATCAAAGCAGAAGCTCTGGGCCACAACGCCATATTTATGGCCCCAAGAGCTACCACAAGGGGTATGGTAAAATTCTTAGCAATATTATAGATACCTACCTGACTCGGATCTAAGAAATATCCAATAAGCCAGATGTCCATTTGAGCAACAATCATCACCACCAGGGTCGATATGAACATATAGAAGGTGAAGGAGTGAATTCCTGTTTCCTCTACTTCTTCCCCTATATTATCTATTTTAGGAGCTTTTAAGAAGTTTTTAAGGATATTAGTCACACTTTTGCCTTTTATAGCAGAGAAATTGAAATATATGCTCCTTGGAACAGAAAGGATAAACAAAACTGCATTTATTCCGCTGGTGATAATGCTTACCCCTATTACAATTTCTATGGACCAGGCGTTGAACCAGGCGATTATTAATATGCCTGCCAGGGTGAGTAAGGTCTGGATGGTGGAGATAATGGTGTTGATCTTAAAACGCTTCAAAGACTGGAAGTAGATGGTAGGTATGTGGGATATCACCCCAAAAATTGCTATTAAAAGACTTATTCGTAGTAAATCAGTTAAATTCGGATTGTGCCACGCATTTCCGGCTATAAATGGTGAAATCAGGTAGAATACTAGTGAAATCACCAAAACCAGCAGCATACGGAGATTAAATGCCCATCTCAAAATAGCGTGCATTCCTTCATAGTCCCGGTTATGGGCAGTCTTTGATGCGTAACGGATGGCAGTCTGACCTATTCCGCTATCAGAAAGCCCGGCCACCAAAACGGGGATACTCAAAATTAAGGCATAATTTCCCACACCAGCCGGCCCCAAACCCCGGGCAAGAAGTATAGATATTACTAAACCACTCACTATTAAAACAGCTTGAGGTACCATAGAGATGATAACATCTTCTATACCTTTGCGAGACCCTATTATCATCTCTTTATATGAAGCGAAAATTTTACTCAGGGAAATCATGATAAAAAAACCTTTAGTGATATTTTGTAATATATAAGTTTATTTGATATAATAATTTATAGTTTGGAGACAACATGGAATATTCTTTTACAAATTGATTTTCCTTATTAAAACTGATATCTTCTTTATGATAATCCATGAACTCCCTTATGAAACTGATATCTCCTTTATGATAATCCATGAACTCCTTTATGAAACTGATGAGTTTATTCATAATCTTAATTAGGTATAATATTAAACGTTAACGAAAGAAGGATTATAAAAAGATGATTTAATTAGGAGTCATTTTCTACTGGTCACTATCAACTTAAAGTTTCTATTCAACTGTGTGATTAACATGATTATTATCTGTGAACCTCAATGTATTGGATTTGAACATGCTGGATTTAACTCCGTCCTTATGAAGACTGTTGAAAAGGCTTTCGGAGAAGATATACTTTTTCTAGGCGAAGAAACCCACATAGAACGAGTTAAAGATATTATGGGTGCAGATGGAAAGATTAATTATGAAGTAATAGATGTTCCCCCCAGGGAGCAGCCCGACCTGGGAAGACTCAGGAATGAATTTAGATTAACCAAAGATGTTTTTATTCTGGCTGATTCTTTAAGCTGTGAACGGTTGATTTTCTCCTCCATCACCAGACCGGGACTGATTTCGGTGAAATATTACATCAGAAAATTCAGAAAGGTGCAGGTGCTGGTGATACCCCACAGTTTATTGGATAAAATTAATGAATTACCCCTTTCCAGAAACTTTATATTCTATTTTAAATTCTGGTTAAAGTTTTTCAACAGTAAACAGCTTACATACCTCCTTTTAGGAAAAACCATTAAAGATGAATTAGTTAAAGAATTGCCCTCAATAGGTGAGTACACAGGATATGTGGACCACCCATTTTTCTTTAAGACATTTGAATTAGATGATAGTTATATGGATAAAGAACTGGTATTTGGTTTTCTAGGGGTGGGATATCGGAGAAAAGGGATAGAAGACTTTATTAAGCTGTCCAAACATGTAAAAGTCCAGGGTTATACAAAAAAAGTGAAGTTCATATTGGCCGGCTTTATAGCCGAAAGTGACATGGAAATTGAAGAAAATCCCTTTTTAACTGCTTCCAGAACGCCATTAAAACAGGATGATTACTTTAAATATTTGGAAAAGATTAACTACGCCCTATTTTTCCATAAAGCAGAGGATTACCGGTTTACTGCTAGTGGTGTTTTTTTTGATGCAATATCCTATTTGAAACCCATTATAGCTCTTAAAAATCCTTTTATACAATATTATTTTGATTTGATGGGTGATATAGGATATTTATGTAAAGATTACAAAGAAATGGAACAGGTAGTAATGAATATAATTGAAAATCCTGACAAAAAAAGATATCAAAAGCAGCAGTTAAACCTGAAAGAAGGAAGAGAAAAAGTTAGTATTGCCAAAATAGCAGAAGAACTGCGCCGTTTATGGCCCAAAAATTAGTTTAAATTGAAAAAGAATGAAATAGTCGGAACAGAAATGATGTTTAATGGAAGAGGAAATAAACAATAATTTGATGGAGAAAGGAAATGAAAATACTGAATGTAAATGTGGGGCCGCCTGTAGATGATTATTCCGCTTGGATAAGAAAAATTAAAATGGCCAATATAATAAGATCCCTGGGACATGAAATGGATTTTGTTATTTACGCAGGAAAAGATGAACCAAACAAGGAAATTCTGGCAGATATTTCTTTTCCATACGAAATAATTAAAGTTAATCCCCTTAACATTTATTTCAAACATTTTAATAGACTAAAAAAAGAAGATTATGATATTGTTTTTTGTAATGGTCAGTTAACCCATGCTGTATTGTTTTTAACTAAATTAACCGGTGCTAAATTTATTCTTGATAAACACGGCGACATGTTAGAAGAATTTCTTCTGTTGGAAGGTGGATTTAAATTCAATCCATCTTTTTTAGGGCGCTACTTATTTTTAAAGCTTATAAATTTTTTAAATCTAACCTTTTCCGATAAAATATTATGCGTATCCCACAAAATGATGGAAAATTTATTAAAACATGGACTTAAGCCAAATAAGGCTGCTTATGTTACTAACGGCATCGATTTAAGTCTTTTTAAAATACCGGACTCTATAATAGTTCAGAAAATGAAAACAGAATTGAGAATAAATAATAAGATGATCTTTACCTATGTCGGCGCCTGTGAAAAGTGGCAGGGGGTGGATGACTTTATTAAAGCTGCCAAAAATTTGAAAAACGATGATCACCTTATATTTCTAATTGTGGGGGGAGATAAGAAGGGAAAGGAAGATAATATAATATATCTGCCGAAAGTTCCTCAAAATGAGGTCATAAACTATTATGCCCTGAGTGATGTTCTGGTACTGCCCCGTCCCAGCCACCCTACTACGGAGGTAGCGGCCCCCACCAAATTTCCAGAATATTTGGTCATGGAAAAGCCAATTTTAACCACGAATGTGGGGGATGCCTCCCATCTAGTTAAAAAACACCGATGCGGTCTGGTTGTGAAAGATAGTGATCCAGAAAGTATGGTGGAGGGAATATTGAAGTTTAAACAAAAAACCCCTCATGAACTAAATACTATGGGTTTAAATTCCAAAAAACTGGTGGAACAAGAATTTTCCATGGAAAAAATGACCAGTGATCTCTCAAAAGCCCTTGAAAATTGGTAAATTAAGATTAAAAAGTATATGGAATATCATCAGCGAAATATATTGGCTGAAAATATTAATTGGGTAAAAAAAAATTATTTGGTTGAAATTAATATCGGGTGAAATTTAATATGAACGTTTGTTTTGTGTTAATATCGGACGGATGGGGTGGTGGCGAAAACATAGTCCATCAGATGATATCTCACTTGATTAAAAGCAATATTAAGGTTTCAATTATCTTAAACCATGAAATAAGGGAATATTTTGAAGATTTGGATGTAGAAATATTAGATCTGGGAAGTTTATTTGATTCTAAAAGTGTAATTCAAATGATTTTTCAACCAGAAAATGCTCTGATTTCACCCCATCCCAAACCAATTAAATTATTACATCTGTTACTAATGTTTTTTTATTTTTTCAGGGCCAGGGAGAGAGTAAAAAACTTTATTGATTTTAACGGAGCAGAAATATTACATTCCCACATAGAATATTCTGATATATTATGTTACCTTGTCCATAAAAGCTACGATAGAAATGTGAAATGGATTAGTAACATGCATGGTCCTTGGTTTTCATTGTTTTACGGCGGATCCGGGTTTTCCTCTATCTCTAATTTCTTTATTATTAGATTTTTAAGAAAAGCCTTTAAAGAAATGGATCGGATTATTTTTGTCAGCCAATATCTTTATAATAGATTTGAGGACATATTCGGAGAATTGGTGCTTGATAAAGGTCTTATTATTCGCAATGGGATAGATCTTTCCAATATCAATAGAGAGTCGTTCTCCCCTTTAGAAGCTGGATTCAATATCCTCTTTCCAGGAGGTTCAAAGTTAACCAAGGGAGGAGACATATTAATCAACGCCGTTAAAGATGTTATTACTGAAATACCTGAACTAAATTTATATATAGCCTTGAAAGTGCCTCCCGACCATTTAATCAGACGACTGGTGAAGAAATATGGACTGGAAGCTAATGTTCATTTTGTTGGTTTTTTAAAACCAAAAGAATACCTGGCTCTTTTAAATTCCGTAGATCTTTTGGCAATGCCCTCCAGAATGGAAGCTTTTGGAATGGCCTACCTGGAAGCAATGGCATTAGGCGTTCCCATAATTGCCAGTAATGCTGGTGGTGGTGCAGAAATAATCAAAAACTTCCGGAATGGTATACTAACCTCCCCAAAACGTGATGAAGTAGCTGAGGCCATATTAACTCTTTATAAAGACAAATCTCTGAGAAAAATAATATCAGAGAATAATTTAAAGGATATTCATAAATTCAAATGGAATAAAACTGTTGAAGAGTATATTAAAACTTATAAAAAACTAACAGTGAATAAAGAGTAAAAAACACGACAAAGAACAAAAAACAGCGCCTTAAAGGTGCCAACAAGAACATTATATTTTTTATATAATATAATACAAAAAAAATTAAGACAAATTTAAGCTGATCCCGAAATCTTATAAAAAATTTCTGAACCGCCATCGTTGTATATCAGGCTGGATCCTGAAAAGGCAGGTTTATAATTATTTATGCTGGTGATGTTGTTGACATTGACATACACCACTCCTTTATTGACGTTTACATACCTCAAATAGATATAACCATCAAATGCGTTGTTGTTGATCAATGTATTGTTAATCACTTTGATCTTGGTATAGTTATAACGACCTAAAAGCAGCTCATTAATTGCCGGTAAATCTGAAGATAAATTCTTATTATTTAAACTATAGTTTTTCAGCCATTCAGCCCCTATTACATCTTGATCATAGATATAATATGCTCCCCTTAGATCTCCACTATTTTCATAATAGGGGGAATAGGGTATTCCATAGATATGGTAGGTTAGATAGGTATTACAAGAGAAGAGGGCTATAAGCAATATTGACAAGATTAAAAGGTCTGATTTTGGTCTTTTTATAATTTTTGAGATTTGATTTACTCCAATGATAAAAAGAGGCGCTAAAAATACCAGTGCTTGTATAAATACCCTTTCAGCAGGGTAGTGAATTGATATTTGGGGCAATATCACCAGCAAAGCCAGTAAAAAGAGAGAAATAAAGATTCCCATGACAAATTTGTGGTTTAATTTTGGTTTACCTAATTTGTAACTCCAGATTAGAGTCAAAAGACCCACTAATATCATTAAAAAGGCGCTGTCGTGGACAAAGGCACTTATCATGTTAGGGACTGATTTTAATCCTACACCAAACATGGCTAGTATCATATCGTCCTTAGTTCCCTGAGCAAAGAATCCTCCCTGTAAAGACTGGGAAGTTTGATCTATTGCATAAAGCCCTCCTTCAATCTGTACCTGCGCTACCAAAAGATACCAGATAGACACAAAGGCCAGGAAAGGAATTATAATCCAAAAATTTGTGAATTTTATATTCTTTGTACCCTTAAAAAGTCTATTATAAAGACTTCTCAAAAAGGGCAACGCCAATATGGGTACCAACAAAACAAAAGAGATATAAGCAGTAGTATAATGAGATAAAACTATTGATATCATAAACAACAAGGCAAAGACTTTTTTAGGTAATTCATCCATTTTCTCATCAAAAATAACCATCACCGACAGGAAAAAGAATATTAAAGCAATCAATTGCCTTACACTGCCCAGAGATGCGATAAAAAAAGCCATAAATATAATCAGTAAAGAAGCAAAGAATCCGTATTTCTTACCCAGATGGTCCCGGAATATAGCATAGCAAATTAAGGGAGTTATAGACCCTATAATTGTGTAAAACAATTTAAATACGTATTCACTATTTATATTGGATAAAACCTGGTAAACAGTGGGTAGAATGGTAATGCTTAAGCAGGCATTAAATGAATCTAAAAAGCTTGATAAACTCCAGTGGAAGCTGTTTAAGGTCAGCTGAAAACAGTAAAATTCCTTATGAACATCGCTACCCATCAAATGATTAGAACTTAAACCAGGCAGCAATAACAGACTCAATCCAATCATCCACAGAGCAATAGGATAAGTAGCAACCGGTACTCTATCTCTGAGATAAGCCAGTACTAAGATGTATAACGGGATTAATGATAACATCAATAGCAAAATAATATTATTTCCCTGAGTATTCATTAAATAGGTTCCCAATATTGTCAGGAGGGGAAATAGGATTGGAAAAACCGTCGGCCACTTTAGTCTGTTCTCAGAATCAAATTTGAAGTTAAAGATATCTTTAATATTAAATTCATTTTTGTTTTTCCGATATGCAATAAATGATAAAGCTATTAAGATAATATTAAATGACAAAAGCAGGGGTAATAAGGATAATGGTTTTAAAACAAGTGGATAAAGACTGTTTAAAAATAATCCCACCAGGATCATCAAGGATATACTTGATCCAACCCATATCAGGAATTTATTTAAAAATTTTATTTTATTTAATTTAAATATGAGGAGAATTAACATTCCAGGAACAATAGTAAAGTAGATAAAGCTGAGAATCTCTCTAAACCAGGAAATATTTAAAATTATTATAATATCTAACAAAAACAGCATTGCAATTATCAATATGAAGAATTCTCTGGCCCCAATATCCTTTATTTTGTTAATAAACCTTGAGATCATATTTAATTCTCCAAACATGCGTTCCTGTTAATATCAATCAAAATGTAAGTATGCCCCATATATATCTAATGGATAATATTTCATATATAAACTTGTATTCCATAACATAAACCTGTTATTAGGAATAATCTATACAATAACCTCTAACCAGGCAATAATCTATACAATAACCTGTAACCAGGCAATAATCTATACAATAACCTTGTTAATTTAAATATTTCTAAAAGAAGATAAAGTTTTATCTGTTATAGAAAAGGAATAATTTCAAATTCAGATTCCAGTAATCCATTAGATGCCCATTAATCCTTTATATATTTTTTCCAACTTTTCTATATGCACTTTCATATCATACTTTTCTCTAGATTCAAAAGCTCCTTTTTCTAACCTCTTTAATTCAGAAGGGGTTTCTATCAACTTCTGGAGTATATTTCCCAACTCAACAATATTCCCTGTCTCAAATAAAAAGCCGTTGCATCCTTCTTCTATCAACTCTGGTATTCCACCAATTCTGCTTCCAATTACCGGCGTGCCGTTCATAAAGCTTTCATAAATTACTAGGGGAGAATTATCAAAACAAACCGACGGAACAACTGTGATATTTGCTTTTTGATAGAAATGCCTGAGTTCCTTAGCCTCCACAAAACCGTGGAAAATGATCCTTTCATCACCTTCCGCCAGCTTTTCCAAAACATCCTGATCCGCTCCCCTTCCCAGGATATGGAGTCTGATATTTTCTTGTTTCAAATTTTTAAAAGCCCTGATCAGTACATCTACCCCCTTATGTCCTATTAAAGACCCGGCATAAAGAACGTCAATTGTTTCATAACTCTTTTCAGCCTTCCCCTCCTTCAATTCAATGCCCAGAGGTAGTGTGATAAGTTTAGATTTCTGAAAAAACCCGTTGGCCGTTAACATGTCCAAAATAAATTTAGATGGTGCTAAAACAATATCCGGCTTGTTGCCAACCATCTTCCTGGACAATCCCTGATACCACTTACAAACCGACTTTGGGTGGTCGCAAACTTCACCATTTGCATGTAAAAGCAATGTCCTCCGGCACATTAGAAGATAATCATGAACCGTGAATATAACCGGTATTTTCAGGCTTTTTACCGCGTCAAAAACAGACAAAGAAATCCATACCGGGGTATGGATATGAACCACGTCGGGTTTTTCTTTTTTTAAAATATTTTTAATAACTAAATAGGGGTGCAAATTCCAAATATCAAGGGCATTCCAGAGCATCTTCTGAAATAATGATTTTTTTGCAGAATATATCCATGAATATATGTTCATGGGATAAAAACGGTAGACTTTGATGCCATTCTCCATTTCAAAAGATGATTTCAATGAAGATATGCCATCATATGGTTTGGTGGTGATGACTATTATTTCATTCCCTCTCTCTGATAATTCCTTAGATATCCTCTCTGCATAGATATCTGCACCACCAGCAACATAGGGCGGGTAGGTATAAATAATCTGACAAATTTTCATTTCAAACTTCCCCACCTTTCATTTCAAACTCCCCAACCTTCTATATTCTTGTATAGATGAACTTAGAGGGGCAATTAACCCCATTTCCAGCATTTCCTTATCTGAGAGTTTTCTATTTTTCTGAATACATTTTCTTTTAGCAAGTGATTCTGGAAGTTCTTTCAGAAAGATGTAGTTTCCCCTAAAAACTGCGGATATTAAATCAAAATTGCCCTTTATCAGGAAGGTGAATGTCCGGATTAAATCAAATATTATGGAAATAATAAATCCGGGTACCAAATTTCTCAAAGAAAAATTCTTTAACATGTTAGATAAACGGTTTTTTTGAACGTTAAACACTCGAAACGGGCTGTCCATTTTTCCCCCGGTACTGCCGAATTTATGATAAACAATAGATGTAGGGATGTAATAGGTTTTATATCCAGCTAACCAGCATCTCCATCCAAAATCAACATCCTCCAAATATGCAAAGTAGTCTTTATCAAAACCACCCATCTGTTGAAATATTGATTTTTTCAACAACATAGAACATCCCGAAGGCGAACCAACATAGCGAACCTGGTTAAATTCCTCCACATCTGGTTTTCCAAAGTTTATATCAAGTCCACTGCCCATAGGGGTGATTAATCCACCAATAGTATTTATTTTATGGGGAGGATCATAAAAAAGAACTTTACTGGAATATATATTATTTTCTCCATAGATTTTGGTAGCATTAACCAGTTCTGATAACCATTCTGCATCCACCCGGGTATCATTATTTAAAAAAACTATGAATTCCCCTTTTGCTTCCAAGGCACCTATATTACATCCCTCAGCAAATCCATAGTTTTTATCAAGGGGAATAACCTTTATGGTTGGAAGAATAGTTTTTGCAAATTCAACCGAACCATCGACCGATGCATTATCCACCAAAATAATTTCATAATTATCATAGTCAATCCTTTCCAAAGAATCTAAACACTCTTTTAGATGTATTTTACCATTGTAATTAGTGATTATAACACTGATCAGAGGATTGACATTTGAAATCTTCATTTTACCACAGATTTGCATCTATTACTTTAATTAATTTTTTTTTAGAGAACTTGAATTAATTTTTTAGAAGATTATATTTAATTTCTTAAAATTGGATCTTTGACGAAACTAGGCAAGTATTTTTCTTTGTTCCCCATGAAAAAGGCAAGAAAGTATGTGAAATTATAGAGTAATGCGTAAGGTATCCCTAGAAAGTTATTCCTAATAAGAAACTTCATCTCTTCTGTAAAAAAATTTAATCCTCTCCTTAAAAAGTTACCTTCACCTTGAAGAGCGATAGATGAAAAGGCAGCGCCATCTTTGAACCGCCTGGTAAATAGTGACCCCAGAGAATATTCATGGGAGTGATACACCGCAGCTTCAGGTTCATAAACAATTTCATATCCTGCCTTTAAGACTCTTAAAGCAAAATCTTTATCCTCAGACATGTGAACATCATCACTAAACTTTAATTGTTCCCAAACATCTTTTTTTATAGCCGAACAAACGTCTGAGACAAAAATGTTCTCCATAAAAAATTTTTTAGCATCTTCTGTATGAATTTCATTTAAAACCTTTTTTTCATTGGGATAAAAATATGAATAAAAGAAAGTATCCACCATTTTTGCATGGAGGTTAGCTATCTGTCTTCCATAAGCTACAGCAACATCCTCGTCATTTAATGGGCTTAACAAGTTTTTTAAGAGATCAGTGCCAACAGGCAGTGCATCTTGAGTCAAATAAACTAAAACCTTACCCTTGGATTTTGAGGCTCCATAATTTCTGGTTTTACTGTGATGAAAATCCTCGGGTTTTATCCTGAATATCCTGGCATTATAGCTTTCTAAAATTTCCAGGGTGTCGTCTTCTGATCCTGAATCTACTGCAACAGTTTCAAGTCTGCCACGGAAATTCTGGGCTTTTATACTTTCCATAAGCTCTTTTAACCTGTTACCACCATTTTTAGTTAATAATATGATACTTACGTCAAATTCCATGATATCTTCCCGGATTTCATTAAAATACTAATTCTAATGATTTAAGGCTTGAAGTAATGATTTATCATTAATCACGTTCATTAAATCATTTATTAAAATTTATCCATTAAAATTGTAAAAATAGTGCTGTAAATTAATTATGCTATTGGTAAACTTTATGAATTATACTATTGTTATTTTATAATTATTTTAGTTATTTATAATTTATTTAAATTCTCTGTTTTAAAAGCTCCTTCAGATACTCAGTCAGTTCGTCTTTTACATTCTCATCCTTAAGCGCTATCTCAATGGAGCTTTTAAGCCATTCTACGGTGTTTCCGATGTCATAGATTCTACCGTTGAATAAGTAACCATACACATCGTGAAAACGTCCTTCATCTGATCTCATCATAGATCTCATGGCATCGGTAAGTTGTATCTCCCCTCCCACTCCTGGCTGAACCTTTTCCAGGTAATCAAATATTTCAGGAACAAGCACATACCTGCCTGTTATGGCCAGATTTGATGGTGCTTCATCAATATTCGGTTTCTCAACCATGTCATCAATTTTGTAAACGGAGTCAGTGATCTCAGAGCCTTTAATAATTCCGTATCTCTCTATTTTGCCCTCTGAAACCTGTTCTATGGCAATTGTGGAGGACTGATATTTACCGAACACATCCATGAGCTGTTTGGTGCAGGGAACATCTGACTGAGTTATGGTGTCCCCCAGTAGAACTGCAAAAGGATCGCCGTCTATATGTTTTTCTGCACATAATATGGCGTCTCCTAACCCTTTCTGCTTCTTCTGTCTCACATAATAAATATCTGCGTCTATTTCTGAAATTGATTTTATTTCTTTAAGGTCTTCGTCCTTTCCGCAGCTTTTGAGGAAGTATTCCAGCTCAAATGAACGATCAAAATGGTCTTCGATGGATCTTTTTCCTTTCCCAGTTATGATTAATATATCATCAATTCCAGAAGCAACCGCTTCTTCCACCACGTACTGTATGGTTGGTTTGTTAAAGACTGGCAGCATTTCTTTGGGTTGTGCCTTGGTAGCCGGCAAGAACCTGGTACCAAGTCCTGCAGCAGGTATTACAGCTTTCATATGTCCACCATGAATTTATTTTAATAATTTTTGAGTATTCTAAATTAAGTATTCTAATATTATGCATTTAACTATAAAACTTCTTCATTAATTTCTTAAATTATTGATGTTTTTTTTTATATTTAATTGAAAGTCAAGTTGATTTATAATTGAAAGTTCGATTGAATTTATAATTTAAGGTGTAAATTTTAGTTTATATTAATTGAAATTTAATGCCTTTCATGTCCCTATTTAATTCATATTAAACATGCAGAAATCCGTTTATTTAAGTTAAATGTCAATGAAAAAATAAATCACTTATTCAAAGGTTCACCACAGAGTTCTCTCCAATTACAAATCTACGACCTTTGGGCAGACGATTTTCCACAGAAACAATACAGGAATGGTTGCCTATTAGACTGTCCACAATTCTTTCATTACATTCAATTTTAGCATGGCCCATTACTATTGAAGATTCTATTTCTCCACCGGTTACTGTGGTATGGTCACCTATAGCAGTGTATGGTCCAATATAAGCGTCTATCACACATTCTTTTCCAATTATTACCGGTCCCCTTATAACACTTCCTTTCCTAACCACAGTACCTTCGCCTATGGCCACTCTACCATTGATTTTGGCACCTTCCTCAATTTTTCCATCATTGTAGGATTCCAGGACATCTAAAATAAGGTGGTTAGCATCTAAAACATCCTCCGGTTTACCAGTGTCCTTCCACCATCCCCGTACAATGTGGGAGTCCACTTTCTTTTTTGAATTTAAAAGTTCCTGTATGGCATCGGTAATCTCCAGTTCATCCCTCCAGGACGGTTTTATATTTTTTATGGCTTCAAAAATAGATGATTTGAAAAGATATATACCCACCAAGGCCAGATCGCTCTTTGGCTCCTTTGGCTTCTCTACCAGGTGTATCACATGCCCTTCCTGATTTAGCTCCGCAACACCAAACTGCTGTGGATTCTCCACCTTCTGCAGTAAGATGCGGGCCTGATAATCAGATTCCTCAAAACCTTCTACAAACTCTTTTATCCCCGATTTAAGTATATTATCACCTAAATACATGATAAAAGGCTCTTTGCCCACAAATTCCTGGGCCACCGCTACTGCGTGGGCCAGACCCTTGGGTTCTCCCTGCATGATATAGGTTATGTTCACCCCAAATTTTGAACCGTCCCCTACAGCTTCCTTAACCATTTCCGGCATATTTGTTCCCAGTATAAGTCCTATATCAGTTACACCGGCTTCTTTAAGGTCCTCTATGGCGTAAAATAGAACTGGTTTATTGGCAATGGGAATAAGCTGTTTAGGGCCAGTATGAGTTAGGGGCCGAAGACGGGTTCCATGTCCCCCGGATAATATTAATCCCTTCATTAAATCACCTTTTCTTCTTTTTTCATCCTTTCCAATCCTTCTTTAGTGTTCAGCATTATAATATCCAGATCCTTCTGGATTTTTTCAACAGATAATGATGAGTCCTTTGGTCTCAGGGCCTTCTGAATTAAATCATCGCTTGGGATGGGTTGTATAAGATCCTGGTTAAGACCAAAAACCTCGGCAATGTCCAGGGCAAAATCATATCTACTTATCCTTTCACTGCCAGCGGTATGGTATATTCCCCTTTTATCCTTCTCAAACATTTTGATAATGGTTTCTGCAGCGTTATCTGCCAGAGTGGGAGAGTTATACTGATCAGTTACTATATTTATGGGGTTACCATTTTTTAATTCGTCTATTGCCCAGGTTACAAAGTTCATTTTTCTATGCCAGCCATATAAAACACTTACCCGCGCTATGGCATAATTTAAATCCGAATTCTGGACAAATTCTTCCCCTTTAAGTTTGGTATATGCATAGTAGCCTAAGGGATCTGTTTCATCTTCCTCGGTATACATTCCCTCTTTACCATTGAATACGAAGTCTGTTGATACATATATGAGCTTGCTTTCGGTTTTTTCGCATGCATCTACAATTCTTTTTGTTCCCTGAGCATTTACATCCCATGCTTCACTCTGATGATCCTCACAGTAGTCCACATCGGTAAGGGCAGCTCCATGTATTACTAAATCCGGATTTATGGATGTAATCTTTTTAAAAACATCTTTTTCATCGGTCAGATCAAATGAAA
>JADGNH010000118.1 GCA_017883605.1 Methanobacteriaceae archaeon
AATGTGGTAAAATAAAAGACTGTCCTGGTGAAGGACTGTGTATAAAACTTTGTGAACAGGGCGCTTTAGAAGAAGTTAACGGTGAAATCGTTTTACATCCTGAAAAATGCGATGACTGTGACTTGTGCATACAGAACTGCCCCAATCAAGCAGTGAGCAAAGGATGATAAAAATGGCTTCAGTAATCAGAGAAGGGAAGGAGACTCGTTCTTTAACCCACGAAGATCAAAAATGTGTAGGATGCGGTATATGCGCAGATATATGTCCCACCAGTTCCATAAAATTGGGTCCGATTCTCCCCATAGCAAGAGGACTCTTAAAAATGGATAAAATTAACATAAACAAAGAAAGCTGTTGTTTATGTGGATTGTGCGCATCTTCATGTCCCTTTGATGCCTTAGAACTTGATGTTGAAGGGGTGAATATCAAAACCCGTCCAGAATATCCTAAGTGGACCCATGATGCTCAAATCAAGGAAGAAGACTGTATATATTGTGGTCGCTGCGAAAAGGCCTGTCCTGCAGATGCCATATTTTTAAACAGAATTTTACCTAAAACAGCAGATTTGGTACGGGGAGAAACCGAGGTAGATGCAGAAAAGTGTATTAAATGCGGAATGTGTGAAGAAATATGTCCCGCAGAGGCCATTGACATGGCCCGCAATGATATTAATTCCAGTAATCCAGAAGTTGCCAGTGTTCCTGAAATAGATGAATCTAAGTGTATCTACTGCGGCATCTGTAAGCGAATTTGTCCAACGGACGCTATTAAAGTAGTTTGCACATCCTGTATGGAACGAGAGGATATTGTTGAACCTGAAATTAAAGGTGATATCATTTTAGATAATGACCAGTGCATAAACTGTGGCTGGTGCCAGGAAATCTGTCCAGTGGATGCACCCGTAGTTACCAAACCCTTTGAAGGCGAAATTATCTTCAAGGAGGATTTCACCTGCAAGGGAGAGAGTTGCCATTCCTGTGCTGATGTCTGTCCCTGCAATGCCATAAGCATAGTAGAAGGCAAATCAGTTGTAAATCCACAATTCTGCACCCTCTGCGGAGCTTGTGCCAAGGCCTGTCCACAAAAAGGCATTATCCTAAAGAGGAATAAGATGAATTTAGAGAACATAAGATCCAAATCCTGGTCAAAACGTCTGAAAGGCCTGATGGAAGAAAATTCATGAGAATTTCATTTTTATTTTGAACAAAATTTGTTCCAAAAGAGAAAATCCTCCTATTTTCTCTTTTTTTCTTTTTTTTAATACTTTAGTGACTTCATCTAAACTCATTTTAAAAAAAAACCATATATAAGTATGTATTTTACATTTCGAGATACCCTGAAAAAGAGGATAATCATCATCTTGTTTACAGTATAAACCATTTCTTAGAGTTTAAAAATCTGAAAAAAGTTTTAAGAAATATTTCAAATTAAAAACCCTTTATTATCTTAAGGACACGCATTACTTTATTTTCAAGGGCACACATGCCCTCCTGTCGCCCATATCCACGATTTTTACCTTGATACCATAGGTTCTCTCCATATTCTCCTCAGTTATAACTTCTTCCGGAGTTCCAACATCAATAAAGTTACCTTCCTTCATTATGGCCACTTTATTTGCTGACATGAAGGCATGGTCCGGGAAGTGGGAAGACATTACTACAGAAAGACCATCTTTAGCTAATTTTTCTATAATATCAAGGGTGCGTATCTGGTTGCCGAAATCTAAGTGTGAAGTGGGTTCATCCAGAAGTAAAAAGCTGGGTTCCTGAGTCAGAACTCGTGCAATGAAAACCAGCTGTTGTTCACCTCCACTAATCTCGGTGTAGGGTTTATCCCGCATATGGTAAATATTAAGAGTTTTAAGAGATTCTTCCGCTATTTTAAAGTCTTTTTCTTGTGGAGACTCAAATAGATCAAGGTGAGGCGATCTTCCCATTAAAGCAACGTCCAGAACCGAGAAGGGAAAGGTTGAAGTATGTACCTGGGGAATATAGCCGATATTTTTAGCTATTTCGGCATGAGATAAAGAATAAAGGTTTTCATTATTTAATAAGACTTTCCCAGAATTTAATTTCATAAGACCGTTTAAACATTTAATTAAAGTAGTTTTACCGGTTCCATTAGCCCCTAATATGCAAAAGACATCTCCTTTTTCCACTGAAAAGTTTATATCCTCAAATATATTGTAATTTTCAACAAAAGAAAATGATCCCTCTATCATCTCCATCATCTGGCTCATGCCCATACCTCTTTACTCTTTCTAAGCAGGTATAAAAAGAATGGGGCGCCTATAATTGCTGTTAATATCCCCAGAGGGATTTCAACCGTGGTCAATGTCCGGGAGATATCATCGATTATCAGGAGGAAAATGGCACCCACAATAATACTGGCCGGTAAAAGCACCTTATGATCCGGACCCACAATTATCCGGCAGACATGGGGTATCACCAATCCAACCCATCCAATAATACCACAGATACTGACAGAAGACGCAGTTAAGACTGTGCAGCAAACGATGATGATTATCTGCAATCTTCTTGTATCTATTCCCAGTGTTTGGGCCTCTTCTTCCCCCATAGAAAGAACGTTTATTCTCCATCTTATCAACAAAAGAATTATCATTCCTATTATTATAGGTGGGGCTACAAAGAGCAGTTGTTGATTTGTAACTGCTGCTAGACTTCCCAAAAGCCAGAACACAATGGTGGGCAGCTGCAAGAAGGGATCTGCCACATATTTAGAAAGGGCTATCAGCGCCCCAAAGAAGGACTCAATGGCTATCCCGCATAACACCAGGGTCAGCATAGAAGTACCTTTAAAGGTCCTGCTTATGATATAAGTTAAACTTACAGCTATTAAACCCCCTACAAATGCAAAACCCTGTATTATTAACGCGCCTGTCCCTAATAAAATGGCTAGTGATGCCCCAAATCCGGCGCCGGCGCTAACACCCAATTTATCCGGTGCCACCAGTGGATTTCTAAATAGTCCCTGGAAAGATGCGCCTGCCACTGACAATGCCGCCCCCACCAGCATAGCGGCCATTATTCGGGGAAACCTGATTTGAAAAATCACAGTATCCAAGGTGGGGGGTATATTAACGTTAATTGGAAATATTTTAGAGGAAAGAACCAAAAAAACATCCTGTGGAGATATAGGGTATCTCCCAATGAGGAAAGAGAAAAGAAACAGGAAAATCAGCGGAATAAGCAGCAAAACCATTATTGATACCCCGTGAGCTGCCATTCTATCTGTAATTTTCCATTTAATCAAATAAATAACCTCTTAAAAAACATTTGTGTTTAGAACTGTATTAGAAATTCTTTCAGTGTTAGAATTTAATACCCTTTTAAGAGTATAGAATTCCTTTAATATTCTTTTAATATTCCTTTAATTTTAGAATTCTTTTATTCCTGAAGATGTCAGTAAATCAGAAACTTCTTTATCTGTTAGATTGTAGTGGTAGAAGTTTGAATAGAATTCTTTGGTAAGATTTTTAAGGTCCATGTCCTTGAATCTATCCGGATATAACACTTTAGCAGTCCAAGGTACGCCTATAATGCTGTTAGCCCCAGGTGGACCTTCAAACCAGTTGAATGGATAATTAGGTACCAGATACACCTCTTTATTTTTTACAGCGTTCAAATTTTGCCATACCGGGTCTGAATATACTTTCTGGTAGAACTGCGGATCTTTTACAATTATAATATCAGGATTCCATTCCAGAATCTGTTCCATGGAAACCTGGGCACTGCCCTTGGTAAGGGGAACCTCGGCCACATTCACCCCCCCGCACATTTCTATAAGTTGGGTATGGCTGGAACCCGCTGGTCCCGTTTGTAGACCGGTGGGATCTCGGGCATAATAGACCTTCTTTTTTTCACCTTCAGGAATTTGGGCCACGGTGCTGTTAACCTGTTTTGTTTGGTTGTTGTAAAAAGCTATTAGTTTATTTGCATTTCCCTGTTCACCCAGCAAATCCCCTAAGAATTTAATGGACGGAACGATGTTGGTAATATTGTTATCACCCTCCACATCTACCACCGGAACTTTGCCAAATTTTTGCTGTATATCGTTTACAGAGCCATCTGATACTGCATGACCGGTCAATACCAAATCAGGGTTCAGTGTCAGGAATGTTTCATAGTTAGCGTCTTCTTTACCTCCCCCCACAACAGGTAGCTCTCTGTATTTCGCTGGTATGTACTGTTTTTGTCCCTCTGTTAAGTTGGAGTTCCACGCTATCAATTTGTCTGGTGCGAGCATGTATATGGGCAAAGTGACCGAGAAGGTAATGGAAACAACCCGATTAACCTGGGCAGGTACTGCAACACTTCTGCCGGACATGTCTGTGATCTGAGTTTTTGGAGTGAAATCAGAACGATTATTGTTTAAATATACTCCAACCACGCCTAAAATAGCTATAATTGTGATTACCAAGAGTAAAATAGTTTTTTTCTTTTGATTCATTCCCATCCGCCCCTCATTATAGATCAACTCATCTCAATGATATTATTCACTTATATGACCTGGCCTAATAAACATATTGATATAAAAAATTTTGTCCACATTTGATTATAAGAAATTTCAATATATTTATATGGTGCATGATCGATAGGGATATATAAGCATATCTTGAAAGCTAATATTTAGTTTATATAATAGAGTTTATATCACTACATATTCGAGCTATTAGCCCATTTTGCGATTATATAGACTAAAATAAGGTTATATGGACTAAAATATAATAAATCGGAGGCATTATATGAAGATTACGAGTATGGTTTTGATATTAATGACTTTAATTTTTTTAGTCGCCCCCATCTATGCTTATGCTCCGGGAGGTCCTGGAACTGGAGGTGGACAGGGAATTGGAGGTGGAACTGGAGGTGGAACTGGAAACGGAAGTGGAGGCCAATCAAATCAAACCAACACTTCAGCTAACACCACCACTCCCAACGCCACGACCACCGCAAATAATACCAACGCTACCAATGGCACCGGTTCCAACAACAACAGTAGTGGATACCTCTGGCCGATTATTGCTATTATCGTCATAATAATCGTTGCTGTAGCCGCTTGGTACTTCTTAATAAGGAAATAAAGTTTTAGTTCATAATAAAGGAAATAAAGTGTTATTTCCTAATAAGACCTAATAAAGGAAATAAAAAAAAAGTAAAACAACTTTTTTTTCCTTTTTATTATTATTTAAAATTTAAAATAATTAGAAACAATTTAAGGATAATTAATATTCCAATTAATAAAATGGATGGTAATATGACAATTTTAGTATGTATTGACGACACAGACAACCTTAAATCAAGAGGTACCGGAAGACTTGCCCGGGCCGTAGCAGCAGAGCTTTCCAGGAAATTTCCAGTTCATGGGGTTACGCGGCATCAGCTTTATGTGCATCCTGACATCCCTTTTACATCCCATAACAGCTGTGCAGTAATTCATCTGGATGTCCCAGGAAACGGTTACATGGATGATATATTTGAAATTACCAAAAATGAAATGCTCCTTGATTTCATTGAGGGGAGCGACCCGGGATTGGCAGTGGCTGCTCTGGAACAAGTTTCACCTTCACTGATTGCCTTTGGCAAGGATGCTAAAAACACGGTACTCACACAGGGAAAAGCACGAACTCTTGCCAAAAATCTTAATATCCGTTTAGAAGGTCTTGGTGGAACTGAAGATGGTGTTATTGGGGCTATGGCAGGTTTAGGGCTTGCTTCTACCTCAAATGATGGTAGATTTTTAAAAATCGGGCGCATAAGAGACCTGGTAGGACCGCAGCCTGCGGAAAATTTGATAGCTGCTGGCATCGACGAGATCCTAACCCTGGACGGCCGTCCGGTTAAAGAGGGAATGATATTCAATCCCGAAAATAAATCTGTAAAACCCTGCCCCGTCAATGGGAAAGCTATCCTTTTTGTAGAGGAAGAGGAAGGGAAACTTTCAGCTGTAAAACGAGACTGAGAGGAGTTGAAGAGTTTAGTGGAGAAATAGTTTAACTTATTAATAAGTCTAGCGATGCGTTCAAGTTAATGAATGGGAGTTAAAAAAAATAA
>JADGNH010000119.1 GCA_017883605.1 Methanobacteriaceae archaeon
TTTTATCAGACATTACGAGGCTCCGGAGATAATTAGAATCGCTTCCCCGGTTTATCTAAAAACAGGGGGTGCTGTGGCCACACATCATGGTTATGATACCACAGAAAAGGAAGCTTCAGAACGAATCAGGCAGGTATACCTGGTAAGGAGCATGATCGAACGTTACTATCCCCAAGCAATCCCTTCCAAAATAGGGGCAGGAAACCTGGCAATTCCTGAATAAAAGCCTTATTATAATTTAATTAATGTTCAAAGAGGTATTAAGAAGTATTAAGAGTTTCAAAGAGATATTAAGAGTTATTAAGAAGTATTAAGAGTTTCAAAGAGGTATTAAGAGGTATTAATATCAGAAGATGTAAATTAAAAAAAGTTATTATATTCATAAAATGAATTGAGGAGTTATTATATTTAAAAAATATAAATTTAAGAGTTATCATATTCAAAAACCTGTTTAAAAGGCGTTTTTTATGGATTTAGTTGATTTAGTTAAAAATGCAGTTATTGAGGCCAGCACCACCTTCCGCGAGGATCAATTATATGCTTACCACAAGGCCCTTAAAAAGGAGATCAATCCCCAGGCATCCTGGATTCTGGAGATTTTAATTGAAAATGCACGAATAGCTCAGAAAAATAAAGTTCCCCTCTGCGATGATACTGGTATCCCCCATGTTCTGGTGGAAGTGGGAAGGGAAACTTCGATTCCAGGAAACTTCTTCCAGGAACTAGGAAAAGGTGTGGAGATAGGTTTAAGAGAACTTCCTGCAAGACCCATGGCCGTAAAAGGTAATGACAGAGAAAGAATAGAACAGAAAAGCGGACTTTATGATGATCCTGGAAAGGTAACTGCTCCAGCATTTATTGTTGATGAAATGGATCAGAAAGGGTTTAAAATACATGTACTCATGTTAGGTGGTGGTCCAGAGATAAGAGCCAACACTCACCGGGTCTTCCACAGGAGGGATCAGGGAAAAGTATTTGAAGAGGTGATAACATGGATGATATCAGAGATTCCCAAGCTGGGTTGTACTCCTTGTATTCCAGTTGTGGGTATTGGTAGAACTCATTTTGAAGCTTCTTCATTGATGATTAAAGCCATGGCCTACGGAAATCTGAAAAAACAGTCCGAAGTAGAGAAAAAAATAACCATATCCCTGAACAGATCTGGTATCGGTGCTCTGGGCCTGGGTGGTTCTGTAACCGCCCTGGGTTCAATGGTTAAAGTAGGACCTCAAAGAGCCAGTGGGGTTCGTATAGTGTGTATGCGGCCATGTTGCTGTGTTGAACCGAGAATATCATCCTTTAGTACTTCAGCAGAAATTTTGGAGTGATTATAATGGTAATTGGAAGAGAAACAATGGATAATTTACTTAAAATAGGCAATCCCAAATGGAAAACCTCCATAACCAAAGTTGAAACTAACCGTATCATAACCAGGGGATACCCACAAGAAGATCTTATTGGAAAAATATCATTTCCTGAAATGGTTTATCTATTGATAAACGGCAAGTTGCCATCTGAAAATGAATCTAAGATGCTCGAAGCCGTTATAGTGTCCTTCTGTGACCACGGGGTAACCCCTCCCAGCACCCAGGCGGCCCGGCTCATGGCTTCAGCCGGATCTCAGTTAAATACCTGCGTATCGGGAGGGATTTTGGCCTTTGGAAAACATCATGCCGGTGCTTTGGAGCGTTCCATGAAAATGTTCCAGGAAGTGATACAGAGAGGAGTTATGGGATATTTAGGGCCCATTGAATCACCAGAAGACCTTGAAGAAGTTGCAAAAGTTCTGGTTCATGAGCTCCTCAATAATAATGAGAAAATCCCTGGTTTTGGACATCGTTACCACGAAAAGGATCCAAGGGCCCCTAAACTCATGGAACTGGCACAGAAATACAAATGCTACGGGTTACACACCCAACTAGCCCAGGCTATTCAGGATGCCCTTTTTGATAGGAAGGGTATAAATATGAATGTAGACGGTGCTAATGCCGGAATTCTTTCTGATCTGGGATTTGATTGGAAAATTGCAACGGGTATTTTTATGGTGGGAAGACTTCCTGCTATGATTTCCCATGTGTATGAAGAGATGACCGTTGAATCATCCTTCAGAAAGTTTTTCGAATTGGAAGAGATCTACTACGATGGTATGAAAGAGATCAACCCCTAAAACGGAAGTAGAATATTTATCAAAAAGAGTAAGAAATAGATAAATAGAATGCCGGAATTAAATAGTAAAAGATATATATGACTGATAAGAGAATTTGCTATATCATGGTGATTTAAATGACAACGATATCGGAAGCTATTACAACCATTAAAAAGGCAGAAAATGATGCTGATAAGTTAATTGAAGATACAGAACAAAAATCCTCTGAAATAATTGAAGAAGCCGGGTCTAAATCAAAAGAGATCATAGAAAAGGCTGTGGAAGAATCTAATACCGAAGCTGAAAAGCTTTTGTTTGAAGCTGAAACCAATGCCAAAAAGGAAGCTTATCAAATATCCAATAAAACTGCTGAAAGTGTGGAAATAAATAAGAAAACAGCTTCTGAAAAGGTTGATGAGGCATCTGATGTAATAGTTAAAAGTATTTTATAGCGTGAGTGATAGTTTAAAAGTATTTTATAGCGTGAGTACCATGTTCAAGCCGGCAAAGATGAAGAAGCTCAGGATAATAACCCTGGACAAATACGCCGATTCTTTAGTGAGTTCACTTCAAGAATCGGGTTTGGTGGAGATCCAGGATATATCAGAGCGTATACAACAAGATGCAGAGTGGAAACAGATTCTTAAACCCTCACATGCCACTCCTTTTACTGGAAAAATTTCCTCTCTTTTAATGAAAACAACCAGTAACATCGATTTTCTACATTCAGTACGTAAAAGGGATGGTGGCATTTTAAAGATGGTTAAGGGGTTTATAAGCCCTCCTCCCATTGAAAAAAAAGAAATAACCCATTTAAGTTCAGAGGAACTTATAAAAAAAGCAGAAGACATCCTGGGAGAAGTTGAATCAAAAACAAAACCCCGGGAAGAAAAGTTAAACGAACTCGATTCTGAAAGATCTAAACTTGAAAATGCCCGTAAAGTAGCTGAAAATTTAATAGGTTTTGACGTTGATCTCGCTGATTTGGAAGAATCAAAATATATTTCGGTTATCGCGGGTAAAATAACCAATGAATCCTATGAAAAGTTTAAAGAAAGCTTAAAGGGCTTAACTGATGAAATTGTGGTTGTGGACCGGGATACTGAGGATAAAACTTCCAAAATACTCATGGTCGTTACCCAAAAGGAACATGGGGATGAAATTTCGGGTCTATTGAGGAAAGTAGAGTTTGAAAGATTTGAATTTTCAGGACTATCAGGAAAGCCAAATGACATCATCACTAAATCAGAATCACAAATAGAATCTATAATTAAAGAAAAACAATCAATTTTAGATGATTTAGCTGTTGTATCTGCAGAGTGGCATTCTGAATTACAGGCTTTGAAGGAACAGTTGGAAATAGAAAAGCAGCGAAGTGAAATATTCTCTTCATTCGGCCAAACTGAAAACACACTAATGTTTGAGGGTTGGGTAACCAAAAAGAAACTGGAGGATACCCTGGAAATAATTGAAAAATCTACCGAGGGCCATTCCATTGTTGACGTTTCTGATCCGGATGTGGAAAAGGATAATATACCAGTTCATTTAGACAACCCCAAATTTGCCAAACCATATGAGATGTTTGTGCATATGTATTCCCCCCCGGACTATCGGGAGTTTGACCCCACCATTTTGATGGCCATTATATTCCCATTTTTCTTTGGTTTTTGTCTTACTGATGCGGGTTATGGTTTAGTGGATGCCATTATTGGTTTAGTTTTATATAAGGGGTTGGGAAGAAGCAGTAAAACCATGGGCAGTATGGGTCTTATTTTAATAGCCTGTGGTGTATGGGCTTTCATACTGGGAATGGTGACCAACGGTTTCATTGGAGATCTGTTCCCCCGGTGGATCATCGGCGTCCCCCTTGCCACAACCATAGGCTCGGTGGACGCATTTGTGCACCCTGAAAACATCCTGATCCTCGCTTTGCTGGTGGGTGTTGTCCACATAAACATGGGTTTAGTGTTTGGAACCTACAACAACATAACCCGGGGAGATATCCGAGAGGCATTAGGAGCCCAGATAGTCTGGTTTGTACTTGAAGCAGGTATAGTATTGTTTGCAGGATTATATCTGTTAACTGGTTCAATGACCACTGCAGGTATAGTGGGAGGTCCGCTGGTTGTCTTAAGCCTGATAATGCTCATTTATTTCAACGGGGCATTTGGTCTCATGGACCTTACCGGTTTTCTGGGAACACTACTATCATACGCCAGGCTTTTAGCATTGTGTCTTTCCACAGGTGGGATCGCCATGACCGTTAACATTCTAACGGGATTGTGTGCCGAAATGATTCCCTACATCGGAATTGCACTGGCCCCCATCGTATTCATTGGAGGACATATAGCTAACTGTGCATTCCAGAGTCTGGGAGCATTTATAAATTCATTACGTTTGCATTATGTTGAGTATTTTGCTCAGTTTTACATAGGTGGAAGTCAAAAATTTAGAGCCTTCCGTGCCAAAAGAAAATATACGGATATAAGGAGGTAAAAAAAATGGTAGAAATCGCTTTAGGAACAGCTTTAGCAGCAATCGGCGCTGGTGTAGCAGTCGGTATGGCTGGATTAGGATCAGGTATAGGGCAAGGAATTGCAGCAGCAGGAAGTGTTGGTGCTGTGGCAGAAGACGAAGACATGTTTGCTCGGGGTATCATATTCACCGCTCTGCCAGAGACACAGGCTATATACGGTTTCTTGATTGCTATACTGCTTTTAGTATTCTCTGGAGTTATGGGTGGAAAAGCACTGACTGTAACATCAGGTTTGGTGGCAGTAGGTGCCGGTGCCGCGGTAGGATTTGCCGGTCTTGGTTCTGGTATGGGTCAAGGTATAACCGCATCATCTGCTGTGGGAGCAGTAGTTGAAAATGCAGACATGTTTGCTCGAGGTATTATATTCACCGCTCTATCAGAGACCCAGGCTATATACGGTTTCTTGATTGCTATACTCTTGATGGTCTTCGGCGGAATTATGGGAGGATAATCAGATGAGTGCCGGGACAGAGAAAATAGTCTCAAGTATAATGTCTGATGCTCAGATTAAAGCTGACTCCATAATCCAAGAAGCTGAAAATGAAGTTAGCGCAATTCTTGAAGAGGGAGAAAATAAATCTCAGATGGAAAGGGAAAAAATTTTAGAAAACGCTAAGAAACAGTCCCAAATGAAGTATCAGCAGATAATCTCAGAAGCTAAAATGAACTCCAGAAGAATGGAACTTGAGGCTCGAGAAGAAGTCATAGAAGAAGCTTTTAAAAAAGCAGAAGACAAACTCAAAGAAATTGCTTCCTCCACTGCAACCGAATATATAGAATCTCTTAAAAAAATTGTAACCGAAGCTGCTGTAGAAATAGGTGGAGGAGAACTTTCAGTACTCCTCAAAACAGATGATGCTCCGAAAATAGAAGATTCAATTGCAACCATAGAAAAGGATATTACCGAAAAAACCGGTGTCACAACGAACTTAGAGATAGGAAAAAACATCACCACCATTGGCGGGGCTGTTGTTAAAACCAAAAATGGTGAAATAGAGGTTAACAACACCATCGAATCCAGGATGCTGAGATTCAAAAAGACTCTAAGATCAGAAGTGGCAGGAATACTATTCCAATAAATAGGGGAGATTTCACATGGTAGAGGACATTACTGCAATAGTGGCTACGTTGGGATTTCCCTCTTTTGAATCATTTTTAGTACTTCTATTCTTAGTACTGGCCGTGGTAGCAGTCATAGTAGTTGTATCAACCATAAAACCCGTGCTGGATATGTTCCCTTATACTTACCCTAATGCCAGGGTAAGAGCCCGGAATGGAAGGTTGTTCACTGATAAACAGTTCACAGAGATCCTGGAATCACAAAACATCGACGAGGTAAAAAATTACCTCAGAGGAGTTCCGGAATATGCCCAGTACATCGA
>JADGNH010000120.1 GCA_017883605.1 Methanobacteriaceae archaeon
ATAAACAGCTTCAAAAACCTCGGGAATGGTATCAAAGGATATCAATCTTCCCCCCACCATCAAGGCCGCTTCTTCTGTAAAAGTTCCGGAGGGACCAAAAAATCCCACTCTGTTTTGATGTCCAGAACTTCCTCTTTTATTTACTATTTTTTTAATAAAAACCACCCGGGATTAATAAAGACCATCTGGGATTAATAAAGACCACCCAGGATTAATAAAGACCACCCTGGAGATAGTTGCTTATTTTGTCAGTGGTGGATTGATGTATTCTTCTTATAACTGCTTTCCCATCTTCAAACTTCAACACCATTGCCATGACCCCCAGGTCGCGCAGATGCCGCACAAATTCGTCTGCCTCCTCTGGATCATCCACTTCCATGATTAAATCCTCTCCAGCCACCCCATTCTCTGAAACATGTTTTATAGTTTCTAACATCGGGTATAAAATTGATTTTCCTAATCTTTGAGCCCTTTCATCTATTTCTTCAGCTGATTCTCCCATCTCATGGGCTTGGAAACCTTCTCTGATCACTCTGCTAAATAAGAAGGCCTTTCCCAAATCAAATGGAAAGCTAAAAGCATAGATCAACTCATCATCATGGGCCTGGGATGATGTATATTTAAGGGGTGGTATCTGCATTTTGGGATCTTTCATAACCACACCCTCCCTTCCGTCTTTTCCAAGTTTTCTGACCAGTTCCAGTATTTTTTGGGGTGCTTCATCAACAGAATAAACTCCAAAAAGCCTCACTGAAGGAAGATCATATTTATCCATCATATATCGTCTCTCTTCGACGGTTAAAGGTTTGTTGGTGAGTTTTTCCCTTATATCAAATATTCTGAACCCTAATTTCCCAATTTCAGGGTAGTAATGGGATACGTATGGGTTTTCAGTCCCCAGCATCTCTCCGCAAATAACGAGATCAGGGTTATCTCCAAAGAAATCATCCAGATCCAGAATCTCAGGTGCCTTCCTGGTTGTAAATGGGCAGACGTAACCACCCCTGGTAAAGGCAATTATTTCACCATCCAAAGATGCTATACGAACATTATAACCATTCATCTTTTCTTCAACAGCTATCTCATCTTTAAAATGTTTTTCTATCGCCTCGGAAAGAACCAGTGTCCTCCTTATCTTGGGAAATCCCATTATAACGTGGATATTTTCCCTAAAACATATCATGGTCCCTGATTCGATCTTTCCCATGGCTTTACGGAACTGCAGGGCATTTATAACCTGTTTCTGATAATGTTTCTGATAAAATTTCAGGTTTCCCTTCTTATAAAACTCTTTAAGCTTATCAGAATCCGTTTGGAGTAATTTAGGAAGTTCTTTAAGTATAAAATCCTTTAAAGAGATTTTATAGCTGTCGCCGCAGGAAGAACATTTAAAAAAAAAGTTTTCGGGGGAATTTATCTTTCCCCTGTTTACATCCATCTGGTAACCGCATTTAGGGCAGTTAATCTTTGAAGGAATTTCAACTTACCTCCTCAAGTTCAACAATGAAATTCAGTAAATCCGTTTTGGTGATGATACCCACCAGATCCTTTCCATCCACCACCGGCAGTCCACTGAAATTGTTTTCAAGCATAAAGGCAGCGGCTTCGTCTAGGGACGCTTCTTTAGATATTTTTTTAACATTCTGAGTCATCACATCTTCTACCAGCAGGTTCCGGATCCTGGCATGTTTGTATTTATCTGGAACAACTTTTCTAAAGGATATCATTGAATTAGCTATGTCCTTGGCGGTTATGATACCTTCCAACTCAGCGTCCTCTAAAACAGGAATTCGTCCAATATTCTCGTCAATTATGAGTCTTCTGGCATGTACCAGTCTTTCATAAGCACTGATAGTTATCAGATCCCTGGTCATCCTTTCCTCTACGGTAATCTCATTGAATGGCCGTCCCCGGCAGGTGTTGAGGAAGTCTGTTTTGGTTATGATGCCTACAATTTCCCCCTCGTCTACCACCGGCATTCCTCCGACTTTATTTTCAATCATGGTTTTCGCAGCAACTCCTATGCTTCTGTTACTCTCAACAGTCAGCGGATCTGGGGTCATGACTGTGGAAGCATGAAAATGGGATGGTGCCAAGTTACCGTACTTGGATGACCCTAAACGAAGGGCTATGTCTTTTTCAGTGATTATGCCCACCAGCTCCTTCACATGATCCTGGTTGGTGTTTATGACCGGTAGGCGGGAAATTTTATGTTTTTCTATGAGTTTCAGTGCATCCTGGATGTTTTGATCTTTATCAATCAGAACAACTTCCTTTTGCATTATATCTTTTACATGCATTTTTATTCCTCATTTAACTTTTTTAAAAATTGCAGGAGAATCTATTGTATGCCCCTATATCTCAGATTTATTGTATGCCCCTATATCTCTTTGATTTATTGTATGCCTCTGATTATATCTGTTTTGGTGATTATTCCCACCAGTATATCGTTTTCTACAACTGGAACACCGCTTATCTCCTCATTTAACATTAGCTCTGCAGCTTTAGCTACATCTTCATCTTTTCCTATCTTGATAAGATGGTTATGCATTATATCACCTGCGGTGAGCATGGAAACTTCTCTGACTTCTTTTTTATTCTTTCCATCAGAATTTCTGATGAAATAAATTTTTTCTACACTCACTCCAGTTTCAGGATCTTCTACATAAGCAAATGAGATGTTTTCAGGAGTAATGATTCCAACAGGCTCATTATCACGTACTACCACTACTTTACCAATTTTTTTATCTTCCATTATACCTATTATATGTTCTATGCTATGATTTTCGTTTGCGGTTATCACTTCAGAGGTCATAAGGTCAAAAACTTTCCATCTACCCTGAAACTTGTCTTTGTAGAATTTAATGAGGTCTGTTTTGGAAACAATACCAATTAAGGTGTTTTCATCAACTACTGGTATGGAGCTGACATTATTTTTAAGCATTAACTCCACTACACCCTGTAATTCGTCCTGAGGTCCGGTGGTTAAAATGCCTTCACTCATCACCCGTCTAATGGATATTTTATCTATGGGCCTTCTTTTCCATTTAGGACCGTCACCCCTCATTTTATGGGTTAAATCCTTTTCTGTAACCATTCCCACAGGTGTTCCCTCGTCATCCACCACCATAATCCTGCTAATACCGTTCTTGAGCATTAGGTTCCGGGCATGTCCAACCTGCTCATTTTCCTGCATTAAAATAACGTCCTCGTTCATTACTTCTTCCACTTTCATCATATCACCCGTATCACCCGTCATTAGGGGCTTTTTGAAATTTTTTGAATAATCTTCTAGAACTTTTAAATTTTTGAAATTATTGTATTAGAAATTTTGATTTAGATAGAATGTATTTGGGATAAATTTCTTAGACTGGAATTATCTATTTATAGCCCTTAAAATATCTCTTTCTGTAATTATTCCCAGTAATTCATCGTCTTTAACTACTGGCAATCCCCCTATGCCTTCAGTACCCATAATTTGGCACACATCACCCAATCTAGTGCGAGCAGTGGTTTTTGTGACTTCTTTTTCCATAATCTCGGTTATGGTGGTGTTCAGTACTTCCTCTGCATCACTACTATGATTGAAAGCTCTGTTTTCAGCTAAAAATTCCAGTACGTCGGTTGCAGTAACAATACCTACGATTTTATCTTTTTCAGGGTGGGGCGTTTTTCTATCTTCCCCTACCACCGGGATCCTTCTAAGTCGATTGCGAACCATTATCTTAGAGGCTCCCTCTATTCTGGTTCCAGGGGTGGTGGTGATCACATCTTCTGTCATGAAATCTTCAACCAGTTCATCGGTCAAAACACCGGCCATGAGCATTACAAAATCTCTTTCAGAAACTATTCCCACGATTTCTTCCTGGGAATTAACTACCGGAAGTGCTCCAACCCCTTTTTCAATCATCTTCAACACAGCATCAGTAATAGAATCTTTACTACCTAAAAACTCCACTTTTCTGGTCATTATCTCCTTTACAGATTCGTTCACAGCAGCGGGGAAGTTGCCTTCGTATTTTTCTTCCAATATCTTGTAATTGTCTCCGCCGCCTAAAAAGTCCAGGATATCCATGGAAGTTACTATTCCCAGAAGTTTTCCAGTTCCTGGATCTGTTATGGGAAGCCTTCTAAACTTATTTTTCACCATTATTTCAGATGCTTCCTTTATGGTAGCACTTTGAGGTGCGGTGACTACCTCTTTTTTAGCTATACTCATCACATCTCCATCGTGTTCTGAAGTACGTGTCTCAAATTCTAATGAACCGCGGTCCATGGATTTAACAATATTTATGGTTTCTTTTCTTCTCATCAACACACCTCTCGTGAAAGATGAATCCTTTTCACTTTAAAATTATTTTTACTTAATTCAACATCACTTAATTCAACATCACTTAATTCAACACATCATTTCATTACATAATTCAATCTGAACAATCTTAGAATTACTAAAATAAGATTTTTATTGGTTTCAATCTTCAGCAGATCATTTAACTGGAAGATCAGCTTAAGTATGACCATAAAATGTCTTCCCTTGCCACTATACCAACTAAATCAGCTTTCATTACTCTGTCTGGTTCTTTTTTGATGTACAATGGATTTTCAACTACTGGTAGTCGTCCAATATCATGTTCCACCATTAGTTGAGCGACATAAGGGATTTTGCTTTGGTGGGTAGCTACCACCGGTGGAGTTTTCATGATCTTCTCCACTTTAATGGATCTCTTTAGATCTCCAGATTTGGCTATTCTAATATGGCCAGAATTTATTATATCTTTTCTGGTTATTATTCCAATAAGCTTCTTCTTTTTAAGGACGGGCAAACCTGAAAATCCGGTTTCATCCATCATATCCCACACTTTAGATATTAAATCATCATAATTACAGGTTACCACATTTTTAGAGGTTATTTCGCCTATATTTTCGTTTTTAGGCTTTTTACCGTTGTAGAGCAATTTCCGGAGAATGTCCACCACGCTGATTATTCCGACCAGGTGCATGTTATCATCAGATTCCACCACCGGGGCCTGTACTGTGTCTGCTTTAAGCAATTTTAATGCTAAATCGTTTATATCCATTTCAGGGGTGGCGATGACTCTAGAATGTTCCATTATGCCCCGGGCATCTATATTGGACTTGTTGGAGGAGATGTTCATAATATCTCCCCGAGTTACAATCCCTTCCATCCGGTTTCCGGATACCACCGGGATTGATCTATAACCCTCTTCTCTGAATATGGATCTTACTTTTGTGGCGTGGGTGTCGGCAGAAACCGTAAAAGGTTCTGCAGTCATAATTTCTCCAACGTTGTTCAAATTAATCACCTTCCAGATCTTCTTTACACTCTTCACAGACAAATTTACCATCAACGTCCTCTAAATATTCCATGAAGTTGTTGCAAATTTCACAGACACCAGGGACCGATCTTTCGTCGGCAGAATATTCGTTATGATTCTCCATTCTGGCGTTTTCCACTAAAATTTCAGTCAATTCAGGAGAAACCATCAAAACATCAGTTGAAGTTATAATACCTACCAGAACTCCGTTGTTAACAACTGGTAATCTTCTTATGTTCTTCTTAGCCATAATTCTGGCAGCCTGGTTTAAATCACTTCCAGGGGGAATTTTTATGAGGTTTTTAGTCATAATTTGGTTTATAGCTATTTCACTTGCCTTGATATCCTTTGAAACAACCTTATTGATTATATCACTTTCTGTAACCAACCCTTCAGGCTCAGCGTTGCTCTTTATTATTAAGCTACCTATCTTGAATTTTCTCATTAAGATGGCTGCATCTCTTACGCTGGTCTTGGGATCTACGGTCAATACATTCGATGTCATGGCGTCGTGTACGGTCACCTGAGCATCCATTTCCATGGGAAAAACCTCCTTATCTTATTTTTAGAAGTTTATGAATCTGTGGTATGGTAAGTACTTCCAGATATTCACCGACTTTCTCAGAAATTTCAAACAATTTATGGCTATGCTCCTCCCAAGATTTAAGGGGACTTACCGGTTGAATAACCACAGACAATTT
>JADGNH010000030.1 GCA_017883605.1 Methanobacteriaceae archaeon
AATTAATTTCATAAAAAATTTAATACTGTTTTATACATTTAACGTCGTTTTAAGAGCATTCCTCTATTATTCTATCCAGATCATGGAGTATAGTCTGGTTTTGGTCGTGTTTAAAGTTGTTTTTTATGTTTTGACGATATTCACCCAGTTTTGATAGGAATTCTTCGATGTCCTCCCTATCCGGTTCTTGATAAAACTCACCGTATCCCAGTTTTTCCAGGTAGATGGCGTTGAGTATCTGTTCGAACTGTTTTTTCACGGGAATACTGAAGATGGGTTTTTGTAGATACAGTGCCTCTGATATGAGGGTGAATCCGCCGTTGGTTATCACCGCCCGGCTGGAGGCCAGGTCCTGGAAGAACTCATCATCATTAAACTTTTTAAAACAAAGATTTCCATCCACTTCATCCTTATGGAAGCCGTAGATTATGAACTCATCATCCATCTCTTTGAGAAGTTCTATTAATTTTAAATTGGAGTCGCTGGTCTGGTAAACAAGAACATGTTCCCCCTCATCAGGTTTAAGGTTCAAAATATCCTTCCGGAGGATTGGTGGGTACATTTTCACTTTTCCTGGGTTTTTAGGGGTTGGGTAGAAGTAGCTGGTGATTAAATAGTAGCGGGGCAGCTGGATGAATGATCGGACCACACTTTCAGCCTTTATCCGATCATTTCGGTATTTTCGGGGCACCTGAATCTCACATTGGGTCATCACATGCATATTATCCAGGCTTATCAGAGGTATCCTCAAAATCTTGCTCAACAAGTTAGAATAAAACTCAAAATCAGAGATTATCAAATCTGGTTTGAAGGATTTGGCCACACTGTACATAAGGCGGAGATTATTCTTCAGATCTTGGGGAAGGTCTTTAATATTGCTGATGAAAGTTTTAGTGTCGTTCACCCGGTTATCTTCATATACAGTGTTGAAACCTTCAATCTGATAAACCCCATCAAACTTCTCAGAAAGATAATCATATGCCCGGCCATGGGCAAAAACGGTGACCTCATTTTTCTCCAGGAGATGTTCTATAACCACCCCACTACGGGTAGCGTGGCCCATACCCTCACCACAAACGCTATAAATTATTCTTTTCCGGTTACTCTGGTTGTGTCCAAAGGTGTACCCCAATTCTCGGGCGCTTATCTTCCTCCCTGCAAACTGGTATAACGTGCTTTTAGTATATTTAAAGGCCAGGTTTCTCCGCCCTTCCTTCTCTAACCGTCTGATTGAGATCAGAAGACAAGCATCTCTCAGGACCTTGAAAGAACTTATATAACCTATGCGCTCTATGTAGTCAGTATCCTCTCCGAAGTCCAGATCCTCATCAAAACCACCCACCTCTTCATGAAGACTTTTACGAGTTAATATACCTTGACAACCTCCGCCGTGTGGTTTTATGGTCTCTACACTTTTGGCGAAAAGATTGGCAATGTCATGGGACAGTTTATCGAATTTTTTGTCACTGAGGGGTTTGATCAGGCTGATGGCAATGCCCAGATCATTATCTGTAAACTCCTGCATGGCAGATTTCAGGTAACCTTCTGTAAGAACCACATCAGCATCCAGAAACAATAAAAAATCACCCTTTGCTGCTTCTGCACCCCTATTCCTGCCTACTGAAATTGAACCACCATCTACAATTTTGCAACCGTAAGATTTAGCAATCTCCCTGGTCTTATCATCAGACATTGCATCAGCTACAATAACCTCATAATCACCGAAATCTTGCATTCGTATACTTCTAAGCAACTTCGGAAGATAATCCTCCTCGTTAAAGGTTGGAATTACAATACTAAGCTTCATACTATCTATTTATATCTGTGTATTTTATCTCTTAAAATTTTATTTTTTTTTGGATCCTTTTCAAGTACCATTAAAATTTTTTTTTCAAGGAATAATTAAAAATACGAAAAAATGTTCCAAGTTATAAAAAATCCATCAGCTTTACCCTTAAAAGTCTTAAAAAGACGTTCCAAGGTTTCTTTATCACCAGTATCAGGTTTTATGAGGATTATGGTCCTATTATCCATTTTATCTATACTTATAACATTGTATCCATTCATATCAATTTCTTCTGTCTGATTTATGACTGTTATTTCATGATAAGCCGTGTTGGTCCCTGCAATTTCCAGAGCGAATCCCACAAGAATAATTAAAGAAACTATAACCGCTGGTTTTATGAGATTTCGGGGTGAAAACGGTTTTTTTATGAAATATATGATTAAAAGACCAGAAAGTCCTATTACAGCTGGTTGTGAGAACAATCCGCCGTCTATCATGGCGATGAGAGATAGGGTAACTGCAAACGCCAGTATCAATTTATGGATGTCCCTGCTCTTATTCAGAGATAGGAGTCCTGTTATATAAGCTAAGGGGAAAAGGATAATGATGATGTAGACAAATGGAGATACATATTGTAGCAGCGAATCTCCGGTGTGTATTGGAGAGGGAACCGTCTCTCCCACGCTGGTGATGATAGATCCTAAAACCGATTTAAAAACGTGGCTGTGAGTCATACTGGTTGAACTTACATCGGGATTTAAGGACACGAATATGGTAAAAATTGAAACACCGTATTTAAGTCTTAACCACACTTCAATAAGAATGCCAATGACGTAGGTTAACAAAACCAGGAACAAAGTCAACTTAAGATACTTTTTATCGTTTGAAACATCAAAAAAGCCTATTTTGCTGGCTATTTTAGGATAGTTTAGCAGTGCATTTAAAAGCAGCAGGCTTCCCATTATAACCAGTAGAAGAACTGCCTTGCCCTTAGATGAGCCAGAAAGCAGAGGCCAGAGAATGGAAGTGACCAGCTGATCCAGGAATTCTGTTTTGAAAAGAAGAACTCCAAATAGAATCAGTACTATGCCCACTATACCCAGACGATTAAAATTCAAATTTTATCACCAATAATTAGACATCAAAAAGTCTATTTTAAGAACTGTTTAAACTCAATTTAAGGTATTTTAGAACTGTTTAAACTCAATTTAAGATATTTTAGAACTGTTTAAACTCAATTTAGATAAATCAATCCACACTCATTTAAATAAATTAATAAACTCCTTAAGATAAGCCAACAACTAGGAAACTTCAAGCATTTTCTCCACGGCCTTTCTGGCCCTTCTTGCTATCTCCGCATCGACCTTAACAACAAATTCCTCATTTATGAGGGAGTTTTTAACTTTCTCCAGGGTGTGGAGCTTCATATTTTCACATATCGCTTCGCTTAAAAGCGGTATTATGTTTTTGTCCGGATTTTCCCTTCTAAGACGGGTTGTCATGTCCACTTCAGTGCCAATTATGAAGGTTTCCCTGGGGGAGTTAGCCACGTATCTGATCATACCCCCGGTACTAAGCACCTGGTCTGCCGCCTTTTGCACCTCCGGGTCACATTCGGGATGGACCAGAACCTCTGCATCCGGATATTTCTCTCTTAAAATATATAAATCTCCCTCATGGAACATTTTATGAACGTAACAGTGGCCCCCCTCCGGGATGGGAATTATTTCCTTGTCCACCTGCTGGGAAACATACCAGGCCAGGTTCATATCAGGGCCAAAAAGTATTAAATTTTCTTTAAGACTTTTAACAACAGCTACAGCGTTTGATGAGGTGCAAAGTATGTCTGCTTCAGCCTTTGCCTCTGCCAGAGTGTTAACATAAAGAACAACCGCTGCCTGAGGATATTTCTCTTTAGCCTGCTTCAAATATTCTGCAGGTAACATGTGGGCCATGGGACACTCTGCCTCTCTATCAGGGATGACTATTTTTTTATCTGGATTTAATATGGCGGCTGTTTCTGCCATGAAGTCCACCCCACAGAAGACCACCAGGTCTGATTCCTTTATCTCGGCGGCTTTTACACACAACTCCAGGGAATCCCCTATGAAATCTGCTATTTCCTGTATATCAGCTGTTTGATAATTATGAGCCAGTATTATGGCATTTTTTTCTTTTTTAAGTTTTATAATTTCCTTCTGTAGCTGGTTGAACATTAAATCTCCTTAAATCCTGATTTATCAGAATAAATATCACAGCTAATATATTAGTTAATTTATTCTAATTAATTTATTCTAATTAATTTATTTCTATTAAAATTACCTCAAATAAAAATTATGTTCTAATTAATTTACCAATATATATTCTAATTAGATTCATAATATTACTATCAATTTAAAGTTATAAATCTTCTCTTTCCCATGAACTTTCAACTTCAGCACCGTCCAGAGTGTTCATGCACTGACAGTCGGACTTTGAAGGGATTTTAAGGATAGAATTATAGATCAATTTAATTAAATCTTCCTTTTTTTCTTCTAAAATTTCAAACACCTCGTCTATGGTAAGTTTGTTTGGGGATATGGATGCCGCAAAGTTTGACACGGTACATACGCTGGCATAACACATTTCAAGCTCCCTTGCAAGCACAGCTTCGGGTAATCCCGTCATGCCCACCACAGTACCACCTAATTTCTGAAACATCTCTACTTCGGCTTTTGTCTCGAATCTGGGGCCCTCTGTACATACATAAACACCTTCACCGACAACTTCCCCGGAAGATATTAATATATCCCTCAATTCATGGCAGTAGGGCTCTGTAACGTCTATATGAACTGTTTTATCATCGTAGAAGGTGCCCTTCCTCATCCGGGTAAAGTCTATGAAATCATGGGGTATGAGAAAATCTCCTGGTTTTATAGACTCAAAAAGAGATCCCACAGCATTGGTGGCTATTATCCTTTCAACACCCAGTTTTTTTAAGGCCCAGATATTAGCTCGATAATTAACTATATGGGGCGGTTTAGCATGTCCCTTGGAATGTCGGGGCATAAAGACTGCCTCTTTTTGGTGAAGTTGGAATACGGAAACTTCGGGAGAATCTCCATAGGGAGTTTTAATGATCTTCTTTTCAACCTCATCTCCCATCTCCACAATCTCATATATTCCAGTGCCCCCAATTACAGCCAACATTAAATCTGCCTCTTAAAATGTTTATAACTTTATAATTACCGGATTATGCCCTTTATAAACTGCCAATAACTTAATAAGCTGATTAAACTTGATATAACTGTTTATAACCTGATAAACTGATTATACATCCATAGATTTTGTTTATATCCAAATAATGTTATACCTCTATACATTGATTTATAACTTAATAAAACATTCTTTTGAGGGATTTGTATAGAATGTTCATCCCTTGGCAACACCTATGGGCACCATTTTACCAACTAAAAGAGATATTCCGGCATCGTGAGCCGTTTTAACTACTTTATGAACGTCTTTGTAGGCTCCCGGTGCTTCTTCTGCCACCACCGGCATGGAATTGGCCATTAAAGTTATTCCACTCTTCTCCAGCGACTTTTTAACCTCTTCACCACTATAAACTCTTTTCGCGCCGGATCGGCTCATTTTACGCCCAGCGCCATGGGCTGTAGAACCGAAAGTCTCTGTCATGGCGGTTTCTGTTCCATGTAAGATGTAAGAAGCTGTTCCCATAGTTCCGGGGATGATAACTGGCTGTCCCACCTTTCGATATTCCAGGGGTATTTCCTTTCTTCCAGGTCCAAAGGCTCGGGTTGCTCCCTTCCTGTGGACATATACCAGGGTATCCTGGTTTTTTATTCTGTGAACTTCTTTTTTAGCGATATTGTGAGCCACATCGTACACAATACCCATTTCCATTTCATCTGCATCCCGGTGAAATATCTGTTCAAAGGATTCTCTGACCCAGTGCACTATCATCTGCCGGTTTGTCCAGGCGAAGTTGGCGGCGGCGGCCATGGCCTGGAAGTAGTCCTGGGCTTCAGGCGAATCTACAGGTGCACAGGCGAGTTGCCTGTCCGGTAAATTTATCTGGTACTTTTTAGCTGTTTTGTCCATGGTTCGAAGGTAATCAGAGCATATCTGATGGCCACATCCCCTGGAACCGGTGTGTATCATAACCGTTATCTGACCCTTCTTTAGACCAAATTTACGGGCCACTTCTTCATCAAAGATTTCATCCATCTTTTGAATCTCAAGGAAATGGTTTCCAGAGCCAAGAGAGCCTAATTGGGGTATTCCTCTCTTTTTGGCCTTGTCAGAGACTTTACCCGCGTCTGCAGCTTCCATCCGGCCGTTTTCTTCCAAGTATTCCAGATCAGATTCCCAGCCGTAACCTTTTTCAACAGCCCAAGTAGCACCGTTTTCCAAAACTTGATCTATCTCACCTTCTTTAAGTCTTATTTTTCCTTTACTACCTAAACCAGAGGGAACATTCCTGAAAAGGACATCCACCAGTTCTTTAATCTTAGGCTTTACTTCTTCCTCGGTCAGGTTGGTTCTTAACAGTCTTACACCGCAGTTAATATCAAAACCTACCCCTCCAGGACTTATTACACCTGTTCTGGCGCTGAAAGCTCCTACTCCCCCAATACTAAATCCGTATCCGAAGTGGATGTCTGGAAGACCTATAGAAAACTTCTGGATGCCGGGAAGACAGGCCACGTTGGCAACCTGGTCTAAAGCCCCCTTTTCAACCTCTTTTATATCTTCATCATCCAGATATATTCTTCCAGGAACTCTCATTCCCTTCTTGTAATCTGTGGGAATCTCCCATACGCAATCCCTTATTTTGTTTAGACTTTCTGTAACCATGAACATCTTCCCCTCTCAATTTTTAGTATCTTATATCTCAATTCAATAATTCAATATCTTTTCATCCAATTTCAATATATTATCCCAATTTTTCAGTATCTTCAATTCAATGTTATATATATAAGAATTTCTATTTATCCTTTCTGATCCAGAAGATGCTGCTGGGTGGAACAGCAAATATCTCCCGTTTTCATATCTGTATTTTTCTTTTAAGGTCTTTTTAATCTTCTTTTTTAAATAAAGATCAATTCCATGGAGATTGGACTCCAGGAAAAAGTTTAATATTTTATTTCCAGTCTCATTTCTCTCCTAAATGTCCAATATAACCTGCACCCTATATCCATTCTCCTTTTTTATATCCATCAGGTGGTAGGTAACCGCTTTGACCTCATCTCTACTTTCATGTCTTCCTGGGTTAAACTCTTCACCCCAAGCAATCCCTTTCAATGAATATTGGCTGTTCATCTTTTTTATTTTAACTTCAAATTTGGAAAACATAAGATATTCTACATCAAGTGCAACCAGAAATTCTGAAAGCCAATCATATAAAAGAGCACATTCATCTTCTGCTTCTATATTGAATTTCTTTTCAACTTGCGGCTTTATTTTTGAAGTATCAGTCATTACCTCAAACAGGGCCAGGGCGGCGTTTTCAAATGACTCATCCAAAGTTTTACCGTAAGCCCTGAAACCCACATCTGCAGTGACATCAAAGAATTTGAACTTTTCCTGATTTTTATGCTCATCTTCCAATTTTTGAACCTCTCTTTTGAATTTTTAATTCCCCTTCCCTAAAATATCTTTTAATAAACAGGATTTTCCGTTATGCAACCTATCTAGGAAATTCTTCCCTAACTTCTCAGGTTCCCTGCTGTAATGCTTCAGCAACTCTCAGCTCAATTTCACCACTATCCGGCACAAAAATCTCCCCATGATGGTTAAAACAAAATATACAGTTGATTGTATCACTATCAACTTATGTTGACGCAGATATAAATTTTTTTAGGAATTTCAGGATCATAACCAGAATTCCCTAAAAAAATCCTGATTACTTCTCACACGCTCTCTATCTCTTCTTTTAAATACTGAGAAAAAGCATTATCAGTAATAAGGAGGAATAAAATGCAGAAGAGTTATAAAAAAGCTTCAATTCCAGATCTAAGGAAAAAATCAGGTTATGCAGGGCAGGTAAATTTAAATTATACCAGTCTGGGTCTATTGATACTGATAGGTATAATAATAGCAGTTTTAATTGCAGGAATACTGAGTGTATCCGCATACCCTAATTCAAACTTCCCAGCAAACCTTTAGACTCTGGAAATCCATAAAGCTTGAAAATACATAGAATACTATAAGAATTTGCCGTAAAAATTTCGTGATGAAAAATAAAAATTTGTTTAGATATTATCCATACACTTTTCTATCTCTTTAGTGTCAAATCTTAAAATGATCACTCTAGAATTACCCTTCATTCCTTTACCTGTAAACTTTATATCTATAATTCTTAAAAACTCTAATTTGTTTAGTATTCTATCAAAAGAAGCGTAACTTAAAGTTTTAGCTTTATTCAGGAGTTTATATAAATTTCCAGCAATCAGATCATCATCCCCTGAAACCATTATGATCTGTAACAATCTTTTTTCATCTGAAGATAAGGTTTTAATGGTGTTTTTAAGGCTTATGGAACTGGTATTTTTAAGTGCTGTTTTCAGGTGTTCTTTTGTTATGGTTTTTGATGCGCCGGCTTCTGCAATATTTCCAACCAAGCCTAAAAGATTTATTCCCGCTCTTAAATCTCCCATTGACCATGCGTATTCAGCTATTTTGTCTAAAAAATTTTCTGATATCACATCAGGATAAAAACCTGCCTTAACTCTCTCTTTTAATATGTCTCTCATCTCCTCCTGGGTGTAGGGGTCAAAGACAATTTCCTGAGGTATAAATATTGAGTCAACGTTTTTATCCAGAAGGTACCTGAATTCTATGTCAGATATAACTGCGAAAAGACCGGTTCTAACTCCTTCAAACTCCTCATGGGCACGTAGAATGTCATAAAATATTTTGTTAGCATTCTTACTGTGGAAAAGATAGTTCACATCATCTAAGGCAACCACCAATGCTTTTTTTTCATCTGCAAGATGTCTCATAATATTTTGATAAACACGGGAGAAAGGTATCCCGGTTTCCGGGGGCAGGTACCCCAAAATCTTCTTTTGTATCTGGGAAAATATGTTAAACCGGGTGGTGTGAATCTGGCAGTTTACATAGACACAGGCCACCTTATCCGAACGTTCTTCCAACTTTTGAAAGACCTTCTTTATAGCTGTGGTCTTACCTGTTGCAGGGGAACCAAGGACAAGTGTGTTTAAAGGTTTACCACCCCTTAGAGCTGGCCTCAGAGAAAATATCAAAGATGTAATCTGTGATTCTCTATGGGGAAAATTATCTGGAACATAGTTCGGATTAAAAGCTTCTCTATTCTTGAATATGGTCTCATCGTGCATTAAAATATCATCTATGTTCATGAGGTTTATACCTTCTTTAGGTTTTTATACTTTCTTTAACATTTAACTTCTTTTTACTATCCATAGTTATGGATTCTCTTTATAAAAATTTTTACCAAATAAAAGGACGATATCCACCATCCCCCTAATATTATTGAACATAGGAAATGTATTAAATAATCTAAATCTCAATGGGAAATTATCATAAAGTACCCCATCAATCGTGACAACCCATGATGGAGGAATAAGATATGTTTAGGATAATTAACCATGTTTAGGGCATAACCAAATTAGGACAACAAACATAGTCCCGGACGATGACCTAGCCGACACAACAAACCATAGTCCAAGACAGTGAACATGGTTGATAGGTCGGACCTAAAATATCTATAACCCCATTAAACAGGGCAACCTCTTTTTGTAGGGATCATCCTTTAAGATTTCCTTTTCCTGCTTTTGTCTCTTTTTAGTTTCCAGGTGTATATCCAGAATGCTCTGTTCATCCCTCTTCTCAAAGATTTTATCCAGGTTTACTTCAATAATTTTCATTCTCTGGTACACCCTTCCCCAGCTGGTATAGCTGATCCACTGGCCTGGAATCTGAGGGGCCTCCAATATATTTTTGATGCCCTCAATTTGGTATTTAAATGTTTCCTGCCAGCTTTCTAACTCATTCAAGGGTATCAACACCAGTTCCTCTCCTTCCCGGTAAAATTCAGGTTTTAATGCGATTAATTCTCCCTGATAGAGTTTGGCCCTGCTGATCCTCATAACGAATAAAACCTCCTAAGTAAGTTAAAGATTATGAGCAGAGCATGTTGGAGTTTGTGGGAGAGCAGCTGAAAAGTAATCAGAATAATCATTTTTTAATTTACAGTAATAATAAATGTTACTTTATGGAATAATAAACAATTACCACTGCAAATGGAAAATAATATAATAATAGATGAAATTAACGCATGCCGGAAGAATAGGACTTTATTTTAAATAATAAAAGATTTTTTTTATGAATACATTTTCATTAATCATTAATAGACATTATTTATCCTTGAATAGAATTCATTTTACCATTGATAAAATCCATTCCCCAATTGAATAGAATCCATTTGACCATTTTTGAAATAGCTGAAGTTTCAAAAAAACTCAGGTTATATTCTTAATGTCATCTACACTGACATTTTTAACACCATCAACCTTTTCTCCACAAGATAGGTTGAGTATGCGGACATCTTCATTGTGGGCTGCCCACTCCACCAGTCTTTTGGCATATTTGAGTTTCAGTTCTTTAACAGAATCTGCTCTGCCCTCCGTTTCCCCCATATCTGGTCTGGAATACCTGGTCACTACCTTACCAAAGTCCATTCCAGCAAGAATTATAATATCTGCCCCTAATTCAACGGCTAAAAATAGGCAGCGGTCTCCATCTGTGAAGCCACCGAAGTTATAGACATTTCTAAGAGGGGTGCTCTGGGTGGTTCCCAATATATGATGCAACTGCGGAACATATTTAGTTATCTCTTTAATGTTGTTTCCGTGGGCATGAACCGCCAAAAAAGCTCCTTCAGAGTTTGCTCGGATTATATCATCCATTTTACCGTCCAGATCCGTGACCACCACGTCAGGGATGATATCCTCCTCTAAAAGTGCAGTGGTGGCACCATCAGCAGATATCAGGGTGAAATCAGCTAAATTCAATTCCTTTAATTCTTTTATGTTTCTTTTAAGGGAAGGTCCAGCCCCAAATATTATAACCTTCTTTTTCAGGGATATTTCAGCGGGTGACAGAGGATTCGAAGCTTTTAAAAGATTATTTAATATTTTCGCAGATTTTTCGTCCATCTTCCTAACAAAGCCGAACTCTTCCAATATTTCCTTATACCAGGAAAACCATATACCAAGGTTCATATAGATAGGATAGTTATATCCAATATAAATAAAGTTCTTTAAGACAGTAAAAATAAGTTCTTTAAAGATATTTAATTCGGAGGTTTTTTAGATGGATGAGACGTTGCTGATGATACCAGGACCTACTCGGGTGGCCCCCAGGGTCTTAAAAGCTATGTCTGAGAATATAGTGAATCATAGAAGTGCTGTTTTCGGCAAAATACTGAAAGAAACAAATGAGATGATGTCTGAGATCTTCCAGACTGAGAACCAGTCTTACCTGATAACCGGTTCTGGAACCGCCGCCATGGAAGCTGCCATGGGAAACATAGTGGAAAAAGGCGATAAGGTCCTGAACATTGTTGGCGGAAAATTTGGGGAAAGATTCATGCAGATAACCGAAACCCACGGGGGAAATCCTGTAGAGTTGAAGGTGGAGTGGGGTGAAGCCGTTAACCCGGAAGATGTAAGATATATCCTGGAAGAGGAAGAAAACATTAAAGCTGTGACCATAGTTCACAATGAAACCTCTACCGGGGTTGGCAATCCCATAGATGATGTGGGGGCCATAGTTAAAGATTACGATGCCCTGTACGTGGTGGACACCGTCTCTTCACTGGGTGGTGACGATGTTTTTGTAGATGGCTATAATATTGATATATGTGTTACTGGCTCTCAGAAGTGTCTGGCAGCACCGCCGGGTATGGCCGCCATAACCTTGAATGATGATGCCTGGAAAGTGGTGGACAACACCGAAACCAGCACTTACTACCTGAATATGAAGAAGTACCAGAAAAGCGGTGCAGGTCAACCACCAGAAACCCCCTATACACCATCTGTATCATTGATGTATGCCATGCGCGAGGCATTAAACATGATCATGGAAGAAGGATTGGAAAGCAGGATAAAGAGACATAAATTAGCTGCAAAAGCTACTATAAACGGTGTGAAAGCCCTGGGCTTCGATCTATTTGCCAAGGAAGAAGTATCATCAAACACAGTTACCGCCATTAAAATGCCGGAAGGCGTGACTGACAAAGAATTTCGGGGCACCATGCGGGACAAATACAGAATAGAGCTTGCTGGAGGCCAGGACCATCTTAAAGGCAACGTCTTCAGAATAGGACACATGGGTAACATCACCAATCGAGAGATCATCACCACTATCTCTGCCCTGGAGATGACCCTCAAGGAGCTGGGCTTTGATATAGACATGGGAAAAGGAGTAGCCGCAACGGAAGATACTTATTTATCTGTTTAAGGCTTTAAAACTCCTTTATTTTTTTAATTTAAATTTTAAATTTTTATTTTTTTTTAATTAAAAATCTTATAAATTTTTTTTTTAATTTATTTTAATTTATCAAATTTCTATTTATAAAAAAAATTTATCTATAAAAAAAGGTTTTTTTAATATTCTATCCAAAAAAATAGGATTCGTATATTCTAATCCTTCTAAATCTCCCTCAATATAGCAGCTGCTGTTTTGAGGATTATGGGTCCGTCCATCCGGGCCTGACGTATAAGGTAAAGTGGACGGGCATAGAAATCTCTGAAGGCCTTTTTCTGCAGTCTTTTAAGCTCTTCTAAGGAGCAGTCCACTGTTTCTAAAACTGGGCTGAGGAGGGTGTACTTGGACCAGTCATCTATCTTAATCAGATTGTTTTTCATTACCTCCTGGTAAAAGGCAGTGCCTGGATAGGGGGTGGCCAGTGAAAAGATAGCGTAGGATGGTTCCAGGTTTTTTACAAACTTTATAGTATTTTCAATGTTTTCCCTGGTATCTCCAGGCATTCCCAGCACCACCGAAGCAATGGTTCTTATCCCATGCTTTCTGGTAAGTTCAAATGTCTTTTTTATTCTTTCAATGGTGGTTTTCTTGTTTAATTCATTAAGACGTTGCTGATCTGCAGATTCAACACCAACAAACAGGGTTATACATCCAGCATCCTTCATCGCCTCCAAAACATCCCGGTTAAGGGTGTCCACCCTGGTGGTGCAACCCCAATAGTTATCTATACCCCTTTCTTTGATATCCTCACAGATCTGATAAACTCTCTTCCGGTTCAAAGTAAAAGTATCATCCATAAATGCGATCATTTCTGCATCATGATCGGATATCAAATGCTCCATCTCATCAACCACATTTTCAGATGACCTTAATCTGAGTTTATGGCCGTGCATAGCTGATGAAGCACAGAAAGAGCAGTTAAATGGACATCCCCTACCAGATATCATGGTTCCTGTGGATAGTTTCATGTTAAGGATCTGGTAGTGCTCCATGGGGAGCAGGTGCCTCGCTGGGAATGGAATACTGTCCAAATCTTCTATAATCCCCCTTGGAGGGGTTTTAAATTTTTTAGTTGCTATTCCTTTAACTTCCCTTAAATCCCGCCCCCTCTCCAGAGTTTCCACCAGCTCCAGCATGGTGTACTCTCCTTCGCCCAGCACCACCACGTCTACGTAATCATTTTCTAAAATCTGCTGGTAGGTGAAAGTGGGATGGTAGCCCCCTAAAACTATCAGGGCCCCGGGACAGGCTTTTCTGGAAATTTCAGCAGTTTTAAGCGCGCTGCCTATGGTGGGTGTCACCGCGGTTATGGCCACCAGGTCTGGTGAGTATCTCTCCACCTCACCTTTGATGGTCTCAAAGTCCATTTCAACAGCAGGAGCATCGATTATCTTAACTTCAGTGCCATTCTTCTCAATTACCGCCGCCATGTAAGCGATACCCAACGGAGGGGCAACTAAACCAATAAATTTGTATTTTGATGAACTATAAGGAGGATTTATAAACAATACCTTCATCTGGTCACCTCTGAGATGGAAACAACCTTCTTTACCCTAACTGACGGAAAGTGAAACATTATACATGTATCTTTATGAAACTTATACAAATATTTTGGTGTTTTGATGAATAAAAATTTATAGATGGAAATTGAGTAGATTATGATTTAATCGTTGCCACTAATTTCCTGTTGTATCCGCTCAGTAGATGTTCAAAGTGCTTTAAACTATTATAATCAATTTTAATACAATAAAGGATATTAAATCGTTATTATAAGGTCAAATAAGGTCAATAAACTTTTTTTTATCTGATAAATAATTTCTTTATTTTTTAACATTAATGATTAGCCTTCCCAATCCGGCAAAGGTATACCCTCCTCTCTATCCACCACCACCTCAATAAGGTAAGGCCTGCTTAACTTTAAAGCTTCTCTTAATGCCCTGTAAACATCTCCGGGTGAGTTCACGCGCCGAGCATAAAGGTGATAGGACTTTGCCAGCTCCACAAAATCCGGATTTTCCAGTTCCACCTGGTAGGTGCCTCCATAATAAAGCTCCTGCCACTGTTTTATTATTCTCAGGGAACTGTTGTTTAAAATACAGATAACAACAGGCAGATCAAGCTGGGCAATGGTTGCCAACTCCTGAGAGGTCATCTGAAATCCCCCATCCCCCACTATGGCAACCACACTTTTATCAGGCCTTGCAAGAGATGCACCAATAGTTGCGGGGACTGCATATCCCATGGGTCCGAATCCTCCTGAAAAGATGAGTGATGACGGTTCCCTCACCATCTTAAGGAGGGTGACCCAGGTGGTGTGGGTGCCGGCGTCGTTTACTATCAGAGAATCTTCCGCAGCATCCAGTATTTCCTTTATGGCCTGCTGAGGTTTTATAGGGATATCATTGTAATCTGTATCTATATCATAGGATTTTGAATGTTTCTGAATTTCAAAAAGCCATTTTTCTGTGCTTTTAAGTTTTAGATGTGATATTTTTTCAAGAAACTCTCCAACATCCTCCTGAATATTAAGATCACCCTTCAAGACATTTTCATCAAGGTTCACCTGAACTATCTCACAATTTCCAATCCCCACCCTGGTTCGCTCTGAAAGTCTGGAGCCCAGGATCAGGAGGACGTCACAGTTTTTTCCTGCGAAATTCGCGGCATCTGTGCCTCTAAGACCCAGCATACCCAGGGAAAGAGGATGGTCTTCTGGAACAACTCCTCTTGCCGGGTAGGTGGTGGTGAGGGGAATTTCATGCTCTTTTAGAAATTTTAAAAGTTTATCCACCGCATTTGACCAGATTATCCCTGCCCCTGCAAGGATCAGCGGCCTCTTTGAGTTTTCCATAAGGGAGATTGCACTTTCCAAGTCCCTGATATCAGTTTCAGGGTAAAAACTAACATTTTCATTGATTAAGGACGGTTCAACCCCCCTATTCAACACATCCCGTGGAAAATTAAGGTGAATTGGTCCTTTTTTACCATTCTTAAGCATTTCTATAGCTTTTTTAAAATTTAGAATTCCCTGTTCTGGTTCTTTTATATTAAAAGTTTTAAGGGTTAGGAATGAGAAAATTCTAGAGATGTCTATCTCTTGAAACACGTTTTGGCCTTGAAGTTCGGTGGACACATCCCCAGTTATAACCAGGAGGGGCACCGAATCTTTATAAGCAGTCGCCACCCCCATGGTGAGGTTCAGGGCTCCAGGACCGCCTGATGCAACACAAACTCCGAATTTCCCGGATGCTCTGGCATAAGCATCTGCTGCGTGGGCTGCACCCTGTTCATGACGCATGAGCACGTGTTTTATCTTAGATTTTCGCAGCGCATCGTATAGGGGTAAGATCTGCTCTCCTGGATGTCCAAAAATAAATTCCACCCCTTCTGATTCTAAAATCTGAACCAGGGCATCTGCACATCTCACGATAGGGTCTGAGGTCATTAAATGATATATGGTCTTTGTATTTATTAAATCTGATGAATCCAGAAAAACCGTCAAGAAATCTAAGAACAGTTAAAGATGAATCCCAAAAGAAGATTGAAATATCTAAAACCCATTAAAGATGTACCTAAAAATCAATTAAATTATTAGATTGCAAGACCATATAATACAACAGTAGCAACTTGGGATGAGAATGAACCAGTTGTTAGATTGTCAAGTGAGTCAAAATTTTTAGAATATCTATGGAGGGATGTTAAATGAGACTGGCAACTTTTAATTGTGAAAACCTTTTTGCTCGTTATAAATTCAGACAAAATGTTGATCCTACCGGATCTGATGGTTTCACCACAAACGAACTGGCATTCAACTTATTTGATGAAACTGAGAAAAAGATTACCGCCCAAGCCATTAAAGAGGTAAATGCAGATGTAATTGCTTTACAGGAGATTGAAAGTTTTTCAGTTCTGGATCATTTCACATCAGCCTATCTAAAAAAATTGGGTTATCAGCACAGTATTCTAATTGCTGGTCATGACCCCAGACACATTAATGTCGCAGTTTTGAGTAGGTATCCTATTACTTCATTAAGAACCCATAGAAATGAAAGGATCGACTCAAAAAGGTGGCTTTTCTCCCGTGATTGTCTGGAGACAGAAGTTGAAGTAGAGGGTAAAGATTTGATTTTGTATGTGAACCACTTAAAATCCATGATGGAAGGGAGGGAAAAAACTAAAAACCGCCGAATGGAACAGGCCCAACGTGTAATGGAGATAATGGAAAGTCGATGGAAGGAAAAGGACTTTCAAGGTAATTTTGCGGTGCTGGGGGACCTCAATGACTATCCAAGCGGAGGCACCAGTTTAGACTTGCTGCTACAACATCCGGGATTGGAAAACGTGGTGCAGAGGCTGCCCCCAGAGGAACAGTGGACACACTTTTATGCAAAGAAAAAAGAATACCAGCAACTGGATTATATTTTACTTTCAAAGTCCCTTGCACAGCTTAACCCAGAAAATCCAGTTATCATGAGGAAAGGGATGCCAAAAAGGGCAGAGAGATACACCGGTCCCCGTTTTGACGGAGTTGGTGAAGATAGACCTAAAGCATCAGACCATGCCCCTTTAGTTATAGACCTTAATCTGGAATAAAATCCAGTCTTAGGAAGATCCCAGTCTTAATTGAATAAAGTCCTGTATTAATGGATAAATTCCCAGTCTTAGGAAGATCCCAGTCTTAATGGGAATAATTTCAGTCTATGGAATATTCTGATACACGAGGAGATAAAATGCCAGGGAAATTGGATACTTTACTCCATGAAAAGAGGGTTTTTAAACCTTCAAAGGAGATAATTGAGGAAAGCAACATTAAAGTGTGGATGGATAAACACGGTATTGAAGATTATGACCATTTACTACAGAGAGCCTTGGAGGATCCGGATTGGTTCTGGGACGAGCAGGCAGGGGAATTGGATTGGTTCCAACCATACCAAAAAGTTTCAAAATGGGATCCACCCCATGCAGAGTGGTTCCTGGACGGTAAATTCAACATCGCCCATAACGCCCTGGACAGACATGCTGAAAGCCCCATGAAAGATAAAATAGCGTATATCTGGGA
>JADGNH010000121.1 GCA_017883605.1 Methanobacteriaceae archaeon
TATTATGGAAATTATGGAAAAAAAGATTCATTACTTTGAAAATCCTGGAGAAGAAAATACGGAAAGGGTTATAGATCTGGTTAAGGAACGAAAAGAGGAATTAAACATAAAACATATTGTTGTAGCCTCTGCATCTGGTAAATCAGGGGTTAAACTGGCCCAAACCATTGATGACGTCCATATTGTAAACGTTACCCACCACGCCGGGTTCAGAGGCGGGGATGAGATCGAGGTAGAAGCAGAGTACAGGAAAGCCCTTGAAGAGAGAGGAATAAAAATTTATGTGGGTACTCATGCCTTAAGTGGGGTGGGAAGAGGCATAAGCAACAAGTTTAAAGGTGTAACCCCTGTAGAAGTCATAGCAGAGACTTTACGCCTTTTTTCCCAAGGCGTGAAAGTCTGTGTAGAAATAAGCATCATGGCAGCCGATGCCGGTCTTATCCCCACTGATTCTGAAGTTATCGCTTTAGGGGGAACAGGTAAGGGTTTAGATGCTGCAGTTGTTTTGAAACCAGCCCACATGGGTAACTTCTTTGACCTTAGGATACATGAAATCATTGCAATGCCCCGACCATAATTCATCTCGGGATATTTTGGTGATGTTAACCGTCAGTTGTTCACCTGACAATATAGTGAAATAGTTAGGTTCACAATGACTTCATGCTTAAGTTTTGGTGAGATTTTGAAGCTAAGAATAAAAAATTTTAGGTATGATGGTAAATTATCACTGAAAAAACCGTTGCTTTTAAATATAACTTATTACAATAACACAATTAACATAACCAAACATTTGCTGTGGGGGTAAGAATTGAAATCTCTTATAAACAATACCATAAAAGAAACTGAAAATAGAAGGGAAAGATCACCCGTTGAAAAGCACAGAAAATATGATGAAAGTATAGACAGCGAACTTGAAGACATCATACAGAGAAGTCGGGCAAAAATCTTTGTTATTGGAACCGGTGGGGCCGGGAATAACACCATATCCAGACTCACAGAGATCGGAATCGAAGGCGCAAAAACCATATCCATAAATACCGATGCACAGGATCTCCTATACTCAAACGCAGACAACAAGCTACTGATTGGAAGGGCAACCTGCGGTGGATTGGGTGCAGGTGGCGAACCTGAAGTTGGTGAGGATAGTGCCGAAGAAAGTGAGGAACAAATAAAAGAAAAGCTCGACGGTGCTGACATGGTCTTTGTAACCTGTGGATTAGGAGGAGGAACTGGAACAGGTTCTGCTCCGGTGATCTCTAAAATGGCCAAGAAAATTGGCGCCCTAACCATTGCAGTAGCTACCATGCCCTTCAGTGCCGAAGGATTGAGACGAAGAGAAAACGCCGAAGAAGGTCTTAAAAAGCTTCAAAATGCTGCAGACACAGTAATAGTGATACCCAACGATAAACTACTGGAAGTAGCACCTAACCTGCCCATAAACAAAGCCTTTATGGTGGCAGACGAACTTCTGGGACGTGCAGTCAAGGGAATAACTGAACTCATAACCAAGCCTGGTCTGGTAAGTCTGGACTTCGCCGACATCCGTAGTATAATGAAAGGCTCTGGAATGGCTATGATTGGAATGGGTGAGTCAGACTCTGGTGATAGAGCAATAGAATCTGTGCACGAAGCTTTAAGCAGTCCACTCCTTGACCTGGACATCTCAAACGCTAAAGGAGCACTGATAAACATATCAGGCAGCTCAGACCTGACCCTTAACGAAGCTGAAAAGGTAGTACAGATAGTGGCCGATGAACTGGACCCTGATGCCAATATAATCTGGGGTACACAAATCCAGGAAGAGCTGGACAGCACCATAAGAACCACCATTGTTGTGGCTGGCGTGAAATCACCATACATCTTCGGTATACCTGGTGAAAGGGAGTTCATAGAAGAAAAACAAAAAGAATCAGCTCCTGAATCAGCTCTGGAAGAATTCATAGATGGTGTTTTTTAATTAAGCTATTCGGTGGAATTGACTGTTAGAACGGGGAAATTTAATATATTTCCTCATACACAATTCAACTTTAGTCTGTACCATCTCGGTACAAAAAAAGGAAAAACTTTATAAATCACTATAGTATAACCTATTGTGATCTCTCTCTAATTTTTTTATAATTCTCATTCTATCATAAAATATTAGAGTGGTATTCCATGAATAAAAAATGGTATTTCCATGAATAAAAAGTGGTATTTCTATGAATAAAGAGTCCATTGTCCGTTTTATAAAACAATGCCAGAGAGTTCTGCGTGTATCCAAAAAACCAGACAGAACTGAATATGTAAATGTGGCCAAAATAACCGGATTAGGTATAATACTTATTGGAGTTATTGGCTTTGTAATAAGCATAATCGCCCAACTTTTAGGCTTAGGCAAAGTATAAGCCAGTTAAGCAAAGTATAAACTAATACTTAGTTAAAACTAATTCAATTAAAATCAATAATCTAAGAATTTAAGTAAATAAATTCTTACAGTATCTAAGTAAATAAATTCTAAGTAAGACATAAAATTTAATTTCCAAGTAAGTCATAAATTTAGTTAAATTAAAAAATTTAATTTAATAATTTTAAGTAAGATAAAAACTCAATTAATATTCTAGTTAAAAAATTAATATTCTTATTAAAATAATCATTAGCTAATAATCGTTAGCTATGAATCAGGTAAGTGATATTTTGATTTATGCAATAAGAACCCTGGTAGGTCAGGAGAAAAACGTGGCCAGGATTATCGCCAGAAACGTTAAAAACAGCGATCTTGAAGTTAATTCTATTCTGGTTCCCGAAAGTTTAAGGGGATACATTCTAGTTGAATCCTCAACTAAGCTGGACATGCGAAACCCCGCCTTCAAAGTCCCCCACATGAAAGGTGCCATCGAAGGGGAAATACCATTTGAAGAGGTAAAAAGCTTTTTAAACCCAGAACCTATAATAGCTTCTATAAAAAAGGGAAGTATTATAGAGCTTATATCCGGTCCTTTTAAAGGAGAAAGGGCTAAAGTAGTTAGGATAGATGAATCTAAAGAAGATGTTGTATTAGAACTTATTGAGGCAGCAGTTCCCATCCCAGTTACAGTTAAAGGTGATCAAATAAGATTAATACAGAAGGAGGCAGATTAATGGCAACAGAAACCATAGAAATTCTTATAGACGGCGGTAAAGCAACTCCAGGTCCACCATTAGGCCCTGCAATCGGTCCGCTGGGCATTAACATGATGCAGGTAGTGGAACAGATTAACCAGAAAACCGCAGATTTTGATGGGATGAAGGTTCCGGTAAAGGTCATAGTAGATGTGGACAGCAAAGAATTCCAGGTGGAAGTAGGAACACCCCCCACCACCGCCCTTATCATGGACGAGCTTAAAATAGAGAAAGCTTCACAGGACCCCGGACTGGATAAAGTAGCAGACCTTAAAATAGAACAGGCACTGAAGATTGCCCGGATGAAATTCGACGCCCTGCTATCTAACGATTACAAAAACGCCGCTAAAGAGGTCATAGGCACCTGTGTGAGTATGGGCATAACCGTGGAAGGAAAGGATCCAAGAGAAGTGCAACAGGAGATAGATCAGGGCCTGTACGACGAACAACTAGTGCAAAACGCCTGATTTTTAATATTATACTATAATAGTTTATTTATTAATTTATTTCGTTTAAAATGGTAAAAACAAATATTTCATAAAAAATGGCAAGAAACAAAGAATCCGTAAATCATTGTGAGCTTTTCACCAGAAATGTTCATGGAGGAATTAAATGAAACAAGAGATAATGGAAGCGGTGAAGAAGGCTAAAGAAGACTCAAAGCCGAGAAACTTCACACAATCCATTGATGTGGTTATAAACATCAAGGATTTAGACGTGAAAAAGCCAGAAAACCGTATAGATGAAGAGGTGCTTCTCCCCAATGGTCGGGGAAAGGACGTGAAGATCGCCTTTATTGCAGATGGTGAACTTGCAATCCAGGCCAAAAACGCCGGCGCAGATCTGGTAATAACCAAGGCCGAATTAGAGGAACTTGGAAAGGACCGGAAGCAAGCCAAGAAGATGGCCAATCAGTACAACTTTTTTGTGGCCCAGGCAGACCTCATGCCCCTGGTTGGTAGATTTTTAGGACCAGTGTTAGGGCCGAGGAAGAAAATGCCCAGGCCCGTGCCGGCAACAGCAAAACCCGACCCCATACTGGAGAGGCTAAAAAACACCATAAAAGTAAGGGTAAAGGATCAGCCAGTTATCCAGGCCATTGTAGGTTCTCAGGGAATGGAAGATGAATTGATCGCAGACAACATCGAAGCCGTGCTGGGGATACTTGATAGAAAACTGGAAAAAGGCAGAAGCCAGATTAAATCCATGTACGTGAAATCTACCATGGGTCCAGTAGCGAGGGTGATCTAATGCCACATGTTGCACAGTGGAAAAAAGAAGAGATATCAAATCTCAAAAGTCTTATTGAAAACCATCAGGTGGTGGGTGTAGCTAACTTAGCAAACATACCAGCCCCTCAGCTCCAGAAAATGCGCAGAACACTGAAAGAGAGTGCAACCGTTAAAATGTCCAGGAAAACCCTTATGAACCTGGCGTTAAACGATTCTGGAAAATCAAACATAGAAAATCTGGGGGAACATATGGAAGGGCAGCCTGCTTTGATATTCACCAACATGAATCCCTTTAAACTTTACAAAATATTAGAGGACAGTAAGACTCAGGCCCCTGCAAAAGCGGGAAGTATAGCTCCTTCCGATATAGTGGTTCCCAAGGGAGATACCTCCTTTAAACCTGGCCCGGTGCTGGGGGAGCTGCAGAAGATTGGAATCCCGGCCAAGATCGAGAAAGGAAAAATAGTTATAACCAATAATAAAACAGTAGTAGGTGCTGGAGAAGAAATATCCAAGGATATTGCCAGCATACTCACGCGGCTTGAAATCTACCCATTAGAAGTAGGGATAGATCTTAAGGCTGCTTATGAAGATCAAACAATATATACATCCGATATTTTAACAATCGATCCGGATAAAACCTTATCAGACGTTCAAAGAGCCTTTAGCCAGGCATTAAACTTATCAGTGAACGCGGTAATATTCACCAAAGAATCCCTGCCAATCATGCTGCAGAATGCAGAAAGAAAGTCAATTAACTTGGCCCTAAATGCTGAGATACTTACCTCCAAAACCAGAGAAATGCTGTTATCCCGGGCTTACCTGGAGATGCTGGCTCTTGCCGGTGAATTATCAGCTAAGGATGAAAAGGCAGTTGATGATGAACTTCGAGAAAGACTGAAATCAAAACCAGTGCAGGTTGAAGTTAAAGATAAGGAAGAACCCGAAGAAGAGGAAGAAGAAGAGGAAGAATCTGAAGAAGAAAAAGAAGAAGAAGCCGCAGCAGGATTAGGGGCTCTCTTTGGTTAATACTTTGGAAACTAATACTTTTAACAAAAAATTTAGGAAAAACTGAAAATATTGGTTTAAAACCAAGACTAGTAATTTAAAACCAGATTAGTAGTTTAAAAAGTTCAAGAATATTTTTAAGAAATTTGAGGTGATCATATGGAATATATATACGCAGCAATGTTATTGCACACAACCGGTCAGGAAATTAACGAAGAAAACGTAAAAAAGGTCTTAGAAGCAGCAGGAGCAGAAGTAGATGATGCCAGGATTAAAGCTTTAATCGCAGCCCTGGAAGACGTTGACATTGACGAAGCCATTGAAAAAACAGCTATAACAGCAGCACCTGCAGCAGCCGCAGCAGCACCTGCAGCAGCCGCCGAAGAAGCTGAAGAGGAAGAAGAAGAGGAAGAATCTGAAGAAGAAAAAGAAGAAGAAGCTGCAGCCGGTCTCGGCGCTCTATTCGGCTAATCTTTCCCTTTTTAAAAGTCAACTATTCAATTTGGCTTTTTTACTAATTTTTTATTTTTTTTAATTTAATTTTTGTAATTCCAAAAGTTAAATGCTGCAAATTTTATAGATATCTGTTTGTTGAAAATTTATTCAAAAAGGTTATCTGTTATTTAAATT